>JBDRFA010000044.1:0-4956 GCA_043819235.1 Candidatus Omnitrophota bacterium | reverse complement strand
GAGGACAAAAAAGATGTTGAAGAAGTTCGGGCTTTTCAAGGATCTTCTAAAGAGCGGAAATGTGAAGGTCATCGAACCTGTGGGGTACCTGGATATGATCCAGCTTGAGAAGAACGCCCGCAAGATCATCACGGATTCGGGCGGGGTGCAGAAAGAGGCGTATTTTTTCAAAGTACCGTGTCTGACGGTGAGGGATACCACCGAGTGGGTGGAGACTCTGGATAACGGGTGGAACATGCTCCTGGGGACGGATACGAAAAAATTGATCAGAGAGGCGAACGCCGAAAGGTCACCGGGCGCTCAGAAGAAGTGCTATGGTGACGGGGATACGAGCGGGAAAATAGTAAGGCTCCTGGCTTCTTTCGCGAAGGGCCGGGCAAAAGGTTAATAATAAAGATCAAAAACGAAAGGTGAAGGTTAAATGGGAAAAATTAAAAAGGACAGAGTGCTGATCACGGGTGTGGCGGGTTTTATCGGGTCGAACCTGGCTAAATTGATGGTTAAAGAAGGTTATAAGGTTACGGGGATAGACAACCTTTCCCAGGGGGCCAAAAGGAATATCAGCGGGTTTGAAAAGACGGGGAGTTTCGACTTCATCAAGGCCGATGTCAGGGACCATGAGGGCCTGAAAAAGAGATTTAAGGGGTGCCGGTTCGATTATATCGTGCACCTCGCCGCGTTCAAGATACCGCGGTACGGGAACGCGATGGACACCCTGATGATAAATTCCAAGGGGACGGAATCGATGCTTGATATCGCGCGGGATAAGAAGGCTAAATTCGTTTTCGCGTCCACCTCCGATGTTTACGGGAAGAACGCGAAACTTCCGTTTTCCGAGACTTCGGATCTTGTCATAGGCCCCAGTTCGGTTAAGCGCTGGGCATACGCGGTTTCAAAGATGTTCGATGAACATCTTTGTTTCGCTTACCAGGAAAAATACGGTGTGGAATCCGTGATAATAAGGTTTTTCGGAGGGTACGGGGCCAACCAGAACACGACATGGTGGGGCGGCCCGCAGTCGGTCTTTATCGACTGCGCGCTCAACAATAAACCCATGACGCTTCATGGCGACGGAAGCAAGACAAGGTCGTTCACCTATATCGACGACACGGTGAGGGGGGTATACCTGGCCACGGTCAGCCCGGATTCCGGCGGAGAGATATTCAATATCGGGAACGACCGGGAAATAACTATAAGAGGGCTCGCCGAGATGATATGGAAGATGGTGAGAGGCAACACCAAACCCAAAATAAAGATCATACCTTATGACGCGCTTTCCAAAGGATATGAAGATGTCATGAGAAGGATCCCAGATATCAGCAAGGCGGAAAAAATGCTGGGGTTCAGGGCTGTCGTCCAACTGGAGGGAGGTTTGCCTTTAACCATACAATGGCAGAAAGGGATATCCGGATGATAATATTTTTGATGCCCGTTTATAACGAGGAAAAAAATATCGGGCGCCTGCTCGAGAATATACATGAGTACGCCCAGAGCAGAAAACTGGACTATAAGGTATGTATAGCCGACGACGGGTCAGATGATTCCACGGTGGAAATAGCGGGATCCCTGAAAACGCGGATGTCGCTGGAAGTGGTCTCCAATCCCCGGAATATGGGGCCCGGAGCGGCTTTCGACCTGGGGTTCAGGGCCGTGCTCAAATTCGCCGGGGAAGAAGATATCGTCGTTACGATGGAGGCGGACAATACCAGCGATATGGGTGTGCTGGATGAAATGATCGCGAAGACGGGGGAAGGGCATGACCTCGTACTGGCGTCCTGTTATGCTAAGGACGGCGGTGTGGAAGGCACTAATCTTTACCGGAAGGTCCTGAGCCGCGGGGCCAATTTTCTGGTAAGGATGGTTTCCCTCGACAAGGATATAAAAACTTTCAGCTCGTTCTACAGGTGCTATCGTTCGAAAATATTGTCAAAGGCTTACCGGGTTTACGGCAACAGGTTCATAGAGGAGCACGGTTTTCTGTGTGCGGTGGATATCCTGCTGAAACTTCAGAAAACGGGTGTCCGGGCGGTGGAAGTGCCGATGATATTGCGGTCTTCCAGACGGATCGGTAAAAGTAAAATGAAGATATTAAAGACGACATTATCTTATGTGAGGCTGTTCTTGAGGGAGGTGGCGAGATAAGGTGTCGGCAAAAGATGAAAGACTGAAGATACGGGATATTGTACTATGGGTATCCGTAGCGGCCCTTTTAAGGCTGGCGGCTATGGTCTTTGCCGCGCATTCGGATGTGATCTTCGTGAATTATTTCCCCAGTAAACTGGCTTATCAGGGCGTATTCGACATTTACCGTTATATAGACCTGAATTTCAGCGGGGAAAGGGTATGGTCGTATTATCCGCCTATGACGTATTATGTCCTGGGCGCGTTCCAGTTTCTCATGAGGCCTTTCGACGCGGGGTTTGACAGGTGGATACATGCCGTTTATTTCGGAGGTTTGGGGGAGTGGCTGGCGGCGAATAAAGGTTCGGCGGACATTTTCAGGCATCTTTTCTTTATGAAGCTGCCGTACGCGTTCTTTGACGCTCTCTGCGTTTTTTGCGTGGTCCGGTATATGGATGAGGGCCGTTCGAAGAAGAGGGCCTTGAAATTGTGGAGCGTGAACCCCGTGATACTGTATGGCGTTTATATGTTCGGCCAGGTGGACATCATGCCCGCGGCCCTGACGATATTGTCGATCCTGATGATAAAGCTGCGGAGAATATGGTGGGGGTTCTTTTTACTGAGCGTGGCGGCGTTGTTCAAGACGTTCCCGGTTTTTCTCATACTGCCTTTCATGATAGTTCTGACCCGTTCGGGCAAAGAGCTGGTCAGGAACCTGACGGCGGTGGCTGTGCCTTTTATCGTTGTTTTGCTGCCGCTGTATCTTTCAGGGGGTAAGGGGGTTATAGGTTCCCTGTTTCCCCGGTTTTATGTCGCTGAGGTTACGGGGATGTCATGGGAATTTATCCCGAAAGCCGTTTTTGCGGCGCTGTATGTTTTTTTGCTGTATCGGTGCGTTGTATCCGGGAAAGAGGGCCGGGATATATTTTTCCCCGGACTGGCCGTTTCGGTATTAATGCTGGTCTATACCGTGTTTTTCGTTCCTGTCCATTATTTTGTATGGGTGATGCCGATACTTATCGTAACGGTTTGTCTGGGTATGGTGCCGGAATGGGTATACTGGGCGCAGATATCATGTCTTTTTCTGTACGCGTTGAACAGCGCGTTGACCACTACGGCGCTTTTCGCCCCCCTGAACCCGGATCTTTTCTTAAGTTTGCCGGGGTTACCTGATATAATGCATGGGCTCGCGGTCAGATGGGGGGCGGTTATGCTGGCGGCGAGGATGGTTTTTACGGCTATTTGTGTTCTGGTGGCGATGGGGCTTATCGGGCTAAACAATAAGGAGAAAAAACATGTATGATCTGAAGATCGGTGTTGCCGGCGCAGGCAGTTGGGGGAGACATCTGGTGCGTAATTACCATCACCTCGGGGTCCTGCACGCCTGCTGTGATGTGGATAAAAAGGTCCTGGAATCCGTCAGGAAGACTTACGGTACCCAGAAGATAACTTCGGATTTTGAAGCTATCGTTTCCGATCCGGAGATCGACGGGGTCGTTATTTCCGCGCCGGCTGTCGAACATTATAAACTGGCGAAGATGTCCCTTGAAGCGGGTAAGGCGACTTATGTCGAAAAACCCATGGCCCTTAAGGAAAGCCATTGCCGGGAACTGGTGGAACTGTCGAAAGAGAAGAAGGCTATCCTCATGGTAGGGCATTTAATGCTTTACCATCCCGCTCTGCGGCAGATAAAAGAGTATATAGACAGCGGGAAGCTCGGTAACGTATATTACGCGTATTCTCAGAGGGTGAATCTGGGTACGGTACGGAAAGATGAGAATTCGCTCTGGAGTTTCGCGCCGCATGATATATCCATGCTGCTATATCTTCTGGGCAGCGAGGTCAAGGATGTTTCCGCGAGGGGGCAGTATTACCTGCAAAAAGGGCTTGAGGATGTGGTGTTCCTGTCTTTGTATTTTAAAGACAACAAAATGGCGCAGATACAGATATCGTGGCTCGATCCGCATAAGGAAAGGAAGCTTACCATAGTCGGGAGCAAACAGATGCTGGTTTTCGACGATATCCAGAGCGTCGAGAAGATAAAGATATATGATAAGGGGATAGACAAAAGGGAAAGGGAAAAGTCCGGGTTTGATTCTTACGGCGATTATCTGACCTTGCGCGCGGGTGATATCTATCTGCCGCGGGTGGATATGTCGGAACCTTTACGCCTGGAATGTATGCATTTCCTGGACTGCATACGGGATAAGAGACAGCCATTGACCGATGGGCAGAACGGCCTTGACGTCGTGAAGATCCTGGAGAAGGCGCAGGAATCCCTGGCGAATAACGGGGTACCGGTGAGTTTGTGATGAAGGGGACAATGGGTTGGTCCGGGACGACGTGAGAGTATTGATAGCATGGAATTCAAGGAGGGGAAATGGGAAAGGGATATTTTGTTCATGATTCAAGCATAGTTGACGAGGGGGCGGTTATCGGTGACGGGTCCAGGATATGGCATTTCTCGCATATATCCAAAGGCGCCAGCATAGGAAAGGACTGTATAATAGGGCAAAATGTTTTCATAAGCAGTGATGTGAAGATAGGTAACGGCGTGAAGATACAGAATAACGTTTCCATATACGATAAGGTCGAGCTTGAGGATTATGTGTTCTGCGGGCCGTCGTGTGTTTTCACCAATGTTTTCAACCCCCGGTCGGAATATCCGCGTGACAGGGAAACCGGGTTCCGGAAGACCGTGGTCGGAAGAGGCGCGAGCCTCGGGGCCAACTCTACGATCGTATGCGGCAATAATATCGGGAAATACGTGTTCGTAGGGGCCGGGGCCGTAGTGACGAAAGACGTACCGGATTACGCTCTTTGTTACGGCAACCC
>JBDRFA010000043.1:0-3007 GCA_043819235.1 Candidatus Omnitrophota bacterium | reverse complement strand
CGTGCCGTATTTCATGCTGTATATCTGGTTAAGCCCGCACGGTTCATATAACGACGGCATGAGGAAAAAATCGGACCCCGCTTCGATCAGATGCGCCTTTTCGTTATTGTACCCTATCCAGGCCCCTATGGTCCCGGGATGCCGCGCCGGAAGCCCCCCAAAAAAATCCTCCATAGACTTCTCTCCCGCGCCCAGAAAAACGAACTGCACTATCATGTCACGGACTATCGACTTGATCACCGGGGCCAAAAGCTGCAGGCCCTTCTGCTGCACAAACCGGGAAACGACGCCTATTATGGGAACATCCGGGTTTTCCGCTATCCTGAATTCCCTCTGAAGCGCCCTTTTGCACTCGGCTTTGCCGGAAAGGTCCCGGGCCGAATAACGCGCGGGTATAAGCGGGTCCGTTTCCGGGTTCCAGTGCTCATAATCCGCGCCGTTCAATATGCCGTAAATGTCGTCACTCCGCCTCTCAAGGTACGGGGCAAGGCCGTTACTTCCTATGGGCGACAATATTTCCTCCGCGTAGGACGGACTTACGGTGCTTATGCAATCGGCATAAAAGATCCCGCCTTTCATGAAATGTATATGCCCGAAACTTTCAAACCTGGGTTCGATGAAATTTTCCTCGCCCAGGCCGAGGAACTGATAAAACCGCGGCTTGAATATTCCCTGGTGCCCGATATTATGGATGGACAGGACCGTAGCGGTCCCCGAAAAGAACGGGTCGTCCTTATCCAGTATCTTCAAATACGCCGGGATAAGCGCCGTCTGCCAGTCGTTGCAATGGATGATGTCCGGGCGAAAACGCAGGTCGCGGCACAGCTGTATGCACGCGCGGGAAAAGAAACCGAACCTTTCGGCATTGTCGTCATATTCCCTTTTCCCGTCGTCATAGATCCCCGGCCGCCCGAAATATCCCTCGTGGTCGATAAAGTATACGGGAACCCCGTCCACCTCACCTTCCAGCACAGCGCACCAGACAGTACGGTCCCCCATCGGCACCCCCATGGGAGCCAGCGCCAGGGTAAGGTTATACCTGTCGTGGTCGATACCCCAGTATCTCGGAAGGACAAGCCTTGCGTCATGCCCGAGTTTCTTAAGTGCTTTGGGCAGCGCCCCGCACACATCGGCCAGCCCGCCGGTCTTACAGAACGGCACAGCCTCCGAAGCCGCTATCAGAATATTTTTCGGATCGACCTTATGCTCTTTTTTTGCTTTTCCCATATTTTCCCTGCACCCCCCGTTTCTTTCCCCTGCGCTTGAATTTTACTTTATGTTCTTCCCTTTTGCAAGCCCCTCCGCCAAAATCATACGGGGTATACTTTTGGCTTTGAAAATGGGTACACTTGTCCGATTATCCTTAGAAAAGGTATTAGCTCTTTTAAATTTTATCGGGGAACGGACGATTTCCCGGACCGGGAAATCGCCCGGAGCGCGGCTCGAGATTTTTGACCGTCCGGATAGCGAAAAGCTCTTGTGGTTTATTCTTGTTTTGCTTTTTGATAGCCGGATGGGCAAAAATCTCGGAACGATCGGGACTCCGTCTCGATTTGATTATCTGTCCCGGTCGTTCCACCAGTTAAAAAAGAGGGACAGCCCGCTGGGGCTGTCCCTCTTTTTTAACTGGTGCCGCGGGACGGAATTGAACCGCCGACACAAGGATTTTCAGTCCTCTGCTCTACCGGCTGAGCTACCGCGGCACTTTTTATATGTTTTTTCTGTAAATCAAGTTAGATCCCTCAATCCCGATCTTTTCCCGAATATTGCCATGAAATTATAACATACTCCTTCATTATGGCAAGCAAAAAGCGGTTGATCTCCGGCCATTTGCCCTTTCACATAAGCGTGAGCTGGTACTTCTTCAGTTCCCTGTCTATGTCCCTGGCTTCGGGCAGGAAGCGTTCCAGTTCTTTCCAGAAATCTTTCCCGTGGTTCTTGACCCTCGTGTGCACAAGTTCGTGCAGGAGCACGTAATCCATGATTTTTTCCGGAAGTTCCGCGAGTTTGGCGTTGATATTAATGTTGTTTTTAGATGAACAGCTCCCCCATCTGGTTTTCTGGATGCGAACCGTCAGCCTGTTATAAGAAAAGCCGTATTCCGCTGCCAGCCGGGACACCCTGTCCGCCAGTATTGTCCCGGCTTTTTCCCTGCCTGCCCCGGTAAGGCCTTGCGATACGGTATGATGAGCGCGGCGGGCCTTCTCTACCTTTGAGAGAAATTTTCTGACCCATTTAACGTTGCGGGAAACAAGCTCCACCGCCTTGTCTATCGATACATGCCAGGGAACCGCGACACGGATCCTGCCTTGCGTTCCCAGGGAAATATTCAACCTGCGGGCACGACGGCTTTTTTCGAGCGACACCGCCCCCACCCCGTCTATCTCCACGATCGTATCCTGGCTCATCAGCCCCCCAGGACAACTAAAAATACGATGCCTTTTCTTACCATCATCACCGCTATAGCGGCAAGAAGAAGTGACGCTACTTTCGATATTGCCCTTGACCCGGCCTCTCCCATCAGGTTGATCAGCGTCCCGGAAAACATGAAGATCGTACCCGCCAGGGCAACATTGGCCAGGACCGCGGCCAGCGTGGGAAAAACGCCGCATTCCTCCATCATGATAAGGGCCGTTGTCAGCACCGCGGGGCCCACCATCAAAGGCGTCCCCAGCGGCACAGCCCCCGCCTCGCTCGCCGGTATGCGCCTTTGATGCGCCGGGTTAATGATGTCCATTATCGCTATGCAGAAAAGCAGTACCCCTCCCGCCACCATAAAATCCCCGACGGTTATGTTCAGGAACCTGAAAACGGCTTTACCCAGAAATATGAAACTGATCGCCAGGCATACCGCGGTAGCTACGGATTGTAAGATTATCCGTGTCCGTTCCTTCCTGTTCAACCCTTCGGTCAAAGAAATAAAGATCGGAAGAAGCCCAATAGCGTCAACCGCGACGAATACGGGAATGAACGCCACTAAAAATGTTTTGAACATCTTTCTCCTTTT
>JBDRFA010000042.1:0-5985 GCA_043819235.1 Candidatus Omnitrophota bacterium | reverse complement strand
AAGGTCTTCATCAGGAAGATCCTGAAGGGGGCGGTGCCGGCGGAAGGCATGGCGCCGGAAAGCGCTCCAGGCATGTCAAGGGTTCCCTTCAGAGAGATGGAATAAGCGGCAAAAGGTAATAGATTAGCTGGTGAAAGAAGCATATATTTTTCGAGGGGGGTTAAGTAGCGAGGGATACCTGACGTGGGTATTCCCTGCGGGGACGTTCGATTTCCCCTGCGAGGAAACCGTGCAAGTTTGCGTGGCTATGAGAAGGTTCCCTGGATAGGCGTTAACGTGTTGCCAGGAAATCGAACTCAGAAACTCCCTCGCGAATCCGCGCTTCGCGCGGATACCATGCTCGCTCGGTCGTTTAATGCCCCTCCGGGAACACCCACACCAGGCGTTCCCGACGAAGGCGGGATATCTTGATACGGTTAGATCTGAAGGGGGACGGCCGCTATGCTCCGTACGGGGGAGGATCCACACCGGGCGGAGGGGCCCCCGGTAGGAGCATAGCGGTTGTCCCCCTTCCCGCGTAATACTTGTTTCTGAGGGGGGAAGTGTACGTCCAGAATATGGAGGTTACGGTGCAGTTAATTGATACGCATTGCCATCTTGATTTTCCGCAATATAAAGAGGACCTTGACGATGTGGTCAAGAGAGCCGTTTCAAGCGGTGTGATCCGGATGATAGTTCCGGGGACGGATGCCGGGAGCAGCCGGGAGGCAGTTGAACTGGCCCAGAGATACCAGGACGTTTTCGCGGCCGTCGGGATACATCCACACGGGGCGGATAAGTCGAGAGCCTCCGATATGGCGGATCTGCGGAACATGGCGGTGACGAGGGATAAGGTTGTCGCGGTGGGAGAAATAGGCCTGGATCATTATAAGGGTTATTCCTCTCCGGAAAACCAGCAGAGGCTTTTCAGAAGCTGTCTTTCGCTGGCATCCGAGCTTGACCTGCCCGTCATCATGCATAACAGGGATGCCGATGAGGATTTTCTGGGCATCCTGAAAGAGCAGGGCCCGTTCAAAGTTAAGGGCGTAGTGCATTGTTTTTCCGGGGGCCGGGAACTCCTTAAGGAGATCCTGGCGCTTGGCCTGTATGTCTCGTTCGCCGGGAACATAACTTTCGATAAAGCCGGAGACCTCAAGATGCTGGCGGAAAAGGTCCCGCCGGAGAGATTGCTGCTTGAAACCGATTCCCCTTTTCTTTCTCCGAAGCCTTTCAGGGGCCAGAGGAACGAACCGGCGTATGTCGGCAGGGTACTTGACCTTTACGCCGAAATGCATGGGTTGTCCCCCGCCGATATGGCCAGGATAACGACCCATAACGCGAATCAGCTTTTTAAGCTGGGGGTCGAAAAGCGGAATACGATAGCCTATCCCATAAGGGATTCACTCTATCTTAATATCACTTACCGTTGTACCAACAGGTGTTCCTTTTGTATCCGCGATGCCACGGATTATGTCAAAGGGCATGATCTCAAACTGGATAAGGAGCCGACTGTCGGACAGGTCATAGAAGCTATGGGGGATGTTACGAAATATAAGGAGATAGTTTTCTGCGGGTACGGGGAACCCACTCTCCGGTTGAATGTTGTCACGGAAGTGGCTAAATATGTGAAGTCCAGAGGGGGCAGGCTGAGGCTGATAACTAACGGAGAGGGTAACCTGATAAGCGGCAGGAACATTGTCCCGGACCTGGACAACTATTTTGACAGGATATCGGTCAGTTTGAACGCTCCGTCCGCGGCAGAGTATGACCGTCTTTGCAGGTCGGTTTTCGGGGAAAAAGCGTTTGAAGGCATACTTGACTTTATCCGGGAGTGCAGGAAGGGAGACATCAATATAGAAGTTACGTGCCTCGATGCGGCGGGCGAAAAAGTCGTTACAAAATGTCACCAGATCACGGACGTTCTAGGGGCCGAATTCCGGTTAAGGCGGCTGGATGTGGTGGGGTAAGGGGTCGATTCCCCCAGCGGAGCGGGATCTCGCCAAGGGTATTCGCTATGCTCCTACCGGGGCCCCTCCGCCCGGTGTGGATCCTCCCCGTACGGAGCATAGCGAATACCCTTGGCGAGACTCTGGAGGCGGGCGGACGTGAGGGCTTAATATTTATGACAGGGGGAATATTTTGGGGATGTTGGGGATGAAGAGGATGAAGAGAGCGCTCAAGATCGTGTGGAAGAATTTGTCGTATGTTCTGCTGGGGGCGTTCGTTATGACCATGTTCCTGGCGATGTTCATGGAACGGGATATGGAGACATCCGGTACGGCGGCGGAAGAGCCTTTACTGTATTCCGTCGTTACCGTTTTCAACCTTATCGTGTTCTGTTTCGTGGTTTTCGGGATCGCTCTGGACTGGTATTTCCTCGGGCGGGCTTTCAGGAAAAAGCCGCGCCTGGAAAAAGCCGCGAAAGTCCTTTTAAAGAACGTCTCCCATATATTGCTGGCGTTAGTTATCGCGGGTATAAGTTATCTGATCCTTGAGGAAAGCGTATCTAACCGGGCCGGTATCCATGAAGAACGGGCGGAAAAGGGCGCGGACGTGTCCGGGAAAAAAGCCGCGCCGCGCAATATGGCGCTTTTCGACAAACAGGAAATGCTCACCAGGCAGAAGAAGATAGAGACACTCGCCCGGGACAACCCGCGGCTTTATGTGTTCCTGGGGCTTTTCAACCTTACAATTCTTCTCGCGCTGTTCATAGGGTTCCTGCTGGACATATATTTCCTTATGCGCTGGTTCAAGAAGAGGCCCCTGGGGATAAGGCTCGTCGAACAGGAAAAGCCCCGATGGGGCATAACGGATATCGTGAGGGTCACGCTGATATTCCTGTCCGCGGGTTACGCTTTCGTGATACTGCAGAGTTTCGCCGCAAAGTTCATACCTGTTTTGTATAACGATAATTTCAGGATGGTGTTCAACACGGCGGCAATGAATGTCGCCGGTATCAGCGTGATCTTTTATTTTATTGTCAGGAAATACGGCCAGAGCGCCGGAACCGCCGGCCTTACATGGAAAAAGCCCGCCGCCGCTTTTTTTTACGCTCTGACGGGATATGTCGCGCTTCTGCCAGTTCTTCTGGCCATAATGGCAGCGACTTTTTTTGTGACGCGGTGGCTTCACTATCAGCCGCCCATGCAGCCGATAGTGGAACTGTTCATTAAAGAGAAAGCCACGTCGGTCCTTCTGATGTCGACGCTGTTCGCGGCCGTTTTCGGGCCGATCGCGGAAGAGATATTCTTCAGGGGGTTCATGTATACGGCGGTAAGGGAAAAACTCGGGGTGTTCGGGGGGATGGTATGCACTGCCGCTCTTTTTTCGGCTTTGCACGCGCATGTAGTGGGATTCCTGCCGATAATGGCACTGGGGCTGCTGCTTGCGTATCTTTACGAAAAGACAGGGTCGCTTATTCCGTCCATCACGGTGCATATTATTCATAACGTGGGGATGGTTGTGGTTGTGTTCCTGATGAGGGCGCTCGGGACATGAACATCTCCGGTCGGTAGCCGCCAGAGGATGGCGTATGCCCGTATGGACACGCAGATCTCTTAACGGATCTTTTCTGACTTTCGAGGGGTGTAAAAGAAACTCGCCCGCTTCGCGGGCTCAGACAGTCTTTTACACTTTTTCCCTCAAAAGTCATAAAAGATCCTGAGATCTGCTAAACGTCCATACGGGCATACGCCATCCTCTGGAAGTGTTGCCAGGTGTTCCCGGAGGGAAGGGATGGCGAGGATGATAGATACGATACGGTGGAGGAATAATGGGGTTGAGATGATCGATCAGCGGTTGTTGCCGGCGAAGGTTCGGTATGTTAAGTGTGTTACGGCGGAGGATGTTTTTGATGCTATAAGGGTGATGAAGGTGAGGGGGGCTCCGGCTATTGGCCTCGCGGGGGCGTATGGGGTTTATCTGGGGGTGCGGGGCAGTAGGGTGAAAGGCCTGGGGCAGTTCAGGAAGGAGATAAAAAGGGTCGTAAAATATCTTTCCGGGGCGAGGCCAACGGCGCGTAATCTTTTCTGGGCGCTGGAACGCATGAGCGCCTTTTCGGAGAATGAGAGAGATATCTCCGTCAGGGGCCTTAAGGCGTCGATGCTTGCCGAAGCGCATGCTATGCTTGACGAGGACAGAAAAATATGCCGTCAGATAGGACGGTATGGCGGAAAATTAATAAAAAAAGGGTCGAATATCCTGACGCATTGTAACGCCGGCGCTCTGGCTACCGGCGGATACGGCACGGCTCTGGGCGTGATACTGGACGCGAAAGATAAGATACGGATGGTTTACGCGGATGAAACACGCCCTGTTCTGCAGGGTGCCCGGCTTACGGCGTGGGAGCTGTGCAGGTACGGCATGCCCTGTACGGTAATATGCGATAACATGGCGGCCGCGCTTATGGCGGACGGAAAGGTCGATGCGGTCATTACGGGTGCGGACCGGATCGCCGCGAACGGCGACACGGCGAACAAGATCGGCACATACGCTTTGGCGGTATCGGCGCGGTATCATAAAATACCGTTCTATATCGCGGCGCCTTTCTCGACTTTCGACCTTTCGATGGCTGACGGGAAAGAGATACCTATCGAAGAACGGTCCTTTCTCGAAGTCGCGAAGATAAACGGTATATTTGTCACGCCGCGGAATAAAAATGTCAAAGTGTATAACCCCGCTTTCGACGTTACGCCGGCCGGGCTCATCACGGCAATTGTCACGGAGCTCGGGGTGATAAGGCGTCCGGGCAGGCGGAAGATAGCGGGTGTGTTGCGGAGAGGGTGAATATGCGGGAGCTGGGGTTTATCGAGTATATACGCAGGCGTGCGGGGAAGGCGCGTAAGGGGGTGAAGGCCGGTATCGGCGATGATTGCGCCGTGCTTGAGTATGATGCCGCCCGGTACCTTTTATGGGCGGCGGATATGCTTGTTGAAGGTACGCATTTCCGGGTCAAGGACGCGCCTTACGCGAAGATCGGGAGAAAGGCCGTGGCCGTGAATATCAGCGATATTGCCGCTATGGGCGGTGTCCCGAAATATATTACCGTGAGTATCGGCGTGCCACCCGGCGCCGGCGAGGGTACGTTGCGTAAACTCTATGACGGGATATTTAAGATATGCGGCGAATACGGCATACAGGTGGTCGGCGGAGATACCAACCGTTCCGGCAAGCTGGTGATAGACGTTTCGATCATGGGTTTTGTCGAGAAGGAAAAACTCCTCACGCGTTCAGGCGCCCGGGATAAGGATCTTGTCCTGGTCACGGGGCCTTTGCGGAACGGTAAAAAAGAACATCTGGATTTCGAACCCCGCTTAAAAGAAGCGCGGTCGCTAACGGGGAAATACAGGGTAAGTTCCATGATAGATGTTTCGGACGGGCTTGCCCCGGACGTATGGCGTATATGCCGCGCGAGCGGCGTGGGATGCAGATTATACGAACACGCCATCCCTCTTTCCGGAGGCCTTCTCCTTCAGGACGCGTTGTACTACGGGGAGAGTTTCGAGTTGTTATTCACGATGGGCGCGGGTGAGGCGGGGAAACTGATGCGGCGCCAGGAAAGGCGAAAGGCGAAGCCGGTGTTTTTTGTCATAGGAGAGGTTACACGGCAGAAGGCCGGCCTGAAACTGATAAAGAACAGCGGAGAAGAAAGCCCGCTCGAGCCGGAAGGGTACAGGCATTTATGAGCAGGCAGAGTATGACAAAAGTTGTGATCACAAGATCGCCGGAAGAGACCGTGGAGCTGGCAGCCCGCGTTGTCAGGTGCCTTGGCGCGGGGGACTTTATCGCGCTTTCGGGCGACCTGGGGTCCGGCAAAACGATGTTCGTCAAGGGCCTGGCACGGGGGCTTGGGGTCAGGGAATATTCTTACGTGAACAGCCCATCTTTCGTTATAATGAAAGAATACGCCGGGGAAAAACCACTCTACCATTTTGACGTTTACAGGCTCAGCCCCGGGAGTTTCAGCGAAACGCTGGATCACGAGAGATATTTTTATGGCGGCGGGAT
>JBDRFA010000041.1:0-8626 GCA_043819235.1 Candidatus Omnitrophota bacterium | reverse complement strand
TAACCGGTCTCCTCTCCATGTCCACCGCCGCCTTCACCGGCGCCGCCCTCGACCCCGATACCACAATGAAACAAGCCTTCGACTCCGTTACAAAGAATATCGCAACCGAACTCGCATACTACGGAGTGACCTACGCAGGCGGATCCATGGGCATTGATCCGCAGGTGTCGTATTTGGCGGGGATTGGGATCAGGAGTAGTTTGCAGATGGGGTTTAGTGCGGGAGGAGGTGACCCGGGCGCATGGATAGATGGAGCAATCTTAGGGGCAACTCAAGGTATAACTCAAATAGGACTAAACTATCTCTTAGATGAATTAGAACTTCCCCCAATAGTACAGCAGATGGGTTCACAATTGCTCAATTCACTGGCCCCAGGCATAGCAAGCGTATTCAGTAATATGTACAGGTCTTTTGCGGACAACGCGTTAACAACGGGCGGCAAACCATGTAAATCCGACCCGAAATACTGGTCAATCAATACGCTTACAGGAGCCAGCGAATTCAAGTTAGATGATTATGCGAGTGATATGGCAAATTGGTCATGGCAGGAACAAGGCTATCAAAGCATGGCAGAAGATTTCACGAACCAAATACAGGATCAAGGTTTCGAGCAAGCTATGAATAATTACGGGGTCAGTTTATTCGATTATGAGAGCCTTAATGCCATAGATACTTTCGGGTTATCAGCAGGTGAATATTTTCAGGACAGGTTAAATAACAGTACTTTTGAAATGGCGACACTGATAGATGGCGTGAACGTAGCCAAGGTAGGGATTGAAGATAACCTTGGAAATAATTACGGATATGCTTACTTTAGAGAAGATAGTACGGGAGGATACAGCGATTTATATGGGTATAGTTATGGTAATTATGAGGCTTTTGGTAACCTTTTTGCCGACTCATATGGCGATTTAAAGTTCATGAATGGGCAAATTGCTGAAACTATCGGGGATTACGTGGTTAATCAGATGATTAGTAACGGCATGCAGGAGTATGTGCAGTTTAGAGATTTGTATGGAGAAGTGGTGTTTGGAATTAGTCCTGCTGCTGAAGGTGGTGGGATTTATGTAGGCGAAAACGGTCAACTGTATGGTGGGAAGATTATTGGAGATGGGTATATTTGCTCAATTGGCGATGATTTTTTATCGTACAAGAATACTGATAGTGGATTAAAATGGACAGTAGATTTGGAAGGGAATTTAGGCTTAGACTTGAATGGTAATTTAAATTTGACAACTGAGGAAATAAATCTATTTTCAACTTTAAGCGACGAACAGAAAAAACAAGCATTAACAGCTATAATGTTCTTTGGTAATGGTTTTGGGAATGATAGCTTAGAAGGACATTCGCCAACAATAATGAATCTATTTATGCAGGATTTAATTGCGGATGAAATAATAAGCCCGAATAATGCTTTTGGAATAACTACTTACGAACATAGTAACAGTTTATTTGGGTTGTTGAGCAATTCATATCTGTGGTCAATGGATGCTGTTAGCTCCACATATAATCCAGTTACCAATGAAATAACATCAGAACTGTATGGTTTTCTAAGTCAGTTGTCTCCGGAGCAACTATCAGCTGAGATTGTATATTTTTCACACTCAGGTCAGTTTAGACCATTGGTAGAAACATTGAACAATAATCCAGGTATGCCGATTAATACAATATTCAACTTTGAAGGCCCTTATGTCGGCGAGCAAATAATAAATAACGATAATATTAACAGGGTAATAAACGTTTATGGGACTCAGCCGGCTTTTGGTATAGATGATATATTTCAAACCCTGCAACTAGGACCTGCTGGGGCTTTTTTGTCATTAATAAACAGGGACGATGAACCTGTCCCCTTCTTAGGCCCAGTTAATTTTACGGGACTTGATGCAGACGGAAATGAGTTTGATATAGAGAACTACAATTTTGAGATAATTGGTGCAAGACATAGTGATTTCTCGTATAATCCTAATAATGCGAATTTAACACCAGAGCAAAGAGGAATAAATATCGCTACGAACTTTTTTATGCGACAGTTGTCGGAAGCGGTAGTTGATAATGACCCACTTAGGATGACAGACTTTGCGATGAAAAATGGCATTAGTTATGATAATGAACGGGGTGTGTTTGTTGTTGACCCTACAGAATTTGAAAGGGAGAACCGATGAATAAAAAAATAAAATACATAGTTATAATGCTCATTTTTGCTTTTCTATTGTTATGGGGATATAGTCAATATTCTGCAAAGTTGAATAAGCCCAAGTTAACATATCACACAAAACATGAAACAAAGAATAGCACTATGCTTATTGGGGGTATGGCTAAAGATAAGGATAAAATAGATGCTTTTAAGAACAGTTTAGAGGAAGGAAATTTTAGAAATTTTTGGGATAATTTACATTTATCCTCGGATTGTAAAAAGAAAGGTGATTATGAAAATGCCATTCTTTATTCTAAGAAAGCTTTGGAGTGTGCCCAAGGGAAAGGCGATGAATTCCAAGCGAGAATGGGCTTAGCCCGTCTGTATAAAGAAACAAAACAATACGACCTTGCGATTAAAGAATATGAATGGTGCATTAACTATTCAAATCGTCCCGATGTGATTGAACAATTGAAATCCGAAATTAAAAATATAAAACGAAATAAAGGGGTCAGCCCTCGAAATTAGAAATAACGTGGCAGGCGAAGCTGTACGGCTACAATAACAACATGGCCAGACCATATCGATTAGAAGCGGAAAACACGCTATATCACCTTACGAGCAGAGGAGATGACCGTAAGAAGATATATATAAGCGAATTTGATCATGAGAAATTTTTAGAGTATGTATTGCGGGCAAAGAAGCGCTTTAAGTTTCATTTATATGCGTATGTATTAATGTCAAATCACTACCATCTTCTGATTGAAACCCTCCAGGCGAATTTATCCAAAATAATGCATTTCATCAACGGTTCCTATACGACGTATTACAATATAAAGCGTAAAAAGGCAGGCCACTTATTTCAGGGCAGATATAAATCAATAATTGTAGATAAGGACAGTTATTTTCTGGAGTTGACAAAATATATCCATCTGAATCCGGTTAAAGCAGGAATAGTAAAATTGCCGGAGGAGTATAAGTGGTCCAGTTACAACGGGTACATAGGGAAGATCAAGGATAAATACATAGATAAAGAAGCGATAGAAAAGATAACTTATTCAGGATTGAAAAGATACAAAGATTTTGTGATGGCATCAATTGATGAGAAGATTGAGCCTTTTAAGAACGTTTATGGGGGGATTTTATTGGGTCCTCCGGCATTCATAAAAGAGAAACTAGGACAGATGAAAGAACGGGTAAGCGGAGAGGACGTTTCCTATCAGAATGCGCTGAGAGGGTATGTTGATAAAGAAGAGATATTGGAACTTATCAAGCAAGAATATGGAAATGACATAGAAGATCTTAAGATCCGGAAAAGGAAAGAGAATGTGCGAAAAATTGCG
The DNA here is from genome assembly GCA_043819235.1 of Candidatus Omnitrophota bacterium. Lineage (GTDB taxonomy): Bacteria > Omnitrophota > Gorgyraeia > Tantalellales > Tantalellaceae > JBDRFA01. The sequence continues at coordinate 5,149 of JBDRFA010000041.1, read as the reverse complement.
ATATATTTGCTGAGGGAAATGAGTGGTTTGACAAATAGAGAGATCGGGGAAATTTTTGGGATGAAATATTCAGCTGTGAGCAAAGCCGCTTTGGGCGTGGAAGGTGAAATGAAGAAGGATAAGGGTTTGAGGAAAGGTATAGCGAAGCTTATTTCTAATTTCGAGGGCTGACCCCTTAGCTTTGCGCCGGGCGGAGGGGCCCGGGTAGGAGCATAGTGAACGGTTCCATTCGGTTATCAAACTCAGGATAACAATACCACTCAGGTTAAAATGGTATTACCTATTAAGCGGCGGTTATTGCGGTTTTTTGGTTATCGTATATGGTTTTGAGGTCTTCCACTAAGGAGGTCGCTCTCGGGGTGAAAATAAAACATCTGCGGCCGTCCTCTGTTATATCTACGGGGAGGCTGTCGGTCCGGAAGGATCCGCCGAAGGCGAGTTTCATGGCTATCGTGAGCATTTCAAGAAGCTGCACATAACTGGTTTCCGTGAAGCCGTCCGGCAGGATCACTTTCGCGAAAAACGCTCCCTGTTTTCCGTCATGCGGGTTTTTAAGAGGGGAAAACGTATCAGAATCAAGGACCTTACTGTCGCCGAGGATCAGTACATTTGAAAGCGGGGTCCCGGCCTTTTCCGCTTCTTTCAGGAGCACGGTTGCCAGGGCGGTTCCTTGTCTTCTGTATATTTGTATGTTACCCAGCCCCTGTCTGCGCGACAGATAGCTTAACCTGTTCAGCAGGCCCTGGATAGCCGCTTTCTGCATATCGGGGATCCAGGTGGTGTCGATACCTATGATAACGTTTTCGTCACGTTGCGCCGATTCATATGCCTGCAGAAAGACAGACCTGAGGAACTCCTGCGTATTGTCTGTGAGGGACAAAGACCCTATCCCCGGAGTTGCCAACAGGGAAGAGGGAGGATCCGGTATATTTTCGTCAGCCGGGATAAATTTTATTTCCGGCTCCAGTTCATTTTTCGCGGAAACTTTCTGTTCACGGGAAGGCCTTGCGCCGAGTTTCTCAAGGACGGTTTGCCCTGCTTTCCTTTCTGAGGGACTCAGGTCTGTTACCCAGTATTTTGCGTGGACACCGGAACCGTCTTTTTGAACCAGTCCCAGATAGACAAGCGTTCCAAGATCATGGTTTACGGTCTCGAGTGAAAGGTGCCCGTCAGGCATCCCGCCGCTGGTAGATTCACGTATTTTTACCGCGGGAACCCACTCATCAGCAAATACCGTTTGGAGCAGTTCGAAAATAAAGGCCGGCGAACCGTCGGGTAACAAAGTAGGCTGGTCAAAAACGGTAGACTTGTGCCAGAACTCGATCCGGTCCCCGTGGGACAGTTTTATGGATTCCAGGACTTGTTCCTTATTTTTAGGATCAGAGACCTGAAGGCTGTGGGCATTATAGGCGATCTCGGTTTCCGCGATGTCAACGGAACAATCCTGCAGCAGGTCGAGCAGGGAGACATCTTCATTTATATCCATGATCATTCCGTTCACGTAAACGGATATAGCCTCGACGTAAAACGCTATTGTGGGGCCGGGTAGTCTGTACCTTTTATCGTTTTTCGCGATCTCGAAGAGTTCAAGAAGTTCTTTCCCGCGAGCGTCTCCGGACTGCGACAGGATAAAACTCGAAGCGTATATAAATTCTCTGGCTTCTTCGGGGGACAGAACATCGATCACACCAAGAACGATATTCTCGCAGCTGAACCCGAACATGAGAAAAGCGTCCGTCCATTCCCGCGGATGCACGGACCTGCCGAAATCAACGTTATCTATGTCGATAATGGTCGCTTTGTACCTGCCGCGGGTCTTCTGGATCACTACGTTTTCGGGTTTTGGGTCGTGCAGGAACAGTTTTTTGTCGAACGCTTCCCAGTAACGGAGATATGCCGCGACGGAAACACGGCCTTTCACCTCGGGAGAAGGCGCCTGGATAGATTCAGGGATAAGCGCCTCGGAAAATACGATCCGCTGTTTCCCGTCAGGTTCGGTATGTTCGTACAACCCGCCCATGGGCACGTGCAGGCTGAAGTCTTTTTCTCTCGCTTTTCGTGATATCTCCATAAGTTTTTCCGCGTAATCCATATCATATTGATAATCGGTATCCGATTTCACCACGTCTCTTTTTACGGCCTTGACCAGGAAATTGAAAGAATAAGGGCTGTCTTGTAATTTCAGGCGCAGCTTATAAACTTTTTTAAACCTGCCTTCGGACAAATAAGATACCGTGATGTTTTCAACATCACTGCTTGCCAGGTCCGGCCTGCGGAAAATACTGGTAAAAGCGTCGTCGATCAGTGTGCTCTCGTTGATAAGGGAGAGAATAGTGTTCCTGTCGGTTTCTGTGTTTTTTTCAAAGAAAACAGAAAGTTTTTTTTGCGTTACCCGCGGCTCTTTTGCCTCTTTTTGGCGAACCTCCAGCATTCCCCGGACGTAAGATTTTAGCTGTTTACGCATAGGTTCAGGCAGATGTTTTTTCGTGAAACCATGCAAAATATCGTCTACTTTTTCTAAAAGGGGATATAATTCTTCAGAAGCGTATCCGGAAGCGCTATAGGCGGTGACCACCTGTCTGATGGCGGTTATGTTGGGTTCTTTGTGAGGGTTCATCACCGCGATCTGCAGTATCTTGATAATTGTTTCGAGGCAGTTTTCCCATTGTCCGCTGTTTATGAATGTTTCGGCTTGTTTCAGCAGCTTATAGACCGCGTGATTGCCGCCCGAGGCAATTTTTATTCTGAAAGACTCTTTTTCCTTTGTGGCCGGGCGCACGGACGGAGCTGCGGAGGGCTCGGGACGGATATCAGGAGGGTGTTGAGATATGCGGGTGATCCATTCTGACCGGAGACGAAGGTATTCCGATTCAAGCTGGGCCAATCTGCTGTGGATAAGCGACTGTAAAAGATATTTATTTTTATCGTCGTCCAGTTCATCGGTTATTGATTGTTCAAAAGCAATAAGGTTTTCCGCAAGCAGGAGACGGTTTGCCTTGCGCGATAAAGCGTCAATATCTCCAGTAAGCGACTTTACGGTCTCACGGGCGTTGAAATGTATTATCTCCCGGAGTTTACGGATAACCAGCGATCTTTCGGATTTTTCCCTCTTTTTTGTTATCAGACCGGGTTGGAATTCCTCGCTTAACAGTTTTTCTATCCTGTCAAGCCGGTCATCCGGAAGTTTTTTGTTAATGAAATAAAGCGTGCCGGAAGGGCGTGTTTGCGATATCACAACATGTCCGCGTATCAGCACACGCAGGTCTTCAATTATTGTTTTCAGGCTTTTTATTTTACCGCCTGTCATTGATAAAAGCTCATCGGCCGTGACGGCAGTGCCGGCTTTCTTCAGATTGAGGAAGACCGCGTATGGCGAACCCTGGAATTTAGGGGTGCTGACTTTATCATTAGCCGGCAAGACCGGGTCTTCGCGAATGTCATCGAAAGGGTCGTTCGGGGCCGCCAGTTCAGACTCCGGCGCGACGGAAAGAGGGATAACGTGAAGCTCCTCCCGGTAAAAATTATGAAGTTTCCAGTAAAGCGTCTTGTAGAAATATGCCGCGAACCTGCCATTCTTCTTACACCGGGCGAGGGTCGTATCGAGTATATCCCAGAACGGGTAAGTTTTTTCGAATAGAACGTTTGAGGAGACGCTGAAATAGCGGCTTAACTTTTTAATACAGCTAAGGTAATATATGTCAGAGAGAGAGAGAAGCACAAAGTAGCTTGCTTTATTGCCTTTTTTGGCGTCCCGGGCCAATGCGCTAATATCGGCGTATCGCAGTTTTTCTTTCAATAGGGCGTCTATGGAATCAGGCAGGTCTTTCGCCACTTTATAGTCCCGCAGGATATGTTTGGTTTTTTCCAGGTCATGAGAGGATAAGGCAAGGACAGGTTTCTGCGCGGGCGCTATCCTTAAATAATCTTTGAGTACGGTTAAGGCCACGGAGGGAGAAGCGCATTTAAATTCCATTTTTGCCCAATTCAGGAGCCCGTCGAGGTTTTTCCCGTTGAAAACAAGCGGCTTTTTTCTGTTAAAGTCGTTCGTATTCAGGGCCCCCGGGACTTTGTCGCAAGCCCGGGCAAGTAATTCGACCATATAGAGCTTAGCCGCCTTTGTAGTGTTCGCCCAGAAGGGCCTGCCTTTTTTGAACAACTCGAGGATCCCGTTTTTATCGATGAGAGGCAGCCCGACGTGTTTTTTGAGAAGATCCAGCGCTGTTTCCTCATCATCAGGACAGTTAAAAGTTTTCATTGCCCAATCTAAAAGGCCGCGAAGGTTGTTGCCTGCGAAAGCGGTGACAGGGACGTAAAAATCGTTCGGTTGCAAAGCGATAGGTTTTTTGTTCAAGGCCGCGGCGAGTTCCCGCATCATTAAAAGTTTTGCTCCCTCTGTTGTTATTTCCCAGGAAACGATATTTCCCGGCGAGTTTATATAAAATTGAAGGACCAGTGATTCGTGGATCTGGATGCCTAAATGCGCCCTTATTTTTTGTATAGGAGTAGCATTACCCGGGACGGTTCTTTTTATCCAGTTCGTATATTTTCTAAGGCTTTTCCCGCCGAAAACAGGCAGTTCTATCAGGAAATCGTCCGCATTTAAGTCCTCCGGGACTTTGCCGAGGGCCCGGGCAAGTTTTCCGATCATATAAGCCTGGGCTTCCTGCGTGGTTATTTCCCAGAAACCGATAGTCCCCGACGAGTTTATATAAAATTGAAGGACCAGTGATTCATGTATCCGGATGCCTAAATGCGCTTTTATTTTTTGTATGGAAGTAGCGTTACCCGGGACTGCGCTTTTTATCCAGTTTACGTATCCTCTGAGGCTTTTCCCGTCGAAAACAGGCAGTTTTATCAGAAAATCATTCGCATTTAAATTCTCCGGGACTTTGCCGAGGGCCCGGGCAAGCTCTCCGACCATATAAATTTGAGCTTCTTTTGTGGTGTTTTCCCAGGGAACGTTGCTTTGATTGAACAACTCGAAGATCTCGTTTTTATCGAGAAGAGGGAGCCCGACGTGTTTTTTGAGAAGATCCAGAGCTTTTTTCTTATCATCAGGACAGTTAAAGGTTTTCATCGCCCAGTCTAAAAGCCCCCGAAGGTTATTGTTGCCGAAGCCGGAGGTATGGACGCGAAAATCGTTTATGTC
>JBDRFA010000040.1:0-11557 GCA_043819235.1 Candidatus Omnitrophota bacterium | reverse complement strand
CAAAGTCGGTAATGGGCTTGGAGATGGAGCAGGAATATATTGAACTTGGCAAGGCTTTGGCATCTCGTGAAAACGTGCCATTACCGAAAATTCTGCAAGGATCCGTTGAGGAAGTTGATTTGCACATACCCGATGATTCATTCGATCTCGTATTTTGCCGGCTTGTTCTTGCTTATACCGATATCAAAATGACGATGCGAAAAATATCAAACATACTTCGACCAAAGGGTATTGTCTGGATAAATACGGAATCTTTTATGTATGCTATCCAATGTTTGCTGAATGCGTTTAAAAAAAGGGAAAGACTTGCGAGTATAGGTTCGTGGATTTTTACGGTTCTAAACTCAATTGTTTTCATGGCAACGGGAATTCAGATGAAAGTAAAAGTTCAGGGCCGTATGCATAAAGAACACAAGAGCGCATACCCCACTTTGAGGTTTTGGAAGTCTGCCTGTGCCGCAGCCGGGCTGAAAGATTTTCACCTGGTACGCGTATATCGAGGCGGGTATATTTTTTGGGTGCGAAAAGAGTAATGATTTGCGAGAAGAGAATTTTTTGGCATCCCAGCCAGTTTATTAGTGCGCCCGGCAGGGCGCACGTACTTGGAACATTTTTTTTCCAGGAACGTCCGATTTGTTTCTGCGGCGAATTGAACTCTAATATGATCGTTCCACTCTTCGGCGCCGCAGAGGCCAGTCTGGACCGCCGTACCCGCCGGTCTTTGTGTATTAATCCTGTTTAATGAAGAATGAGCTGGGAGATTTCAGGAATTCCTGAAGGTCCTGTCTGTATCTGTACACGATGAAATGAGTCCCCTGGCCTTCATTGATATGTTCATTAAGTCCGTGAAGGGATTCGATATAATCGTCGATAATAATAAAATCTTTATCTTCCTCCCATGTTTTGCTTTCCATAGGGCCTTTTTCCGCGCTGTAAATGGTCGAGAAGTGTTCGACGCCCAGTATTCTGGCCGGAAAATGTATGCGGTATACGTCCTGTTTTATTCTTTTTACACGTTCGAGTGTATATGTGCCCAGATCCGTCTGGACCGTCATCCTGTTATCTTCGTTGAAACCAGGGGATGACAGGTCGTATTCTATCCTGATTATTTCATTTGGAATGACTGGCGCTATAAAGTTCCTGAATTTCGGGAAAAGCAAGGACAGAAAAGGTATCAGGATAATAGCGATCAACAGAAGGAAATATTTTTTCCTTATTATAATGTTGAACGATTCAATACAGAACATCACAATATTTGTAATGAGGAGTATGGCAAAAAACGCCATGAATTTGTCAATGAAACTATTGCCGACAAAAAACGCTATGACTGCGGACAATACCGCGCAGGCGGCAGCGGCAACATTGGTAAATTCGGTCGTGGTCATCGTGACCTCCTTAAATGATAAGTACAATGTCTGATTGGTACCCCGAAATTATATCATATGTGAAAGTCTAAGGGAAGCCCCAAAATAAATTGACAAAAGGTATCCATACATTATAATAATATGTTACTGCTATACCAATCTGATAATGACCCCACTATTACGAAGGAGGTATTTAAGTGACTGTTTCAACTAAAGACATCCGTAACGTAGTATTCTTATCCCATTCAGGCGCGGGCAAGACCACTCTTGTGGAAAATCTTCTTTTAAAAGGCGGGGCGATCTCTAAAAAGGGAACTGTCGATGCCGGTACGACGGTATCAGATTATAACGATGATGAAAAGGAACGCAAGACATCCATTAATTTATCCGTGTCTTTTTATGAGAAGGACGGAGTAAAAGTGAACCTTCTGGACGCTCCGGGGTATCCGGATTACATAGGGGAAATAAGCGCGGGGATAAGCGCCGCTGACGCGGCCGTGTTTCTGGTGGACGCTACCGGCGGGATACAGGTCGGGACAGCGAAGTTCTGGAAGATGGCACAGGCCGCGGGCCTTCCGGGGATGATAGTTATAAACAAGATGGATAAGGATAACGCGAATTTCGATAAGGTACTGGAAAACATCAGGGAAAAGTTCGGCAAGAACTGCGTGGCGCTGTGTTATCCGAACGGTTCGGCGGCGGCGTTTTCCGGAATGGCCGATCTGCTCACGAAAGAAGGTATGGACAAGCTCCAGGGTGAGGCGAAGGATAACGCCGACCGGATCTCCGACGCGATGACGGAAGGGGTGGCGGAATCCGATGACGCGCTTCTCGAAAAATATCTGGAAAGCGGGGCTTTATCCCCGGAGGACCTGCGAAAAGCGTTCAGGGCGGGCGTCAGTACGGGGAAGATCATTCCTGTTATCCCGGCCTCCGTGGAAAAAGGGATAGGCATAGATGAGATTATGGCGGTAATACGCGATTATATGCCCTCTCCGGAAGACAGGGGGGACGTTGAAGCGGAAAAAGAAGGTGAAACGGAGGCTGTAAGAGTGGAACCCAGGGCCGACGGAGCTTTTTCCGCGCAGGTATTTAAGAGCATATCGGATCCTTATGCCGGTCTCATATCGATATTCCGGGTCAGGTCGGGGAAAATCCTGTCTAACCAGACGGTGAAGAACGCGAATTCAGGCAATCCGGAAAAATTCGGGCAGTTGTTCTTTTTGAAGGGTAAAGAGCAGATATCCGCCGGCGAAGTGATCGCCGGAGATATAGCCGCGGCCGCGAAACTCAAAGCTACGCATACCGGGAATTCGCTTTGCGAGGATAAGCGATCTATCCGGTTCAAAGTTATTAAGTCCCCGGAACCGGCCATGAGCTACTCGATAACACCCAAGAGCCGGTCCGATGAAGATAAGATATCCAATGTGCTTGCCAAACTTGTGGAGGAAGATCCTACGTTCCAGATGCATCTGGAGGAACAGACACATGAGCTTGTGGTATCCGGGATGGGGGAGCTTCACCTGAAGACGGTGCTTGCACGTATGAAGATCAGGTATGGCGTGGATGTGGAAGCAGGTACGCCGAAAGTGCCTTACAAGGAGACGATCACGGCTAACGGGGACTCAAAATACCGTCACAAGAAACAATCCGGCGGCGCGGGACAGTTCGCCGAAGTATGGATGCGCATAGAACCGCTTTCCCGCGGTGAAGGCTTTGAGTTCGTCGATGAAGTCGTGGGGGGGGCCATCCCTAAATCTTTGATATTAAGCTGTGAAAAAGGCGTTAAGAACGTTCTTTCAAAAGGGATCTTGGCGGGTTATCCCGTGGTGGATGTCCGGGTTATCGTTTATGACGGTAAGACCCATCCGGTAGATTCAAAAGATATCGCTTTTCAGATAGCCGCCGCGCATGCGTTCAAGGAGTCCTGCGAAAAAGCCCGGCCTGTGCTTCTGGAACCCGTGATGCATGTGGAACTTACGGTTCCGGAGGAGAACATGGGAGATATAACGGGGTCTTTAAGCTCGCGCCGGGGCAGGGTACAGGGAATGGATTCCGAGGGCGGTATGCAGATCGTGAAGGCGCAGATGCCGCTTGAGGAAATGTATAAATACGCCAATGAGCTGAAAGCCCTTACCGCGGGAAGGGCGACTTATACCATGGCGTTCTCCCATTATGATCCTGTCCCGTCCCTCGTGGCCCAGAAGATCATAGCGGAAAGAAAGCGGGCGAAAGAAGAGGAACACCAGTAGAGGGCGCAAGTCATATATAGCCTATAGCCTATAGCCTAAAGCTTATAAGGAGGCTACACACATGTCCGGACATTCAAAATGGGCAAGTATTAAACACAAAAAAGGGGCGCTTGACGCGAAACGCGGCAAGATATTCACTAAGATAATCCGTGAAATAACCGTTGCCGCCCGGGAAGGCGGGGGGAACCCGGACGCGAATCCCAGGCTGCGCCTGGCTATCCAGAAAGCTAAGGAAGCCAACATGCCGGCGGAGAATATCGAACGCGGGGTAAAAAAAGGGACCGGGGAACTGGAAGGGGTTTCTTATGAAAACGTGTCGTTCGAAGGGTATGCGGTCGGCGGGGTAGCCGTTATTGTAGAAGGCCTTACGGATAACAGGAACCGCACGACCAGTGAAGTGCGCAGTATATTCACTAAACGCGGCGGCAATATGGCCGGGGCCGGGTCTGTCGCGTTCCAGTTCGAGAAAAAAGGTGTTTTCATGGTCAAAAAAGAAGACGCCGAAGAAGAAGAACTTTTGAATATAGCGCTGGACGCCGGGGCCGAAGACCTTACCGGCGATGAGGATTTTTTCCAGATAACCTGCGCGATGCAGGATTTTGACAGGGTCAGGACAGGGCTCGCTAAGAAAAAAGTCAAGGTGGAGTCGGGAGAATTGAGCATGGTCCCGAAAAATACCATAAAAATAGAAGACGCCGAGACGGCCAGGAAGATCCTGGGCCTTGTTGAGGACCTTGAAGATAATGATGATGTCCAGAACGTCTACGCTAATTTTGACATTCCGGACCATGTTATTAGAGAAATAGAGAAAGAATAACGATTGATATCGCCGGTTTGCGGGGGGACGTAGGGGCACGGCGCGCCGTGCCCCTACATGGCTCATGACCATCGCCGTGACCCCCTAATACAACGATATCCCCGCTGGAGGCGGAATGGTTTGATCAAATTATGCGAATTCTAGGCGTTGATCCAGGATTGCTCAGGACCGGGTATGGATTGATCGAAGGGGATGACCCGGATCGGTTGAAATTGATAGAGGCGGGAGTGATAAGGACGGCCCCTGAGGACGGTATAGCGGTTCGCCTCGCGCATATCCATGAGAATATAGCCGACATTATAAAAGAACATCGTCCAGGTATACTTGTCCTGGAAAAACTCTATTCCCATTATAAACACCCTACCACTTCGATATTGATGGGGCACGCGAGAGGGGTTATCTGCCTGGCGTGCGGACAGAACGGCGTTCGGCTTGTGAATTACGCGGCGACGCGCGTAAAAAAAGCCGTTACCGGGAACGGCCGGGCCAGTAAGGACCAGATCCGGAACATGGTCAGGTCCATCCTGGGATTAAAGACGTATCCTGACCCCGTCGATATCAGCGACGCGCTGGCGATGGCGATAGGATACGTGCGTATAGAGGGTATGGGGGTAAGGTGCAAGAAGTAGGGGCGGACCTAAGTGCCCGCCCTGAACTGGTATCGAAAACATTCCACAGGAGAAACATGATCTCACGCATATCCGGACAGATCGTCGCTAAGACCGAGGGGGCCCTGATCATACGTGCCGGTGATCTTTGTTACGAGGTCATGGTCCCGCGCGCGGTAATGAATGCCCTGGTAAAAGGCGGTGTCCGGGATCCCGGAACAGGTTCCGTTGAGGATACGGCGGCAGGAGGCGATATGATGCCAGGCCAGGTCGAGCTGGTCACATATCATTATTATCAGATGGAGCAGTCGCGCGCTATTCCCGTGCTTATCGGATTCCAGAATGAGGTAGAGAAGGAATTTTTCGAAAAATTCATTTCCGTTTCAGGGGTGGGGCCTAAAGCGGCATGTAAGGCCCTCGCGGAGCCTTTTTCAACGATCGCCGGGGCTATTGATTCCGGGGATTTTGCAAGCCTTAAGAGGCTTCCCGGTATAGGTGAACAGAAGGCCCGGCTCATAGTGGCTAAACTGCAGGGAAAGGTCGGAAAATATGGGCTTATCCGGGATGAGGCTGTCGGAAGGCCGGAAGAGCGTGAAGATATAAAAGAGGAAGCGCTTGGGATCCTGCTGCAGCTGCAGTATAAAAAAAGTGAGGCGGAAAACATGATACGCAAGGCCATATCCCGGGCTCCCGGGATATGGTCCAGCGAAGAGCTGTTGAACGAGGTGTACAGGGAGAGGAAGGGGTAAATATGGCCGGTAACCAGCGCGAGAAGTTTGTCGATAACAGTGAGGAGATAGTCCGGGGCGGAGAGACTGACGATGACGTGGTGATGAACCTTTCCCTCCGGCCCAGGTTTTTGAAGGAGTTTATCGGGCAGGAGAACGTCGTCAATTCTCTTGAGATAGCTTTACAGGCTTCGGATAAAAGGAACGAACCGCTTGAACATATGCTTTTTGCCGGACCCCCGGGGTTGGGCAAGACATCTCTGGCCTATATAATCGCTAATGAAAAAGGCGCTAAGATCACCGCTACAAGCGGGCCGGCGATCGAGCGGGCCGGAGACCTCATAGGTATCCTGACAAGTTTGTCGGAAGGGGACATACTTTTTATCGATGAGATCCACCGCCTTTCCAAAGTGGTGGAGGAATTCATATATCCGGGGATGGAGAACTTTCAGATAGATTTCCTGGTAGACAAAGGCCCCTATGCCAAGACCATCAAGTTCAACCTTAACCGGTTTACCCTTATAGGCGCGACTACGCGTTCGGGCCTTCTGAGCGCTCCTCTAAGGGACAGGTTCGGCATGTTCTTTCATCTCGAGTTTTATGAGCCCGATAGGCTCGAGATCATAATAAAACGGTCCGCTCGTCTTCTGGGGATACCGATCGATGACGGTGGAGCCGCTGAAATAGCGCGGCGGGCAAGAGGCACCCCGCGTATAGCGAACCGTCTTTTGCGGAGGGTCCGGGACTGGGCCGAGGTCAAGGCCGATGGCAGGATCACGCGAGAGGCGACGACCAGCGCACTCTCCGTACACGGGATAGATAAGGACGGATTGGACCGGATAGACCGCAGGATGATGGAAGTGATCTACTCCGTTTATAAGGGCGGTCCCGTGGGTATCGAGGCCCTGGCGTCATCGCTTAACGAGCAGACGGATACGCTGGAGGACGTGGTCGAACCGTTCCTTTTAAAGGCCGGTTTTCTGAAAAGGACCCAGCGAGGGCGCGAATTGACCGAAAAAGGATATGAATATATGGGCAAGGCCAGGCCGCTCGCGCAGAAAGAGATGTTCTAGGAGTCGCCGGTCCTGTATCTATTTTCCAGAAAATGAACTTCTGCCATATGTATCATGACGAAAAAAATACCTGTCCAGATAATAGTTGTATTCGTTGCCGGTGTTGTTATCCTGTGTTCTTCGGTGTTTTTTTTCAGGCCTCTTTCTTCAGGCAGATCGGCTTGTATGGTGCGCGTAAGGCTGGCTCATGACGCCGATAGTGTGAAGGTCAGTTCTCAAGACAGATGTAATATATACGACATCCGGACGGGGGCTCTGTTGAGGAAGAACATCAGGATCGAGCCGGGTGCCGAAATGTCCGTTTCGGGAAACAGCATAATCCTGGGGAAAGACGAGTTTGGCCCCGGACCGGTCCGTATCGAAGCTCTTCGGAACGGCAGTATTTCTTTGAATGGGGTGTCTTACCGGGGAGGATTATATGCGGCGAGAGCGGGGGAAGGGCTCGATGTGGTCAACAGAGTGGGCCTTGAGGATTATCTGAAGGGGGTACTGCCGCGGGAGGTTAACCATTTATGGCCTTTCGCGGCGCTGAAAGCCCAGGCTGTCGCCTCGCGCAGTTTTGCCGTAGCCGCGGTAATACGCAGGAAAGGTAACGATTATGACGTGACGGCGGATACGTTCTCGCAGGTCTATGGGGGGCGGTCCGCTGAGAGGTGGCGGACCTCTAAGGCCGTTGAAATGACAAGAGGTATGGTGCTTGAGTATGGAGGGTCGGTCCTGCCAGCGTATTTTCATTCCTGCTGCGGGGGCTGTACTGGAGATATCGCCCGTATATGGGGGAAGGCCATAGCCCCCCTTAAGGGAGGCAAATGTCCGTGGTGCAGATGGTCCCCGTATTTCCGATGGCAGGTACGTGTTCCCACCGGGGAAATCATACAAAAGATCGGCAGCAGGGGATACGTTATCGCCTCTATCGATGATATCCGCTGCGGCAGCCGGGATGCTTCAGGGCGTCTTGAATATGTCCGCGTGCGTTCCAGGAACAAATGGATAGAGGTCGATACGGAAGAATTTCGTTCAGCTCTGGGTACGCGAGTGATAAAAAGCGCGAATTTCCGCGTAAAAAAATACCCTTTTTTTTATCTTTTCAGCGGATATGGATGGGGGCACGGGGTCGGTATGTGCCAGTGGGGCGCGTTCGGGTTGTCGATCAGACGATGGAATATGGAAAGGATACTGGGAGAATATTATCCCGGGGCTAAAATAAAGGATGTCGGCGAAGTCGCGGGTACAGTGATATGAAACTAAGCGAGTTTTATTATGATCTTCCGCGGGAGCTGATAGCGCAGGAACCTCTCAAAAAAAGAGATATGGCGCGGTTGATGGTCCTTGACCGGAAAGCGGGGACGGTCGCCGAGAAGGTTTTTCGTGATGTCGTGGAATATATCCGTCCGGGCGATTGTCTGGTGCTTAACGACACCAGAGTTGTACCTGTCCGTCTTATGGGCAGGAGAAAGACCGGGGCCAGAGTGGAGATATTCGTTCTTAATCCCGCTCAGAAGGAGTTCCGGGCCCTTATCCGGCCGTCAAAACGTATCGGCTCAGGTGAGGAAATAAAACTGGAGAACGGGGTAACGGCTGTAGTCCACGGAGCGGCCGGTGTCGGGCGCTTTGTGCGGTTCGACGCGGAGATAGGCGAGGTCTTAAAAGGAGGCCATATCCCGCTGCCCCCGTATATATCCCGCAAGGACTCGCCTGAAGACGCGAAGTATTATCAGACGGTTTACGCGAGTAAAGACGGGGCCACGGCTTCACCGACCGCGGGCCTGCATTTCACTGAAAGCCTGCTTGATAAGCTCAAAGGGATGGGGGTGTCTATTGCCTGCGTGACGCTTCACGCGAGTTACGGGACTTTTTCTCCCGTCAAGGCGGAAAATATCGAGGACCATGAGATGCACTCGGAATATTATGAATTAACCGAAGAATGCGCGGATGTCATAAACAGGACAAAAAGTTCAGGCGGCCGGGTATTCGCGGCAGGGACGACTTCAACGCGCGTATTGGAATCATCCGCTTCCGGCGGCGGAAAAGTAAGGGTGGGAAGCGGGGAAACGGATATCTTTATATTCCCGGGGTATGAATTCAAGGTGGCCGATTGTATTATCACTAATTTTCATCTTCCGGGATCAACGCTGCTTATGTTGGCCAGCGCGTTCGCGGGGAAGGACCTTATTTTTAAGGCGTATGGGCAGGCGATCGATTCCGGTTTCCGTTTTTTTTCATACGGGGACGCGATGTTGATCATATAACCCCGGATTTTGCGCCGCTAATAGCAGGTTTTACCTCGGATACGGGGATGTAACGCGTGTTGAAAAAAAATAAGGAAGGGCAAAATGGATCTTTTCAAAAAGACCAGGGAAGAGCTTCTCAGGAAAATAGAGGGCCTCAGCGAAAATCTGAGGGGCCTTCTTGAAAAGGAAGTCTGGTCCGGGAGCGACGAGGAAAAATATGAGTTATTGGAGAAATACCGCCTCCTGTTCGAGAACACCGTCGACGCGATAATGGTCTTTGACCTGGAAACTTTGTCCTGCGAAGACGCGAACCCGTCCGCTTTGAGGCTTTTCGGGTATTCACGGGAAGAGTTCACCGCGTTACGCCTTGAAAACATCTCCGACAAGGAGGAAAGGTTAAAGATGGCGGTCCGGAAAAGCATAGAAAGCGGGAAGAAAAGCCACCGTTTTCCCGTCCAGGGCTTTATGACCAAAGACGGAAGGCATTTTTACGGGGAAATGGTGATAGGGGAATTCAAGTCCGCCGGGCGGCAGAAGGTCATATGTTCCGTAAGGGATATAACCGAACGCAAGGAGGCGGTCGAAAAAATAAAAGAGATCAGCTGGTATAACGAACTTCTGTTCAACGTGACCCCGTCGGCCACTTTTACCGTGGATAAGGATAGATGCATTAAGAGCTGGAACAGAAAGGCCGAAGAGATCACCGGTTATTCCGCGGAGGAGATCGTGGGAAAGGCGTGCATGACCTTTTCGGAGGAGCCCTGCAATGAATGGTGCGGGTTTTATCCCGAAGGAGAGCTAAAGCCTGTGACCGGGAAGGAATGTATCATAAGGAGGAAAGACGGCCGGGAACGTATAATTTCCAAGAACGTGGATTTTCTGAAGGATGAGGAAGGAAAGATCATAGGAGGCATCGAAAGTTTTGAAGATATCACGGAACGTAAAAAAGCGGAAGACGCGCTTAAGGAGGAGAAGATATTCACGGAGACGTCCCTGAACACTTTGCGCGATATATTTTATACGATCGATACCGAAGGCAGGTTCCTGAGATGGAACAAGGCGTTCCGGTTGGTCACGGGTTATACCGACTATGAGATAGCCGGCATGAAAGCGTTTGATTTTTTTACCGAAGAGGCTGTAGGCCAGGTATCTGAAATGATGAAAAAAGTGTGGGAGGAAGGTTCTGCCAGTGTGCAGACTGAAATTATTGCCCGGAACGGTAAAAAGGTGTCGTACGAGTTTACCGGGGCGGTATTGAAAGGCCCGGACGGCAAGCCCATAGGGTTGTGCGGGGTGGGGAGGGATGTGGCCGAACGTAAACGTATGGAGGATACCCTCAGGGAATCGGAAGCGAAGTACCGTACGATCTTCGAAAATACCGGCACGGCGATGGTGCTTATCGATGAAAAGATGACGATCATAATGATGAACGCCGAATTCGAAAAACTTTCCGGCCATACCAAGGAAGAGATCGAAGGTCGAAAGGATATTTCTATTTTTCTTCAGGGGGAGCATGAGAGCAAAGCCAGAACGTATCACGAACAACGCATGTTTTTCCCCGACAACACGCCGCGACATTATGAATTGACGATGACCAGGAAAAACGGGGAGATGCGGGACATATATCTTACTGTCGCCGTTATCACGGGGACAAAATTGACTGTCGTGTCAATGATGGATATTACCGAGTCGAATGAGCGGAAGGCCCTTTTGGATAAGACCAACAGGGACCTCCAGTGGAAGATCGAGGAGGTCGAAGCGGCTTTAAGCCATATAAAAAGGCTGGAGGGGCTCGTCCCCATATGCGCGAACTGCAAAAAGATGATGGCAAAAGATTCGAACCCGAAAGATCCCGGGTCCTGGATACCATTGGAACAATATATTTCAGAGAGGAGCGAAGCGAGTTTTACGCATGGTTTATGCCCGGATTGCATAAAGCGGATGTACGGCGAGATACAGTCGGAGTAAAAAGCCCGGGCGCGTTATGCGGCATTCTAAAATTCTTTACAATCCGGGACGGGAAGTGATAAACTAGCCGTGCTTTACAGGCGCGAAATTCGGGAATATATAATAGAGGAGACAGGGATGCATCGCCCCGCGGATATAGTCATAGCCGATGATAATGTAGAGCTTTGTGAACTTATTACCGAGATCCTGGCGGAATCCGGTCATGGGGTGGATTCGTATGCCAGGGCGGTGGACCGGTTTCTTGTCAAAGGCGGGAATATGGAGAATCTCATTTCCGCCGTCAAAGAGCTTTCCTGAACCAGACCGTGCTGCAATTTCAAGTGACCCCGGCTTCCTAAGCCGCATGACCGAAAAGAAGGCCGGGATGACACGTTATTATTCGCTATGAAATTTACTATTGAACATGCTGATAAAAATTCCCGGGCCCGGTGCGGGCGGATCGGGACAGGGCGCGGGGAGATACTGACTCCCGTGTTCATGCCGGTCGCGACGCAGGCGACGGTTAAAACGCTTTCA
>JBDRFA010000039.1:0-8557 GCA_043819235.1 Candidatus Omnitrophota bacterium | reverse complement strand
GGAGTGGGTTGATCATAGGTTGGAGAGGTTTTATGAGACGTTGGGGGAAAATACTACGGCTTCGGCCTTGGCGCTTAAGGAGGTTTTGGGGCCGATCATGCTGGAGCCGGTGGTTGAGGACGTATTTGATCCGGAGGCGATAATTAACGGGTTAGATCCCTCGACTTCGTGCCCTTCCCCTCGCTTTGCTCGGGACTTCGCGGGCACTTCGCTCCCCTCGGCTTCGCTCGGGACAGGCGGGATGACAGGTGAAGGGGATTCCCGCTTCCGCGGGAATGACAATGAGAGTAGGAATGACAGACCCTTTAAGCCTTATTATGTGGCGCATACTAAAATTCGAACCCTTGCGCTCCTGGATGAGAAGCACAAAGGTTCGAATTGGTATTATTGGCGGAGAGGGAGGGATTCGAACCCTCGGTAGGGTATGACCCCTACGACGGTTTAGCAAACCGTTGCCTTCAGCCAGCTCAGCCACCTCTCCGCGCAAAATTTTGCTCTATAAAAATTTTGCAAAGCCCCCGACAGGGGGCGGTCTATTCTCTATTCTCTATTTTCTGTTTCCCATTCTCTGTTTCCAGGAACATGCTCTCTTATCTGCATCCTCAAAGAAACCTTCACATCCCTTTTAGCCTCAGTTCCCGCCGCGCTCGTTTCTGTTCCAGGGTCATGACCTTGTCGGACAGCTCATTCATCGCCCTGATGCCCTCCATTTTTTTGAGCGGCGATATCTTCAGGCCCCGCATGACCTTTTCCCGCCGGGTTTCCCTTCCTGTCATTTTTCCGCCTTTTTAATGATCTTGAGCTGTTTTATATCAAAAAGGTCTTTTTCCCGCCCGGCCGCTTTTTTCATTTTTATAAGATCATCCGGGGAAATGACAAACAGCGTTAATCGTCCCGCCTTGACTCGCCTGGAATTTTTATAGGCGTCCCTGAAATCCACGGGCGAGTCTATGATAATGTCGACTTCCTCATAAGTTTTTTCGCCCTTATAAAAATTGACCGCTTTCATGTTCCTGTTCCTGACCCAGTCTTCACGGATCTTCTTATCCGCGATCATCGCCGGGTCGACAGGCTGTTTTACTTTGTACCCGTTCTTCTTCAATATCGCCGCTATCTTTTTCAGGTTCTCATCGGTCATTTCCACGAGGAGATCCATATCAAGCGTATTCCTATACCCTCCAAGCAGGTTAAAAGCGATGCCTCCAACCAGCACGTACTTCACTTTCTGTTTCTGAAACTCTTTTAGTATCTCTTCGTATACTATCACATTACCTCTTATTCAGAAAAAACTCCTGTATGATCCTTCGGCATTCCGGTTCCAGGATGCCTCCTGTTGCTTCCAGATCGTGATTGAAGAGGCCGGGGTCCGTCAGGGTCAGGGCGGAACCGCAGGCGCCGGTTTTGGGTTCGGTTGTGCCGTAGTATATGGCGCGTAACCTTGCCAGGACGGCTGCTCCAACGCACATCGCGCAGGGCTCGATTGTAACATAAAGGTCGCAGTCTATCAATCTCTCGTTTGCGAGATGGGCGGCGGCCTGGGTTATGGCTATCATTTCGGCGTGGGCGGTGGGGTCTTTCAGGGTTTTTATCTGGTTGTGGGCGCGGGCGATGATGACGCCTTCGTGGGTTATCACGGCGCCTACGGGGACCTCGTCGTCGTCGAACGCTTTGCGGGCCTCGTTCAGCGCCTGTTTCATGTATGTTTCGTGTATGTTCATATATTGCCGTCCGCGGGAAGGGGGCCTTGGGGAGTTTCGGCCCGCATTTTACTTTTTTCTCCTTAGCAGCATCTTTATCCTGGCGAGGAGGCGCTGGCCGTCGAAGGGTTTGGTGATATAATCGTCGGCGCCGGCGTCCAGGCCTTCCATTTCGCTGTCGGCGTCTTTTTTCGCCGTCAGCATCATTATCGGGATGACGGCTGTCTCGAGTTTCGAACGCAGCGTTTTTATGGCTTCGATGCCGTTCATTTTCGGCATCATGTAATCCATCACTATGAGGTCGGGTTTGTCCCGGAGGGCGCGCTCTACCGCTTCCATGCCGTCTTTCGCCTTGATGACTTCGTAACCGGCGCTTTTGAGGCGGTTTTCGATTATCCTCGCTATATGCTCCTCGTCGTCCGCGACAAGTATTGTTTGCGGGGTTTCTTTTTCCGGGGTTTCCGGGGTTTTTGGGGCCGCCTCCATATCGCTCTCGACGATGGTGACCACACCGGCCACTTCCTCAAGGGTGCTTCTGCCCTGCGCCACTTTCTGTATACCGGATTCGGCCAGCGTGTTCAGGCCGCTTTTTCTGCCTTCCTCGAACAGCTCTTCCTCCGAAGCGTGCCCGATCACGAGTTCCCTGAGCTTATCGTTCATGCCCAAAAGCTCGAAGATGGCGGTCCTGCCGTGGTAGCCGGTGAACATGCACCTGTCGCAGCCTTTGCCGTGGTAGAATTTCTTTATATTGTATTTGTCTATATACTCTTTGAACTTTTTAACAAGTTTGGCGTCCGGTTCGTATTCCTCTTTACAGTCGGGGCATATGATCTTTATGAGCCTCTGCGCCATGATCAGCGTGACCGCGGAGGATATCAGATAGGGTTCCACGCCTATGTTCAAAAGCCTCGTGACGGTGGCTACGGCGCTATTGGTGTGCAGCGTGGACATGACGAGATGCCCCGTCATGGACGCGCCGAAGGCGATCTTCGCGGTCTCCTCGTCGCGTATCTCCCCCACCAGGATGATGTTCGGGTCCTGCCTGAGTATGCTCCGGAGGCCTGAGGCGAAAGTGATGTTCTTGACGGGATGTATCTGTATCTGGTTGATGCCCTCCATGCTGTATTCTATGGGGTCCTCCAGCGTGATGATGTTCTTGGCCTCGCTCTTGACGTAGTTTATGGCCGCGTAAAGCGTCGACGTCTTCCCCGACCCGGTCGGCCCGGTGACCAGTATCATGCCCTGCGGAAGGGCCACGGCCTGCTTCAGCAGATCTTTCGCCCGGTCGCTGAAACCCAGCGTTTCCAAGTCCACGCGGGCCTCTTTTGGGTCCAGGATCCTCAGCACGGCTTTTTCCCCGTAATACGCGGGTACCATCGATACCCTGAGATCTATGTTCCTGCCGAAAACGGATATACCGGTCCTTCCGTCCTGGACCTTCCTGGTCTCGGCCGGATCCAGTTCGGCCATTATCTTTATCCTGGCCGTGACCGCGTTCTGCACGTTCTTCGGCACATCCATGATGTTCCTGAGGTCGCCGTCGATCCTGTACCTCACTTTGACGGAATTTTCCTGCGGCTCGATGTGTATATCGCTCGCCCGCATCTTGACCGCGTCGCTTAATATGATGTTGACCAGTTTGACCACGGGCGCATGGCTGCTGCTAAGCGATCCCATGTCGAAATGTTTGTCGCCGGGCTTCGCCGCTTTCAGCACTTCCACTTTGGTTTCCTCGCCGACATTCTTCAAAAGGTCGTAAAGCACATCGTCCGACTGGTAGTATTTCTCTATGCTGGCGGCGATCTGGCTCCTGGTGCTTAAAAGCGGCTTGACGTTCATGCGCGCGATCGCCCTGATATCGTCCAGCGTTATCACGCCTGTCGGGTCGCTTGTCGCCACGACAAGCGTGTTCCCTTCCACGCGTATCGGCAGGACACCGTACCGTTTAGCCGTCTCATATGAGATGGCTTTTATGGCGTTCGGGTCTATGTGTTCCCGGTTCAGGTTCGTGACCGGCATATTGAAGACCCTGGACGATATTTTTACGAGCTCGTCCTCTTTTATGAAATCCATTTCCACGAGCAGTTCCTGTATGGGTTTTTTCGCCCCGAACTGTTTATCCAGGGCTTCCCGGACCTGTTCTTCTGTGATAAGCCCCTCTTCTATAAGGGCTTTCAGTAAAACGTTCAAAATTACCTCCCTTTAAATTCCACTACAAGAACTTAGATCCACATTTTCATCCCAGTATAGCCGCTACCTTGGCCAGGAGCGTCCCGGAATCGAACGGTTTGGCGATGAAGTCCCGCGCCCCCATCTTCATGACCTTTTCCCTCGTCTCCTCATCCGCGAACGCGGTGATGAATATTACCGGTATCAGTATCGTATTGGCCGATCTTGCCAGGTTATCGAAAACGTTCACGCCGCTTCCGGCGGGCATCTGGATATCAAGTATGATAAGGTCCGGCTTCTCCCTATGCGCGCTCGCCACGGCCTGCATCCCGTCGTACGCCGCGACGACCTCGTACCCGGCCGCCGCGAGCCTTGACACCAGGACTTTCACGATGTTTATCTCGTCATCGACCACAAGAATTTTTTTAGGCATCCTTCCTCCTCTTCCGGGACCTTCCTCCCGCTCTCGGCCGGGGTCACGATAATATGGCCCTTACCCACCGGATAAAAAGGTTCACGTTTATCGGTTTATGTATCATAGGTATCGCTTTCTCCTTGTCATACTCCTTCAGCTTGTCTATTTCAATCTCATATCCCGAAAGTATCAGGACCGGTATGTCCTTCGTCCTTACGTCGCCTTTAAGGCGCCCGATCACCTCATACCCGTTCATCCTCGGCATTTTCATGTCAAGTATGATCATGCCGGGGATCGAATCTTTTATTTTGGTAAAAACGCCTTCCCCGTCGTATACCTCCGTTATGTTCTTATATCCCGTTTTTTTCAGGATACCCGCCATGAAAAACACTATCTCGGGCTCATCATCCACTATCATTATCTCTTTATCCATGCGCAGCTCTTTTCCCTTGCCGGCCCTTTCCCGCGCTTTGATCAGAAGGGCACGCGCGAATTCCCCGTCCATCGGGAACGACGCGAAACCGTACAGGCAGTCCGCGTCGATCTCGCTGTCGGCGCTGAAAGTAGCGTCTATGACCGTCTTCCTGAGTTTCGCCTCCATATCCGCCCTGTCGTCGTCGCCTGTTTCCGCATACACGAACACTTCGCTCCTATCGTTCACGACCGCCGGCTCTTCCATCTTCAGGTTCATGTTGATGGCCCCGGTTATGCTTTTCACTATCTGCTCCGCCTTGCCCCTGCCGTATTTCTCCACTATGCCCGGATAATTATCCAGGCAGACCATGAACACGGACAGCGCTTTACGCGCCGTTCTGGCCGCCGCGACGGCCATGTCTATCTTTTCCGTAAGGACTTCCTCTATACTTCCTTTAGGCAGCGTGAATATGAACTTTGTCCCGTGCCCGACTTTACTCTCCACCCATATCTTCCCTTTGTGCAGCTCGATGAGGCCTTTAGCTATGGACAGCCCGAGGCCGGTGCCTTTTTCCCCGGGCCCGTCGGACCTTCCTACCTGCTGGAACTTATTGAAGATCTTTTCCCTGTCCCTGTCCGAAATGCCTTTCCCCGTATCGCAGACGGCGCATTCCACGGTGTCGCCTTTATCCGTGATCAATATCTCTATGTGGCCCTTTACCGTGAATTTCATGGCGTTCCCGATAAGGTTGGTGAACACCTGGATCATCTTGTCTTTGTCCGCATACACCTCTATGGCGTCGGCGGAGGCTTTGACAGATATGTCCAGGCCCTTGTTCTGCGCCTGCGTTAAGAAAGCGGCCCTTCGGTTTTTCGCGAGTTCCACAATATCTAACAGTTTTTTCCTGAGCTCGACCTTGCCGGCCTCTATCTTCGATATGTCCAGGAGGTTATCTATTATTCGTTTGAGCCTGTTGGCGTCTTCCAGGCAGATGGACAGGAATTCCCTCTGGCCGGGCGTGGTTTCCCCGAGTATGCCCTCCAGCACCTGCGATACCGTTTCTTTTATCGTGGTGAGCGGGGTCCTGAGTTCGTGCGATACCGTGGATATGAACTCCGATTTCATTTGCGCCAGTTCTTTCTCCCGGGTAATATCCCTTAACACCATCAGGATACCTACCAGTTCGCCGTCCTCGCCCTTTACCGCCGTCGTTTCACATTTCAATATCTGGTCCGCCCTCTGCGGGAATATTATCTCTCTCGCGATCATCTGCTGTTCTTTCCCGCATTCTTCGAACGTCTTATCCAGCGCGACGGTCTTTAATTTGTCGTTCAGCACCCCGGCGTTCACTTCCTCGCCGGGGTCGAATCCGAGCATGCGGCGCCCCTGAGGGTTCAGAACGACGATCTCCCCCTGTTCGTCCATCATGATAACGCCTTCCGCCATGCTTTCGACCATGCTTTCCATTTTGGATTTCTCGGCCGTTATGACCGCCTGCAGGCGTTCGATAGCGTTGGACGCCTGGTTCGCGATCGTATAGATGATCCTGACCTCACCCCCGGTGAACGCGCTTTCCCTGCAGCTTGAGACGTTGATCATCCCTATGGTCTCCCCGCGCACCACGAAAGGAACGTTATGGCAGGAACGGATCTCACTGAAATCCGCGTCTTCCCTCTGGGCTATATCGGGGTTGGTCGGGATAAGAAAGGACGTCAACCGTTTCTTGCGTATATTCGCGCCCACGAGCCTGTCCGTGTCTTCAATAAGGTTGTTCTTTACCCTGTCGACGAATTTAATGCATTCGGGATATGCCGGTTTCACCGTGATGTTCGCCGTATCCCTGTCAAAAAGGAGCGCCGCGCAGATATCGTACTCGGTTATCTTGAACAGCGATTCCATTATCAGCTTTATGAGCTGCTGGTAATCCAGCGTGTAAGATATAGCGTTGGACACTTCGTAAAGGATGGACATTTCCATCGTCCTTTCCTTCACCTTTTCCTCGAGCCCACTGAAAAACCCTTCTATCTCCTCTTTTGCCTTCTTCAGATCAAGGTTCGACGCCTCAAGTTCCTTCGTGGTCTTCTGCAGGTCCTCCAGCACGTTCAGCGACGCTTCCTGAGTCTCCGTCAGGTACTTAACGCGTTCCTCTATCTTCTCTTCCAGCTGAAGCGACAGGTTTTCCAGTTCCTTTTTCGACTCCCGGAGGTCGGATATGAGCGTCTTCATCCGGCGCATGTCCCTGGCTATCGCCACGACCCCTATCACGCGCCTGCCGCGGATGTCTCTTTCCCCCGCGCCCGGGCCCGGCATTATCCCTTCGGGTTGCGGCTCGTACATCACCGCACCGCAAAGGTTCACCGGGATATCCTCTCCCGCTTTCGTCCTGTATATTATGTCGGCGTCACGCACGGCCCCTTCCACCAAAAGGCGTTTGAACACGGATCCTCTGAAAACATCCGCTGTTTCCCCTGACTCAGCCATCTCCTTTTTCTCGTCCCCGGCGAAGATCATTTCCGCGCTCCGGCCGATAAGTTCTTCTTCAGTGTACCCCAGAAGGTCAAGCGCCTCCTTATTGGCGGCGCGGATCATGCCTTCCTCGTCGATCACTATCAGCGTATCCATCATTGACGCGATGATGTTGTCCGTGTATCCTTTTTCCAGCAGAAGTTCCGTCTGCTTGTCTTTTATTTTATCCACCATGGCGCGCATCGACCTCGCCAGGATACCTATCTCGTCGTCCGAATCCACGCTTATCCCGTAATCCAGGTCGCCTTCAGCGATATGTTCGGAAGCTTCACGCAGTTTTTCGATGGGCTTCGAGAAAATACCGCTTATAACATATCCCGCCGCTGTTATAAACAGCGCGACAAGCAGGGCTATGTAGAATGCCACACGGAAAAGGAGGCCCCTGGCCGGTCCGATGCCCGCGAAATACGACAAGGCTACGCCGGCAGTCAGACCGAACACCGCGAGCACGGCAAAGGCCGTGAACACCCTTTTCCTCATCCCTTTCCCCTTAATATGAGATCTTTTCATTTCCCTCCCGCGAATAACTTAGCTCTCGCTCCGCTCCACTCCTCCCCCTATTCCTTCTAACTTTTTTTTCAAGTCCGCCATTTTCATTTCCCGGTCTATCGCGAGTTTGTTGAACTTTTCAAGATTGTTTATCTGGCGTTTCAACGTCTCCTCGATCTTCACTCTCTCGGTTATATCGCGCGTCACGTGTATCAGCCGGTCTATCTCCCCCGCGCTGTTCTTCAGCGGATAGATGGTCACCTCGACGAATGTCTTTTCCCCGTTCTTGCCGTAATGGGTGTGCACGGCCATAGCCGGTTCGCCCGTTCTTACGGTCTCTTCGAACGGGCAGACATCATCCGGCGGGTGGCAGGGCACGTCAAGTTTATGCGTGACCTTGTAGCATTCCTTCCCGATCATGTCGCTGTCTTCAAGCCCGGACATGGTTTTCGCGGCCCTGTTCACCCATATTATCTTGAAATCGACCGTCAAAAGCATCAGGCCCTCGCTTATGTTGTCCGTGATCAGCTGGATGAAGCCTTTCTCATTCCCAAGCTTATCCGCCGTTTCCCGAAGCGCCTTATTGGACTTCTCGATCCGTACGGCCTCCTGTACGCATTTCCCTTTCGCCCCTGCCCCCGAATAATACCGCGCGCTGAACATAAGGAGGCACACGAAAGAAAGAGGTAATATGATAAACTGTATGATCCTTACGATAAAAAAATCCTGCGGCGGCCGGCCCAGGAGGAACATACCGATCCATTCATTTACCCCGTGTAAGACGCCAAAGGCCCCTATCAGCTTTATCCCTTTCCCCAGCCGGAAATTGATGCCGGCGGCGGGATA
>JBDRFA010000038.1:0-9894 GCA_043819235.1 Candidatus Omnitrophota bacterium | reverse complement strand
ATTTTCCAGCAGATGGTGTTCGCGGGCGTGCAATCCGTGGTCATAGTCTTTTTCATCTCGTTCTTTACGGGTATAGTCATAGCCATGCAGAGCGCGTACCAGCTCAAAGAGCTGGGCGCGGTGATCTATGTGGCGCCTATGGTCAGTATAAGCATGGCGAGGGAGCTTGGCCCCGTATTTACCGCGCTGGTCGTGGCCGGCAGGGTGGGTTCAGCCATATCCGCGGAGCTTGGTACGATGAAGGTGTCGGAACAGATAGAGGCCCTTGAAACCCTGGCGCTTGACCCCGTGAGGTTCCTTGTCGTCCCGCGTTTTCTCGCGCTTCTGGTAATGCTCCCGTGCCTGACCCTCATGAGCGACATCATGGGTATAATGGGCGGCCTCCTGGTCGGGGTGCTGAACCTTCATATAAATTTTTACAGGTATATGTCTTTTTCTTTTGATCTTATGACGTGGAAAGACGTATGGACGGGCCTTGTCAAAAGCTTGTCGTTCGCCGTCGCGATATCGATGGTAGCGTGCCATGTGGGGCTTGAGACCCGGGGCGGGGCCGAAGGCGTAGGAAGGTCCACAACGCGGAGCGTCGTCATAAGTTTTATATTGATCGTGGTCTTTGATTGTATATTGACGGGTATATTTTTCTTTTCGAATATGTAAGTTACAGGGTACAGGTTTATGGAAAACAGGGAAGTATTGGTCGAAGTGAAAGATCTTGTGCGGCGGTTCGGGGATCGGACCGTCCTTAACGGGGTGAGCCTCAAGATATACAGGGGTGAAACGTTCGTTATCATGGGCGGGTCCGGGTGCGGGAAAAGTACGCTTCTCCGGCATATGATAGGCAATTTAAAGCCCACTTCGGGAAGGGTCCTGCTGCTGGGGGAGGATATAACCGGTTATTACGGGTCGGAGCTGGACAATGTCCGGAAAAAGATAGGGATGTCGTTCCAGTCTTCCGCGCTTTTCGATTCGATGACGGTCGCGGAAAACGTCAGCCTGCCGCTCCGGGAACATACGAAGCTCGAACCCGGCATAATCGATATTGTCGTTAAGATGAAGCTTGAACTTGTAGGGCTCAGGGGGTTCGAGGACCTCATACCCAGCGAGCTTTCCGGAGGCATGAGAAAAAGAGTGGGCCTCGCCAGGGCTATAGCGATGGACCCCCAGATCATATTTTACGATGAGCCTACGGCCGGACTGGACCCTATAGTGGCGTCCGTCATCGATAAGCTTATCATGGACCTTTCCAAGAAATTATCGATAACAAGCGTCGTCGTTACGCACGACATGAAAAGCGTCATGGCGATAGCGGACAGGATAGCGATGCTGTACGAAGGGCAGGTGCTCCAGGTGGGGACAGCCGAGGAGATAAATAACTCCGGTAACGAAATAGTGCAGCAGTTCATAAACGGCAGGTACGACGGTCCCATACGTTTTTTTCAGCAGAAGGACGATTACCTGGAGACCCTGACGCAATAGGGGTAATGTAGGGATCTAAGTTCACAAAAAAATAAAGGAGAACGAAAATGAGATTTTCCAACGAGATAAAGGCCGGCCTGGTCATAGTGATCGCTGCCGCTATAGGCGTGATGTTCTTCGGGAAAACCGCCAAATTCAAGGGCGAAACATATGAAATGAAGACGGTTTTCACTTATGGCGGGAACCTTCAGCCGGACGCCATAGTGAAACTTTCCGGGATCGAGGTCGGCAGGTTGACGTCGATAGATTTCGTTTATGAGGCCGGGACAAAGGTGGAATGTATACTTGAGATCGACGCGAAAGCGAGGATACGCAAAGATTCGATAGCGTACATAGACACCGCGGGGTTTGTGGGGGACGCTTATATAGGCATTACTCCCGGAAGTTCCGAGGAGTTTTCCGATCCGGGCAGCGTTATAGCCAGTGAAGACCCCATCCAGATGCGTCTGCTTATGAAAAAGGCTGACGATATCGCCAATAACCTTGACGGTATACTGGTCGAGGTCAAATCCGTGGTCGTGGATAACAGGCAGAAAATGGACAGTATAGTGACCAATATCGAATCGACCACGGAGAACTTCAAAGAATTCAGCGCGGATATAAAACAGCACCCGTGGAAGATCCTGTTCAAAGGGGATTGACGTGACGTCCGTTTCCTGCCGCTCGTGTATCCGTTGAATTTACGGATCAAATGATCATCTGAATACCGGGATACCATGAAAAAGACGTTTTTTCTTATCAGTTATATTTGGCTATCCATATGCCTGGCCGGGCCCGTTTTCGCGGCAAAAGAGGCTGTGGTCGTCGTTTCATGCGCCGGCAGGGCCGATGTCGTGCCGGATGAGAGGACCGGCTCCGTCGGGTGCGTGCCCGGGATGCTTCTTAATGAAGGCGCAAAGATCTCGACCGGTGAAGAGTCGTATGTTTTTCTGGCGTTCGACCGGTCGAAAAATAACACGGCTAAAGCGGGCGGGAACAGCGAAACGGTACTGGGGTCATGGCCCGGGTACATGGTAGAGCTTCTGACCGGGGATATGACCGTTTCGCTTAAGGACCCCGGCGGGAAGCGGGTTTTTCGCGTAAAGACCCCCGAGACGGTATGCGCCGCGAAAAAAAGCGGATGGAACATAAAGACCGGGGGGGGCGTCACTACGGTGTCGGTGCTTGAGGGAAAGGTCATTATCCGGGGGTTGAATGATGACGGTTCGGCGCTGGAAGGCGAAGTTACGGCGGAAGGCGGGTATGAAGTAAAAATAGAAAGATCCCGGCATCCCGGTCTCCCTGAAAGAATACCGCCGGAACGGCTGGAAAACAGGAAGAAGGCTTTTGGGGCGTTGTGACCGGTAACCCCGGATCTTGCGATAGCAAAATAAAAGATGAAAAAATTTAACGGCGCGAAACTGATATTTTTTATAACCGGCCTTTTCCTGGCGGCGCTTTTCCTGGCGCTGTCGTATTTCCGGGTATTCGATGAATTCGAATACAGTATGATAGATATCCGTTACAGCCTGAGGCCGCCGCAGAAAGTCGATAAGGATATAGTCATAGTCGAGATCGCGGACGATTCGATAGAAAAGATAGGCAAATGGCCGTTCCCGCGCAATTATCACGCCCTTCTTGTCCGCGCGCTCAGTTCCGCCGGCGCGAAAAACATCATTTTCGATGTTTTTTTCAGCGAGAAAAAAGAGGAAGATGAACAGTTCGCCGGTTCGGTCAAGGACGCCGGCAACGTGTACCTGCCATACGTATTCGACCTTGACAGGGACAACCCGGATAAGACGTTCGTCCGCGCGTCGGGATACGCGGCTCCGCTGATCGAGGTGCTCAGGGAAGCCGCCTACCGTACGGGTTTTATAAATGTCGTCCCCGACGCGGACGGTAAGGTCAGGAGGATACCGCCGTTCATCGGGTATAAAGGCGCGTTCTATCCGCACTTGACGGTGCTCGCCGCGATAAATGACCTCGGGTATGACTTCGACCGGGTAAAGATAACTCCCGGCAGGGAGATAAGGGCGGGAAAGGACCTCGTTATCCCTCTGGAAAAAGATTCTTCCGTCCTGGTGGATTATCCGGCCGTATGGGGCAAGGCGTTCAGGCATTATTCTTACATAGATATCATTCAGTCCTATCTGGCCGATGTTACCGGCCAGAAACCTGTCATGGACCTTAAAGAGCTTAATGGGGCCGTCTGTTTTATCGGGATAACGTCCACGGCGGCGCCTGACGCGCATCCTTCGCCGATGGAACCGCTTTACCCCGGTATAGGTGTGCACGCGAGCCTTTATAACAGTATCCTGCAGAAAAGTTTTATCAGCAGGTTGAGCCGGGAATGGAGCCTTGCCGTCCTTATCTTTATGTGGGCCGCGACGGTCTTTGTCACATCGCGCGGTAAAAGAAGGTTTTCTCTTTTGGCCATATTCATGCTTATGGCGGGGTACTTTCTGGCGGCGGTGGCGGTCTTCCAGTTCTTCGGCCTCTGGATAAACGTTTTTTATCCGATGATATCCATGGCGGCCATTTACGCGGTATATACGCTGAAAAGGTATGTTATCGAGAGCCAGAAGCGTGAACTGCTTGAGAACGAGCTGAATATAGCCAGGGGGATACAGCAGAGTTTTCTGCCCGGGAACATGCCTGAAGTCGAAGGGATAAGTATCAGCGTGGATATGGTGACCGCGCGCCAGGTGGGAGGGGACCTTTACGATGTGATACAGCTTGACGATAAGAAAATAGGCGTCATGTTCGGCGACGTATCGGGTAAGGGCGTCCCGGCCGCTTTATATATGGCCAGGGCGGTCAGCATATTCAAGACTTTCGTCAGGGACGGCTCCCCGGAAGAAGTGCTCAGGAAGGTAAATAACCGCCTTGTTTTGGAAGACAGCAGCGGCCTTTTTGTGACGCTCACCTTCGCCGTGATCGACGCCGCGGCGAAAAGAACGGTTTACGCGATAGGGGGGCATATGCCGACCATTCTTGTGGGCCCGGACGGCAGTGTGGAACTCCTTGACGTATCGGAGGGTATGCCGCTCGGCATGATAGACTGCGATTTTGCCCGGGGAGAGAAAGAGTACGAACCCGGGAGCATTTTTATATTTTATACCGACGGCGTGACGGAGGCCATGAACACCCATGAAGAGATGTTCGGCATGGAGCGGTTGACAGCCCTGGCCGCTACTTTGAAAGGCCGTTCCGCGGAAGAAGCGGTGCGCGCCATAACCGGAGCGGTGACAGCCTTCGAAGGAAAAGCCAAACAGCACGACGATATAACGGTGATGGCGGTAAAGGTGTAGGGGCACGGCTCGCA
This sequence comes from Candidatus Omnitrophota bacterium, assembly GCA_043819235.1. GTDB lineage: Bacteria > Omnitrophota > Gorgyraeia > Tantalellales > Tantalellaceae > JBDRFA01. Next base: position 5,114 of record JBDRFA010000038.1, on the reverse strand, counting down.
AATAGAAAATGTAGGGGCACGGCGCGCCGTGCCCCTACGGCTCGTGAAGTAAGATAAAGGATAATAACTATGGATTTAAAACTGACTAAGTTGAAGAATTTCACTCCGCGGAAAGGCCCGCTCCTGCTTATTATCATGGACGGGGTGGGTCTGGGGAAACAGGATGAGGCCAACGCGCTGTATGACGCGGATATCCCGTGTTTGAAGGAACTGTTCAAAAGCCGGCTCTTCACCTCTTTGCGGGCGCATGGCACGGCCGTGGGACTGCCGTCCGACGACGATATGGGCAACAGCGAGGTCGGTCACAACGCGCTTGGCGCGGGCCGGGTTTTCGACCAGGGGGCGAAAAGGGTCAACGAAGCCATAGAGGACGGGTCGATATTCCGGTCGCGGCAGTGGCGCGATATGGTGGACGAGGTTAAAAAGAATAACGGCACGTTTCACTTTATGGGACTTTTATCTGACGGTAACGTACATTCACATATCAACCAGTTGTTCGCCATGATCAACCGGCTGGCCTCTGAAGGCGTTGAGCGTGTACGTGTCCATGCGCTCCTTGACGGGCGCGACGTGCCGGAGAAGTCGGCGCCGGAATATATAGGCAGAACGGAAGAAGTGCTCGGAAAAATACGCGGTGAGAAGGGGTATGACTACAGGATCGCGTCCGGCGGCGGCCGCATGGTCACCACCATGGACCGGTATAACGCCGACTGGAGCGTAGTGAAACGCGGCTGGGACACTCACGTCCTGGGTAAAGGGCGCATGTTCGGTTCCGCGGACGAAGCGGTCAGCACTTACTATAAAGAGGACCCGAAGATCACCGACCAGTATATGGACCCGTTCGTGGTCGCGGAGAACGGCGAACCCGTGGGGCGTATCGTGGACGGGGATTCGGCGCTGTTCTTCAATTTCAGGGGGGATCGTGCCATCGAGATATCGCGGGCGTTCGAGGAAAAGGATTTCAAGGAGTTCGACAGGGAAAGGTTCCCGAGGGTGAACTATGCCGGCATGATGCAATATGACGGGGACCTGTATATACCGAAGCATTATCTGGTCACTCCTCCCGAGATAGACAGGACAGTGTCCGAATATCTCGCCGCCGAAAAAGTGACGATGTTCGCCATATCCGAGACGCAGAAGTTCGGGCATGTCACGTATTTCTGGAACGGGAATAAATCCGGGTATATAAACAAAGAGCTTGAGGAATATGTCGAGATCCCTTCGGATAAGATACAGTTCGACAAGGCCCCGGAAATGAAAGCGGCCGAGATCACGGAAAAGACCATCGAGCTTCTCGTAAGCGGTAAGTTCCGTTTCGGCAGGCTGAATTTCGCGAACGGCGACATGGTCGGCCATACCGCGGTCCCCGCCGCGATAATAACCGCGGTGGAAACGGTGGATAGAAGCGTGCGTAAGCTTCTTGAGGCGGTCAAGGAACTTGGAGGCATAGCGATCGTCACCGCTGACCACGGCAATTCCGACGAGATGTTCACCGTGAAGAACGGCAAACACGTGCCCAAAACGGCGCATACGCTGAACCCCGTCCCCTTTGTTATTTACGACCCCCGATATAAAGGGGAATACAAGATGGCGGACCTCCCGAAACGAGGGCTTTCGAACGTGGCGGGTACGATCCTAAACCTCCTGGGGTTCGAGAACGTGAAAGACTACGATCCATCGCTTATTGAGTTCACGCGGAGTTCCGCGAAAAACTAATAGAAAATAACAGGTATATCTGATAAAATCATTGGTATGATAAAAAAAATCGTGAAAGTAGTTGCTTTGAAGGAGAAAGGGAATGACCTTCTTTATTGGATCTCGAAAACTCCGGGAGAGCGGGTCGAAGCGGTAGAGATATTAAGGAAACAGTTTCATGGAAACACAAAAAGACTTCAAAGAATTGTTAGAGTTGTTTAACAGGCATAATGTTGAATACCTGATCGTCGGCGCTTACGCTTTAGCGTTCTATGGCTGTCCCCGATATACCGGCGACCTGGATATTCTGGTTAAACCAGAGGTAAATAACGCGAAAAAGATACTTGACGCGTTAAAAGAGTTCGGGTTCGGGTCATCTGATATCAATATCGAGGATCTTTGTTCTCAGGAAAAAGTCGTGCAATTAGGTGTTCCTCCGGTCCGCGTAGACATTCTTACCTCTCTTACGGGATTGACCTGGGAACGGGTATCATCAAACAAAGCTGAAGGTGAATATGGGGGTATCCCCGTGTATTTCATCGGGAAGAACGAGTTGATCGCGAATAAAAAAAGTCTCGGGCGGCATAAAGACCTGGCCGATATAGAATCGATCACGGAATAATACCGTTCAACGATCATCTCTGTTTTGTGACTTGATGAATTGAGCCGCAGGTAGTAGAATTGGTTCTCTGATAAAATGGGCACCGGGCCGGAGTGGTGAAACTGGCAGACGCGCTGGACTCAAAATCCAGTGGAGGCAACTCCATGTGGGTTCGACTCCCACCTCCGGCACCAGTTCTGAACCGGACAAAGTCCGGTTCAGAACGAAGCACCCGAAGGGTGCGGTCCATTTTCCATTTTCATCGGAAGCCAAAAACCATTGACAGCAGCCGGGCTCAATGCTATATTTGGTTGTCTTCAGGGGAGAGGCCATACGGCTTTAACTTGATCAGTATTGTAGCTATGGCACAAAACGAAAACATTTTTCTGATGGGACTGTTCACTATGCTCCGTACAGGGAGGATCCACACCGGGCGGAGGGGCCCTGGTAGGAGTATAGTGAACAGTCCCATTTCGGTTATCACCAGAAATAACAATACCAATCAGGTTTAAATGGCATCAGAGATCTTTCATGGGGCTGTAGCTCAGCTGGAAGAGCGCGTGCATGGCATGCATGAGGTCAGGGGTTCGAGCCCCCTCAGCTCCACCAATTCTTTTCGGACTGATACTTATATCGCTACGGTGGTCCTCAAAGAATTTCATAGGGGGAACTTACAGTTCCCCCTCTTGACGCTCGCTCTATCGCGGAGTTAAATGATGAGTCGGTCGCTGTCACCCCCTCCGGTTTGGTAGCATTTCATATTATTCTTCTGTATAAAAAGGGAAAGGAGAGGCATGTCTCCTTTCCCTTTTTGAATCCTTTTTCTCTCAGGTTGTGCGGCCTTCGGCCGCGTTGGTTTTAAAAAAATTATCTGACGGGGGTGTGTGTCTGGAAAAAGTAATAAAATTTGCGTGGGGGGGGTGAGGGGCTGAGATGTACTGGGAATGGCGGTTTCAGGACGGGAAACTGGAGGGAGGGCGGTGCGGTGGTCCGGCCGGCAAAAAAAAGCGGAAACTCCTGTTTTTTTCCCGGGTTTTATGGTATTTTTTTATTGACAAAACGGTACAATAAAAATATACTTTAAAAAACAAAAATTAACATATCTGCCGTTTTAGGGGAAAATGAGGGTTTTTTGCTCTGTTTTTTGTAATTCCCTCATTATAATCAAAAAAAATAACAAAAATGGAGACAAAGGGATGGAAGAATTCAAAAGGGATTATTTCGGGCCGCATCTCATGCTGGATCTGAGGGAATGCGGCGAGGAAAAACTGAAGGACTATAATCTCATATTTGATATTCTGCATGAACTTCCGCAGAAGATCGGTATGACGAAGATCACACAGCCTTATGTTTTTCCTTATGAGGGGCTGGTCCCGGAAGACAAGGGGATAACGGGTACGGTAATTATCGCGGAGAGCCATATCTCCATACATACGTTCCAGGAAAGAGATTATTGCTTTGTGGATGTATTTTCGTGCAAGAATTTTGATGTTGAATACGCCGCTGAATATCTGATAAACGCTTTTGAATCAAGGAAATACGACAAACATGTCGTTTTGCGCGGCAAGGACTTTGCGAGGCTGGAACAGGAAGCGGAAGTAGTAGTCGCCTGAGCGCAAATATTTTACGCCGATGAAGCCAGTCATAAAATATCCCCGTTTCGGAGATATGGACGCGTCTTTCTCCGAATGGGCAGGATCGAAAATAGCGATACTTCCAGTTCCATATGACAGAACAAGCACGTGGTTGAAGGGGGCCGATAAGGGCCCCCTTGCGCTTATAGAGGCCTCACCTGTTCTGGAAATGTATGATATCGAAACGGATCAAGAGGTTTACCGGAACGGTATATACGTGAGCCCTCCTCTTATAACGGATGCCGCTCCGGAAGAAATGGCAGCCGCGGTCGAGGCGAAAACCGCCGGGCTTATCGATGCCGGTAAGTTCGTCGTGACGCTCGGAGGCGAGCATTCCATAAGCATAGGCGCGGTGTCCGCGCATGCCGCGAGGTTCAAAAATGTTTCCGTCCTGCAGCTTGACGCCCATGCCGACCTGAGAGACGAATACGAAGGCAGCCGGTATAACCACGCGTGTGTAATGACCCGTATAAAAGAAATATGCCCTGCCGTGCAGGTAGGCATACGGAGCATGTGTGCCGAAGAGAAGGGCCGGATAGACCGGGAAAATGTTTTTTTCGCCGGGGATATCGCCTCCGCGGGAGAGCGGGGGGGCTGGATAGAAAAGGCCGTCGGACGGCTTTCGGATAACGTGTATGTGACGATAGACGTAGATGTGCTTGACCCGTCGGTCATGCCCTCGACCGGCACGCCTGAACCCGGCGGGCTTACGTGGTACCAGGTGACGGGTCTCTTGAGGGCCGTTGCCGAAAGCAGGACAGTGGTGGGGTTCGACCTTGTGGAATTATGCCCCAACCCCTCGAACAAAGCGCCCGACTACCTGGCGGCTAAGCTGGTGTATAAGTTTTTGAGTTATGTGTTTGAGAGAGGGTCAAGGGTCAAGTAGCAAGGGTCAAGGAAGATGTGGGGACGTTTTACGTTAATAGTGGAGCATAAAGTGAAACATCCCATATCTCTGCTTTCATTTTTACCTTTTTACCTTGACCCTTGCCCCTTGCTACTTGACCCTGAACCAAGGCGGGTAAACGGGTTAACATCGGAGTGGAAATGGCACAGTATGATTTTGGGGGGATAGAGAAGAAGTGGCAGGCCAGGTGGCGGGAAAGCGGGCTTTTCAAAGTAGATGTCAAGGATACCGCCGATAAGTATTACTGCCTGATGATGTTCCCTTATCCTTCCGCGGC
>JBDRFA010000037.1:0-4760 GCA_043819235.1 Candidatus Omnitrophota bacterium | reverse complement strand
GTTTCGCCATTTTTCCCAGAAAATAGACCTTCTCTTTTTCGCGCAATTCTTCCTCTTCGCCTTTATACAGCCGGAAATCAGCCTGCAGAATTATTTCCCCGGCCTCGAAAGAAGATGTCCTGTACCCAAATTCCAGTTCGTTCCCGGAACGCCATTCTGCCCCGCACCGCGGGCCAAGCACCATCACCCTTTCCAGGCATTCGCTTATCTCCGTCTTATATGAAGCGTTTCCCTTTAACGCGCCTCCCACGGTCCCGGGAATGCCGATCAATCCCTCCATGCCCGCTAAACCGTTCCTGCAGCATGTATCCACCAAAGCTCCCAGGCGCGTCCCCGCCCCGGCCGTAACACGGGACCCGTCGATCCTGATGCCGGTAAACGCTTTTTTTGAAAGGTTGACAACGACCGCATCCAGCCCTTCATCCGGTATCAGAACATTGCTTCCCGCCCCCAGTGTTATTATCTTTATCCCGGCGTCATCAAGAAGATCCTTCAAAGCGACCAACTCTTCCTGCGACGACGGCGTATACCACGCGGACGCGTTACCTCCTATCCCGATGGCACTGTGCCCATGAAGCGGATGATCAAAAACAACCTCCCCCCCATACTTACCGGAAATCTCCATCATCTTTTCACGTACCGCCGCGCGTAACATCAACTGCCCCCATACAATTCTCCCCGATCCTCAAGTCTCAGACAACAAGAACTCAATCATCCGACCTCCGGATGGAGACGGCCGCTACACTCCTACCGGGGGCCCCTCCGCCCGGTGTGGATCCTCCCCCGTACGGAGTATAGCGGCCATCCCCATCCGGACATAACCGTATCGAGCTAAACCCTTTGCGCCGGGAACGCCTGGCGTGGGTGTTCCCGGAGGGGCAGCCTGATCGGTGAATAGTTTATGGTGAATGGTGAATCGTAAAAATCGGGAACCGAAAACTCTGCGAACCCCATTGTGAACTATTCACCATTCACTAAAGACCATTCACCAATTCGGACGTCCCCGCAGGGAATACCCACGCCAGGCGTTCCCCCGTCGCGCTGAGTGCTGACAATCGCCCGAAACTCAATAAACTACAGGGAATACCTGGCACACTCAGACGCCCGGTTTAAATCCCTCTCCCCGATCCTCCGGACGAGCGGCGCGGCTATCTCCCTTATGTCGCCGGCGCCGAGGACAAGGACCAGGTCCCCTTCCCTCGCTGAACCGAAAACAAGATCCACGATATCCTTTTTTCCGATGAAAACGACTTTTTCAAAACGGCTCTTATCGACGATATCGTACAGGCTCCGCGAGTGTACGCCTTCCGTTATATCCTCATCGGCGGAATATATATCCGTCAGCACCAGCATATCCGCCCCGTAAAAACATTCCGAGAACTCGCGCATCATATCCCGCGTCCTGCTGTAACGGTGCGGCTGGAAAACGGCGATGATCCTCCCTTTCCCCTGTAAATACGCTTTCGCGGACGAGATAACGGACCTTATCTCCGTAGGATGATGCGCGTAATCCTCCCTGACCTCTATCCCCCCTGCCCTGCCTGCCAGTTCGAACCTCCGTTTGACCCCGCGGAAAAGGCCGACGGACCTTATGACATCGCCTGTGTCCAGTCCCGCTTCCACACACACCGCTGCTGCGGCCAGGATGTTCATGACATTGTGACGGCCTATAAGCAGGCTGGAAAGACGGCCATGATACCGCCCATTTATCAGAAGATCGAACTCAATCATGGAATCCGACTTTTGCCCTTTACATGAAAAGTCGAAACCTCCTCCGATACCGAAACTCAAGGCTCTGCACTTCAAAAGGCCGGTCATCTTTTTCAGCGTCGGGTCTTCGCCGTTGAACACCACCGTTCCTTCCGGAGGGACACGATGGATGAATTCATCGTACGCCGACACAAGGTTTTCCATGGAACCGTAGTGCTCCATATGTTCTCTTTCAATATTCGTTACCACGGCGCACTTCACGCTTACGTTCCTGAAATATCCGTCGCTCTCATCAAGTTCCGCGACCACCATGTCCCCATGCCCTGATTTCGCGTTACTCCCGAAAGACCCCATTTCTCCCCCGACGATGACCGTAGGATCTTTGCCGCAACTTTCGGCAATATGGGCGATTAACGCGCTCGTGGTGGTCTTTCCATGGGTCCCGGTCACGGCTACCGACAGAGGGAACCCTGCCATGACATCGTCGAGCATCTCACCCCTTAAAATAACGGGAACACCAAGACTTTTCGCTTTTATTATCTCCGGGTTATCATCCCTTATGCATGTGGACCTGACGACCAGGTCCGCGTCATCCGGAACGTTATCCGAAGCATGGCCTTTCCGTATCGCCGCTCCCCGTTCCTCGAGCGCGTCGGTCAGCCCGTTCGGCCTCAGGTCCGAACCTGACACGACATCTCCCCGGGACAACGCGATAGCCGCCAGGGCGCTCATCCCTATTCCCCCTATCCCCACAAAATGGATCTTCCTCATCAGTACATATCCTCCCGGATCAAAACGCTAAACTAAATATACCATATTTTCAGGCCTGGAAATAATAATTTTAAGGCATCATCGTCACTCAAGAAGTTTTTGCCAGTGCGACTGAGGGGTCAGCCGGCTACCGATCAAGCGTACCGTTAAAACGCGTAATACGGTTTTATGTAAAAACCCGGCGAAAAGAAACACAACAGATGTAATACAACGGCACTTAGCATTCAAGCGTTTCAAGGAGGAACCAACGGTACTTAACAGCACTTATTTGCGAACAGGCAAACACAACGGTTCTTATGCAAGAAAACAATATCATCTTGACCGGACTTATGCATAATAACCGTACGAACGCGAACCAGACGGTTTTATTTCCAAAATTTAAAAATTTCTTTCGCAATCGCAGATAACCGAAAAATCCGCATTTAGCGCGAGTTGTAGGACGTGCGGAACCCGAAACGCGTAGCACGCAACCCCGCAAATATGTTAGTTATAAAAAAGTAAGGCAAGGCAGCTTGCCTTTTCAAAAATATATGGCATACTTGTAGCAGATAGGTTAAACGAAAGGTATTGTTCTTTGAGAAACACTTAATGCAATTAACGGCAAACCATTTGAAAGAGTGGGGCGCAAAACCAGGGAACCTTCCTCGTTGTGCGTTGTGCGTTATGCGTGTTGCGTTATCAAAAAACGCGATACGCAGGACGCACAACGCACAACGAGACGGTTAGCCGGCTACCGATTAAGCGTATCGTTAAAACGCGTAATACGGTTTTATAAAAAAAACCCGGCCCTCTGATGGCCGGGTTTTTTTATTTGGTGCACAAGGGTTAGAAACGTAGCGAAAAAAACACAACAGATGTAATGCAACGGTACATAGCATGCAAGCGTTTTAAAGAGAAACTAACGGTATTCAACAGCACTTATTTGCGAATAGATAAATACAACGGTTCTTATGCAAGAAAACGAAACAAAACGCTTGACGGAACTTACGTAAATTAACGATACGAACGCGAACCAGACGTGTAGTATCAAAAAAAGGAGTGTGAGAAAAATGAAGATGTTAACAGGAAGAAGAACGGTAACAGAAGGAATGTGTATGAAAATGTCAGACACCGGCAGAAATGCCCAAACAAAGGAGGAAGTGATGAAGAAAGGAAGAACAAGGGACAAAAGCATGTTAAGGAATGTAATTATTGTACTGGCGGTATCGTGCGTGGCGATGATGGGAGCATCTCCCATTTTCGCCGCGGTGACTTACGAAGATTCGCTTGTATCGTACTGGGATTTCGATGATGGAAGCGGGACTGTCGCTACTGATGCCGCAGGAGTAAATCATGGAACTTTATACAACGATCCTGTGTGGACAACGGGAAAATTCGGCGGTGCTTTAAGTTTTGATGGTGTGAATGATTATGGTGCTACACCATCAACTTTAGATTATAATTTCCAATCTAATCCATTTGCAGTTTCATTTTGGATAAAAACAACCACTACAGTTGCCTATATGAATGTTGTAGGATACGCACCGCACACGGGAGCGGGGTGGGATATATTTATTAATAATGGTAAGCCAGATACAACATATTATAATATTGTTTCCTTCGACCAAAATACTCCTGTTAACGATGGTTCATGGCATCATGAAGTAATAGTGGATACTGGAACTACTCTCTTAATGTATCATAATGGAATTTTAGATAAAACTGGAGTTTTTTCAGGGCCAGTTACAGCGTATGGAACATTGAAATTCGGTAAGAATTTTCATTCTTATCTCAACGGCACAATAGACGACGTAGCAATTTGGGACAGGGCGCTGGACGCTAACGAAGTAGCGTCTATTTATAGCGTCGGTGTGCAGGGGTTTGAAGGGATACTTAATGGAGTGACCTCGACTTTCGGCGCTCTGGGGTATACAACCGCTCAGATCGATCAGCTCACGCAGCTTTACGCTGACAGCGACCCCCTGGCTGAGCTTGTTTTTGATGATGTTACGTGGACATATACGGCGGACTCTCTTCCCGATGACACAGGCTATGAAATAGGAGACAGCTGGACAACAGCAAACGGAAGGTACTGCGTCAAACTGGGAAGCGGCCTTCTGGGAACGCCTCTCGGCGTGGGCGACGCGGTACCGGAACTTCCGGCCGGGATGATGCCGTTCATAGGCATGGTCCTGGGTTTTGGTATCAAACTAAAAAGGAGAAAAAAAATGAATAACAAAAAACGTACGATGATCGTGGCGCTGTTCGTGATAGCCGTGATGGCCTTTGCTTCGCCGCTG
>JBDRFA010000036.1:0-3351 GCA_043819235.1 Candidatus Omnitrophota bacterium | reverse complement strand
GTTGACGATAATCCCTTAAACGTGAAACTGGCGGCGGATCTATTAGAGCTGAACGGGTATAACGTGTTGAAAGCTGTTAACGGGAAAGAAGCCATTGAAATTACGAACAAAAAAAAGCCGGATCTGATCCTTTTGGATATTCTTATGCCGGGATCCGATGGTTATGAAATATGCAAAATTATAAAATCTTCAAAGGAAACACAATTTATTCCCATTGTTATGATCACCGCTTTAAACGGGAAAGAGGATAAGATAAAAGGAATAGAAGCGGGCGCCGAAGATTTCATATCGAAACCTTTTGATAAAGACGAACTTCTGGCCAGGGTGAGGTCGCTTTTAAGGATGAAAATGATGCACGATGAGCTGGAATACAGTTATGGGAAATTAAAAGAATTAGAAACGATGAAAGACCTCCTTACGCATATGATCGTTCATGACATGAATAATCCCCTTATGGTCATTGCCGGAAGATTGCGGGTGCTGGCTATGGACACTCAAGAGGAATTTACGGAAAAACAAAAAGAAAGCTTAAAAGCCGCTCTTCGGGCCAGCAAAGATCTAATAAGGATGATATGTGACCTTCTTGATATTAACAAGATGGAAGAAGGCAAATTAAAACTTAATTACGAGAATTTCAGATTGGACGATATTATGAAAGAAACCGTCGATCAAATGAGAGCCATCGCGCGGGACCAGGATAAAGACCTGTCTTTAGATGTTATCGAGGGTATGCCGGATATCTCCGCGGATAGGGAGTTAATAAGGAGGGTAATGGCTAATCTGATCGATAACGCCATTAAATATACACCGCCCAAAAGCGTTGTTCAGGTAAGGGTTTTTTATGAAAAAGGCGACAACAAATTTTATGTCCAGGTAAAAGATCCCGGTGAAGGTATCCCGGAAGAATATCTGAACAGGATATTTGACAAATTTATCCAGGTAGAAACCGTGGAAGCGAGAGCAGGGCGCGGTTTAGGGCTGACCTTTTGCAAGATGGCCGTTGAGGCTCACGGCGGTAAGATCCGGGCCGAAAGTGAACCCGGCAAAGGCAGCGTTTTTACGTTTACTTTGCCGGATAAGGGATAACGCGCTCGTGTTACGGGGGTCTGTCTCAGGCGGAGACAAAACGATCTCAAAAACGGGGGACCGTGATGACGGGAAACAAAAGAACGATACTTGTGGTCGACGACGACCGGTTAAACATGAAACTGGCCGCGGACCTGCTTGAGATGAACGGATTCAGCGTGTTAAAGGCTGTTGACGGGGAAACAGCGTTTGAGGTTTTAAAGACAAACAAGCCGGACCTCGTTCTTCTTGATATCCAGCTCCCGGGCATAGATGGATATCAGGTCTTAAAATGGATCAGGCAAAACAAAGAACTTGATCCCGTCAAGGTTGTGGCGTTTACGGCCGCGGTAATGAAAGAAGATGAAGAAACGATCATGCGTACAGGGTTTGATGGCCTCATTCGAAAGCCCATTGATACAAAAGATTTCATTAATCGGATAAAGAGTTTTATCGCGGAAGATAAGACAAGGACCGTAAGCGGGGGAACAGGGGGTAAGGCCAGAGCGGCAAATACGAAGATCCTGGTAGTCGATGATGATGAGGAGATCTGTAAGGTATTAAAAGAGCTGTTGTCCCGGGAAGGATATGGAGTCGATATCGCTTTAAGCGGCAAAGAGGCGATCGCGAAGGCCAAGTCGAAATATAATATTATCTTGATCGATGCTGTAATGCCTGAGATGGGCGGCGATGAGATCTGTAAGGAAATAATGAAGGTAAGCCCTGAGTCCATTCCGATATTGATGACGGGTAAGATCGACCGGGATATTTCCGGAATGGAGAGAAAGTTCGTTGAAGCGGGAGGCAGGCTGTACAATCTTTATAAACCATTCGGCCCGGATGAGGTTCAGAAAGTTCTCCGAAAGGCCCTGGCGGAGAATGCGGACAGGTGAAGGAGAAGTAAAATGAGAATAGGCCTGAAATTGATCACAGTCTTTGCCGGAATAGTTTTAGTGGTCGGTTTTGCCGGGTATATCTTAATTATGGCAAGCCAGGGGATATTACGGGATACCATCGGAAAAACTTCCGTAAGGATGGTCCGGAACACCTTAGAGAGGCTAGATAGAAGCGTTTATAGAAGAATTGAAAGAATACAGCTCTATTCCACATCTATACCCTTGCGGGAAGCGCTTATCGGATCAAACCGGGAATTTGAAAAGCTGGATACTCCCCGGGAATATATTGACCGACTGGATAAAGAATGGACTTCCGCGCCGGAGGAAGAGATCACGCCGTTCATGGAGAAATTAATAAACAGCGAATTATCGAAAGGGTTCAGGTTTTATGAACAAAGATATGAACAAGAAGTTTTCGGAGAAATTTTTGTAACAAACAAATATGGCGTCAATGTGGCCCAGACGGGAAAAACATCTGATTTTTACCAGGCAGATGAGGAATGGTGGCAGAAAGCCAGAGAAGAGGGCTTATGTATAGAGGACGTCAATTATGATGAAAGCGCGGGTGTCTATGCTATCGATATTTGCGTAAGAATAGATGATGAAAACGGGGATTTCATAGGGGTGATCAAAGCTGTTTTAAATATTCAAGAGGTAATTGATATTATGGAGGCAGCGGCATCAACCGTGGCGAAAAAAGGACATAAGGATCCCGCGCGCCGGGGGCGCCGGACAATGGAACTTAAACTGCTGACCGGGGACGGCAAAATTATTTACTCAACGGAGGGATCTGAAAAGTTTGGAGATATGCACGATGAAGCGCTTTTACACTTTAAAACAATGGGAGATCCGGGACATATTGAGTATTATTATATCGGAAAAGGTGACAGGCCCGGAGAGGGAAAAGTATTGTTTGCCTATGCTCGTTCCAGAGGCTTTAAAGCGTACAAGGGTTTGGGCTGGACCCTGATATCAGAGCAGAAAACCAAAAAATTATTCGCGCCTATCGGCAGGTTGAGAAAAATCCTGTTAGCCACCGTGTTTATTCTTATAGTATCCACGGTTTCCGCGGGTACTTTTGTCTCGCGTTCCGTCGCCGCGCCGCTTGAAAAATTAAAAAAAGCCGCAGTTGAAATAGGCAAGGGCGAACTGGACACCAGAATAGAGATCAAGTCAAAAGATGAATTAGGCGCTTTAGCGGACGCTTTCAATGAAATGACCAAAGACTTAAGCTTGACGACGACATCCATCGATAGATTAAACAGGGAGATCGCTGAACGCAAGCGGATAGAGGAAAATCTGCGGGAGAGTGAAAGAAAATATAAAACCCTCGCCGACGATCTTACGGAAGTTATTTATAGCGCGGATCCCGGGACGTTATCAGTAACAT
>JBDRFA010000035.1:0-6053 GCA_043819235.1 Candidatus Omnitrophota bacterium | reverse complement strand
GCTTGAGATAAGGCATGACGCGAAGTCCCGCGACGTGTTCGCGGCGGGCGCGGTCAAAGCCGCGATCTTTCTGGCGGATAAGGGTCCCGGGCTGTATAGTATGGCGGATGTGCTGGGGTTGGGGAAGAGGGAACACACGGCACGCCGTGTGTCCCCTCTGAAGAAAAGAGGCTGATTTACGGAAGGAGAAGATGAAAGTGGAGTATGCCGATAGATTGAAACAGCTGCCGCCGTATTTGTTCGAGGGGATCGACAAAGCCAGGCAGAAGGCGGTGGGTGAAGGGAGGCCGGTGATCGATCTCGGGGTAGGAGACCCGGACAGCCCGACGCCGGACTTTATTGTAAAGAAACTTAATGAGGCGAGCCAGGACCCTTCTACTCACAAGTACGCGCTTAACAGGGGGCTGTTAAGCCTGCGCAGGGAGATGGCTTCATGGTATAAGGAACGGTTCGGGGTGGAACTGGATCCCGTGACCGAAGTTTTGCCGCTTCTGGGGTCGAAAGAAGGGATAGCGCTTGTGCCGCTGGCGTTCATAAATCCCGGGGATGAACTGCTTGTGCCGGAACCGGGATATCCGCCGTATAATTCCGGCGCGATATTTGCCGGAGGGAAAGTACATTTTATGCCGCTACTTAAGCGGAACGGTTTTCTCCCGGACCTTGACGCCATAGATAAGCGCGTCGCGAAAAGGTGCAAGCTCATGCATATCAACTACCCGAATAACCCTACGGGCGCGGTATGCGACAGGAAATTTTATGAAAAGGTCGTGTCGTTCGCGAAAGAGCACGATATTATAGTGTGTTCCGACGCGGCGTATACGGAGATGAGTTTTGACGGGTTCGAGCCGCCGAGTTTTCTCGAAGTCAGAGGGGCCGGGGAAACAGGTATCGAGTTCCATTCGCTTTCAAAAACTTTCAATATGACCGGCTGGCGCGTGGGTATGGCGGTCGGCAACGCGGAGATACTTAACGGCCTGGCTAAAGTAAAGTCCAATATAGATTCCGGGATATTTGCCGCTGTGCAGATAGCTTCGATAGAGGCGTTAAGGAACGCGGGGAAAGTAAAGAGCGAGATGAACCGTATGTATACCGAGAGGCGCGACGCGATGGTTAGCGGCCTTAACGGTATCGGGTGGAAGATAGAACCCCCGCGCGCCACTTTCTACATATGGGCCCCGGTTTTCGGGAAATATGATTCCTTTTCACTGGCGAAAGCGCTCCTGGAAAAAGCGGATATCATCGTAACCCCCGGCAGCGGTTTCGGTCCCAGCGGGGAAGGTTACGTCCGTATGGCCCTGACCGTAGGCACGAAAAAGATAGAAGAAGCCGTCAGCCGCATCAAAAAGACGTTCTTTTAATTCGCGAGACCATTTAATGCCCCTCCGGCGGGCTAAGTTATGGAGCGATCATGGTGACAGCGTATCTGGGTATCGGATCGAATATTGGCGACAGGGATGAGAATTTCAGGGCGGCCCTTCGTCATCTTGAGTCTACGGGGCGTATCAAAATAAAAAAAAGTTCACGGTTTTATCATACGAAACCTGTAGGCGGGCCGCCCCAGAAGGATTATCTTAACGGTGTTCTTGAGGTAGAAACGGACTTTTCCCCGTTCGAATTCCTGGGCGCCCTTAAGGAAATAGAAGCGAAAATGGGCAGAGAGCCGTTCGCAAGGGATCATCCGCGTATCATTGACATGGACATCCTGTTATATAACGGCCTGGTCCTGGAATACAAGTCCCTTGTTATCCCTCATCCCAGGATGCATCTCAGGTATTTTGTGTTGAAAGGTCTGGCCGAGATCGCCCCGGAAGCCGTCCACCCGGTATCAGGCAGGACGGTAAAAGAGCTTTATTGTGAAGTAAGCCAGGGGTCCCCGCCGAAGGGGGGCTGACTTGGTATGGTTATAGCCGAATGGGGCTGGCCGCTATGTTCCGTACGGGGGAGGATCCACACCGGGCGGAGGGGCCCCCGGTAGGAATATAGCGGCCGGCCCCATTCGGGTGTCGGATGATTGAGAACGTGTTGTATGGAAATTTTAAAGCTTGAAGACAAACGTACATACGATGAGGATCATTACATCTATCAATGATATGACGGAGTTTTCGCGCGGCGCCGGGCGGGAGGGGCGGTCCATCGGTTTTGTCCCGACGATGGGATACCTGCACGAGGGGCATATGAGCCTTTGCAGGGCGGCCCGCTCGGAATGTGATATCGTGGTCCTGAGTATTTTTGTCAACCCCGCACAGTTTGGCCCGGGAGAGGACCTTGATAAATATCCCCGGGATATGGGCCGTGACAGGCGGTTGGCCGAAAAAGAGGGAGTTGACGTGATATTCGCACCCGAAGCCGGAGAGATGTATCCCGCCGGATCCAATACGTATGTTGAGATCGAAGGGCCCCTCGTCGGCGCGCTTTGCGCAAGGTCACGTCCCGGCCATTTCAGAGGCGTCGCTACGGTCGTGGCTAAACTTTTCAATATCGTGGCCCCGGACAGGAGTTATTTCGGACAGAAAGACGCCCAGCAGGCGGCGATAGTAAAGCGGATGGCCGGGGACCTTAACATGCCCGTGTCGATACGCGTGTGCCCCATAGTGAGGGAAGAGGACGGCCTCGCGATGAGTTCGCGTAACGTGTATCTTTCCCGGGAAGAGAGGAAAAGCGCTCTCGCGCTTTACCGTTCCCTGGAACGGGCGGACGAAATGGCGCGCGGAGGCGAACGGTCAGCCGCGCGGATCAGGGAAGAGGTCTTAAAGGTGCTCGGCAGTGAAAAAGAGATACGCGTGGATTACGCGGAAATAGTTGACGCGGATAGCCTGGAAGCGGTCGAGGAAATAAAGGATAACACGCTGGTGGCGCTGGCCGCTTTCGTGAGGAAGACGAGGCTCATTGATAACGTGATCATCAGGCTCAGGCCGTAGGGGCACGGCGCGCCGTGCCCCTACATTTAAAAGGATAGCTGACAGCTCAAAAGGACGGGTGATGAAAACTGAATTCGATCTGAAGTATAAGGACCACCTTACGAGGAAGATACTTTACCTCAAGAAAAAAACGGGTGCGCTGATAGTGGCGCATAATTACCAGCGGGACGAAATACAGGAGATAGCCGATATTACGGGCGATT
This sequence comes from Candidatus Omnitrophota bacterium, assembly GCA_043819235.1. Classification (GTDB taxonomy): domain Bacteria; phylum Omnitrophota; class Gorgyraeia; order Tantalellales; family Tantalellaceae; genus JBDRFA01. Next base: position 2,932 of record JBDRFA010000035.1, on the reverse strand, counting down.
CTTACGCGCTCGCGCGTGAAGTGACCAAGGCCAGGGAAAAACTGGTCGTGTTCTGCGGCGTCAAGTTCATGGCCGAGAGCGCGCATATCCTGAACCCCGGGAAGACCATACTTCTGCCGGTGGAAGAGGCGGGGTGCCCGCTCGCGGATATGGTAACGGTCGAGAAACTGAAAAAGAAAAAAGAGGAATATCCCGAAGCGGCGGTAGTTTGTTACGTCAACTCGACGGCCGCGGTGAAAGCGGAGAGCGATATATGCTGTACGTCGTCCAACGCGGTCCAGGTGGTAAAATCCCTGAGGGAAGAAAAGGTGATCTTTGTGCCGGACAAGAATCTCGGGCGTTATATAAGGGAACGTGTTCCGGAGAAAGAGCTTATCCTGTGGGACGGGTATTGCGTGGTACATATGAGATTAACGCGGGAGGAAGTGGTAAAGACCAGGGAGATGTACCCGAAGGCGGAATTCATCGCTCATCCGGAATGCCGCAAGGAGGTGCTGGATATGGCTGACTACATCGGGAGTACCGCGGGTATGCTGCAATACGTGAAAAACAGCGGGAAAAAAGAATTTATCGTGGGCACCGAGGTGGGTATTATTTACAGGATGAAGAGGGAGAACCCCGAGAAGAGATTTTATGTCCCGACGGACCAGTTCATCTGCGCGAACATGAAATTAACCACGCTTGGATGGCTCGCCCGTTCGCTTGAGAAAATGGTATATAAGGTCGAAGTCCCTGAAAAGGCCGCCGATAAAGCGCGCAAAACACTGGAGAGAATGCTCGCGGTGGTAGGGGGGGATTAACCGGTTGTATAGGGAATTCAAGAGACGCGCGAAACGCCGGAAAAACGATATTTATTTTCATTGGATCCCCGCCTTCGCGGGGATGACAGATTTTGGCAGTGTACAATATTAAAGGAGTATGGATGATCCGTAAAACGGTTGGGATCGTGGGGTGCGGGGCGATAGGGAGCGCGCTGGCTGAACATATAGACAAAAAGTTAAAACTGTTTGTCGGGAAGATAATTCTATGTGACAGCGATCCTTCCAGGGCCGGAGAGCTCGCCGGGAAACTTTCCGGCGCCGTCATCGCAAAAAGTGTGGACGAGGTCGTTGAAAGCGCGGACCTCATAATAGAAGCCGCTTCGCCGGACATCGTGCCGGGTCTTCTGGCAAGGGCAATAGATGGCGGTAAGGACGCGATGATCATGAGCATAGGGGGCCTTCTCGGGAACGAGGCCCTTTTGGACAGGGCGAGAGAAAAAGCTGTCAGTGTGATCCTCCCATCGGGCGCTATCGCGGGCGTAGACGCCATAAAAGCCGCGAGGATAGCCGGTATCGAAAGCGTTACCCTTACGACGCGTAAACCCGTTAAGGGAGTTAAAGGCGCGCCGTTCCTGCTTGAAAAGGGGATAGACACGGATAAGATCACGGGTGAGACCGTGGTATTCGAGGGGAACGCCCGTGATGCCATGAAAGGGTTCCCCAGGAACATAAATGTCGCGGCGCTCCTTTCGATAGCGGGGATAGGGGCCGAACGGACCATGGTCAGGATAATAATATCACCCGAATATTCCCGTAATACCCATGAGATAGAGGTCAAGAGCGGATCCGGCAATTTTTTCATGAGAACGGAGAACGTTCCTTTTCCGGAAAACCCCAAAACAAGCTATCTCGCCGCTCTGGCCGCCATGGCCGCGATCGAAAGCTATTTCGACACTGTGCGTATTGGAACGTAGGTTCAGGCTTTGTCGTCGCTCGCAGTCATTCTGCAACCTTGACAAACCCCGCTCACTTTTGTATGATACTATTACTTTCAGCCAGGGAACATGTTTCCGGACCGGGTATTAATAGTAAAACATATTTTAACTGTTTCAGGAGGATATCATGGGTATGTGGGTCGGTATGGGGAGGAAAGCCAGGAGGAGTTACGGGTTTGATGAAATCGCGTTGGTTCCGGGAGAGCTTACCATAAATCCCAATGATGTGGATACTTCCTGCGAGATAGGAGGGATCAAATTCCAGGCTCCGATAATGGCATCTTCAATGGACGGGGTGGTCGACGTGAATTTCGCTATCGCTATGGGGAAACTCGGCGGCGCGGCCGTCCTTCATCTTGAAGGTTTGGCGACGCGGTATGAAAACCCGGAGGAAGCGATCGAGAAAATAGTGAACTGCGACCCCAGGGAAAGCACAAGGGTCATCCAGGCCGCGTATTCCGCTCCGATAAAGAAAGAGTTAATAACAAGGCGGATCAAGGAGATCAAAGCCGCGAAAGTGCCCGCCATAGTGAGTTGTAATCCGCAGAAGGCCAGGGAATTCGGGCCGATAGCGTGTGACGCGGGTTGCGATGTCTTTATCATACAGTCCACGGTCATCAGTGTGAAACATGAGTCCACCGAGTATAAGCCGCTGGACCTGCACAAATTCTGCAGTGACATGAAAATACCGGTCCTCCTGGGCAACTGTGTGGATTACCACGTGGCGCTCAAACTTATGGAAACGGGGTGCCAGGGGCTTTTTGTGGGTATAGGGCCCGGCACGGCGTGCACTTCGCGCGGGGTGCTGGGTATAGGCGTGCCCCAGATAACGGCTACCTGTGATTGCGCCGCGGCGAGGGATTTTTTCTGCAAGAAGACGGGAAAGTATGTGCCTGTCATCACTGACGGCGGCATGGCTACCGGCGGTGATATATGTAAGGCGTTCGCCGCGGGGGCCGACGCGGTCATGCTGGGGAACGCTTTTGCCCGGGCCAAGGAAGCGCCGGGCAAGGGGTATCACTGGGGCATGGCGATGCCTCATCCGTCGCTTCCCAGAGGGACGAGGATACAGGTAGGGACCACGGGGACGCTTGAGGAGATCCTGTACGGCCCGGCCCGGCTTGATGACGGCACCCAGAACCTTGTCGGGGCGTTAGCCACCAGTATGGGTAATCT
>JBDRFA010000034.1:0-4612 GCA_043819235.1 Candidatus Omnitrophota bacterium | reverse complement strand
GTGGATCCTCCCGGTACGGAGTATAGCGAATACCCCTGGCTAGGCGTTAACGTGTTACTTGTGAGGGCTAATCTCTTACATTTATAGGGGTCGGCGCAGTTTGAGATTTACTTTTTTTGTTTTTTTTGTTATAATTACGCGTTAAAAGTCACACTTAATACTAAATACTAACAATGCCATGAAAATAAACGTTAAAAAGACATGGATTTCCGCGTATACTCTTATAACGGAAAATCCTGTTATATTGTTCCCGACCCTGATAATCGGCTTTCTTGAGCTCTTCTGCCTGGAGTTGATATATTTTTTCCCGCGGCCCCCGCTTATGTACATAATGAACCCTATAGTCAAAAAACTTTTCGGGGAAGTGTACGTTCATTATCCCGGTAACATGTTGATGTCCATGAGGATGATCCGCGGGGCCCAGATGTTCATTTATGTCGCCTTCGGTGTGTTCTTATACGCGGTGACCATCAACATGGTAAAGACGATAACAGAAGGGAAGACGCTCAAATTAAAGGCCCAGGCAAAAAATACGCTAAAGAGGTACGTGTCGTGTATGATCCTGGGGGCCTTACTGATAGCCGTGTTCTATCTGGAAAGAAAACTGTGTATGCCGCTTTTCCAGAAGGGGATCTTATTTTTAAAGGGCTTCGCCCACGGCATATTAATTAAATATAACCCTTATGTACTGTCCGCCGCGCTGTTCGTGACTAACATTGTTATTACCGTGCTCATAATTCCGGTACTGCCTTTCATGATCCTGGGAAAACTGCCGCTTGCGAAGGCGTTTTTAAAAGGCATATATTTCGGGATACGCGGTTTTTTCGGCATATTCACGCTTATACTGCTTCCTTATATCGTGTATCTGCCGATGCTGGTCCTGAAAAGTTTCCCGGTCGCGCTGATGGGCAAAACGGCCCCAGAAATATTGCCTGTGATGCTGGCGCTGGACATCGTTGTCGCTCTGGCGGTAGAATGTTTTGTCATAGTCAGCGTTTCACTATGTGTTCTGGATACGCAAAAGGATAAAAAAATATGATGAGGAAAGCGCTTCTTATCTGCGCCGCGGTCCTGGCGGCCATATTTGTTGTTTTATCGCTTCTCGGCAGGGGCGGCGAATACGGCGCGGAAAAGACGCTTCACAGAGCGTTGGAAAAAATGCGTTCGATCGAGGAGAACCCTGACGTTGTGCCGCCGAAAATAGTGGCGTCGGTCGAAAATGACCTGAAAAAGGTACTGGATGATTTCCCCGAAGGCGGGTCCGCGAGGATCGCGTATCCCAAGCTGGCCGAACTGTACCTCAAGAGCGGGAAGTATGATCAGGCGATAGCCCTTTCGGATGAGGTCATCGAAAAAAAACCCGATAATATAGCCCTGGTGTCTAAAGCGTATTTCACTAAAGCGTTTTCTTATGAAAGGAAAGGCCAGTGGGATAAAGCCCTGGCCGAGCTGGAAATACTTAAAGATAAATACATAAATACCCCCCTGGGGCTGCAGGTGCCGTTCTACATCGCGAATTATTATCTCAGGGCGGGTGAGCCGGACAAAGCTGAAAGGTCCTTCGGCGAGGCGATCGAGTTCTATCAGCGCCTGATGAGCTCCTACGCGGGCACGACCCTTGGATATGCCGCCTCGGATATGCTGGTGCAGGTATATATTTACACCGGCAAATTCGATGAAGCGGGAAAAACGGTCGAAGGGATAATCTCCGATTACCCGTCCGGGGTGGCGCTGGTCCGACAGGTGCCGTACATAGAGCTGATATTTGTGAAGATGTTAAAGCGGCCCGGCAAGGCGGCGGAATTGTTCAGGAAAATGGAAAAAGAGACGGATGACGACAGGATAAAGCAGTATCTGGAAGCGGCGATAAAAAGGACGGAAACTATACAGTGATCTGACAGCCGATGATCCCGTAACAGGAAGGGAAAAAACCGGCGCGAAGAAAAAGATGCCAGCCCGGATAAAAGGCGGAACATCCGCGCCAAAACAGTGAAAAGGGGCGATATGAAGTATCAGAAAAAAACATATAACGCGAATGTCCTTATCCTCGAGCAGGATAAGACGGCGCAGACGGAGAATATGCGCGGGGCCGAGGGCCAGGATAACTTCTATGGTTTGATCGGGAAAAGCGAGCAGATGCAGGATATCTTTTCCATGGTTAAGAAGATAACCAACTCGTCCGCTACTGTGCTGGTCTGCGGGGAGAGCGGTACGGGCAAGAGGATGATAGCGCAGGCGATACATAAAGCTGACGGAAAAAAAAGGGGGAAGGGGCCTTTTGTCGAGATATCATGCGGCGCGCTTCCGCGGGAGATAATCGAAAGCGAGTTGTTCGGCCACACCAAAGGGGCCTTTACGGGAGCCATAAGCGACCGTAAGGGCAGGTTCGAGCAGGCTGACGGCGGGACAATACTGCTTGACGACGTCGATACGCTCTCGCTGGACCTGCAGGTAAAGCTTCTCAGGGTGCTCCAGCAGAAAGAGTTCGAGAAGGTCGGTGACCATAGGACCATCAAGGTCGATGTGCGCGTTATCGCCACTACCAATAACGACCTGACGAAACTCGTTGCCGAAAAGAAGTTCAGGGAGGATCTGTATTACCGGCTTTTCGTCATTTCGCTGGACAGCCCTCCTTTGAGGAAGAGAAAAGACGATATACCCGTGTTAGTATCCTATTTCCTGAATATCTACTCAAAAGAGAACCATAAGAAGATAAAGCATATTTCATCGGAAGCGCTGGGAGTTTTTATGAATTATGATTGGCCCGGGAACATCCGGCAGCTCGAGAACGTGATAGAAAGGGCCGTTATCCTGGATACGGACGGGTTGATAACCAAAGAGGACCTGCCGGGAGCGTTGGTCGAAAAGGATATCAAGCCCATCATCGCCGTGGGAGATAAAGTGGGGGCGGAAGTGGATTCGCTTAAGAATTTTCTTGAACAGCCGGAGAAAACATACATATTGAACATCCTGAAAGAAGTGGGATGGAACAAAAAGAAGGCGGCCACTAAATTAGGTGTTAACAGGACAACTCTGTATAATAAACTGCGCAAATACAACATCGTTTCCGTTTAGGCCGCGGTCCGGGCTTATACCGCGTTCATGAGCCTGAGATAGCTGTTCATTGTTACAGGAGGAAAGGATCTGATATCGTTATGGCGCCTCGTTTCGCAAAGCTTGAAGAACTGATATATTTTGAGGATTGGCAGAAGATCCAGGATTCGTTCGCGGATACTTTCGGCCTGTCGCTGAGTACGGTGGATGTAAAGGGGGCACAGCTTTTCCGGAAAAGCAAACCGCTGGACCTGTGCGGGTTGCTGCCGGACGATCTTCCCGGGTATGTTAAGTTCAACGGCCAGTGGCTTGTTAAAAAAGAGTTCAACCTGTCCCCAAGAGGCCTGACCAGCGCTAACGGCCCCTGTAACCTCAAGACCTTCTTTTTCCCCATAAAGACGTTCGGGCGGAACGTCATCGCTTTCATGGCAGTGGGCCCTTTGATCATCGATAAGAGGGAAGACCGGTCTTTTTACGCCGGCTGCGCGGAAGATATGGGGGCGCCTCCCGGAGCTTTATCGGATCTGCTGGCGGGAATAAACGTGTTTCCGCACAGCGAAATGCGCAAGATAACAGTTTTGATGGAAAGTGTTTTCGCGTATATAGCGCGTACCAGTTACCACAACAAGCGTCTCGGCCAGATCTCCAGGGAGATGGCCAAGGTGGATCCTTTATTCTCGAGGACGTACGAGCAAAAAGTGCTGAGTTCACTGCTTAACGCGTGTAAAGTAGCGCTTGACGTCGAATCCGGATCGGTCATGACGATAGATAAGTTCAAACACCTGCACATCATGGTCTCTTCCAAACTGAACAAGGATATTGTCAATAACAGTGACCAGAAAGTGGGTGAGGGTATAGCGGGCAAGGCGGCCGACGCGGCCGAACCCATACTGCTCCCCAAAGATAGCGGAAAGGGAGACATCTTAAAAGATATGAAAAGGAGTAGTATTAAATCCTCGATGATCGTGCCGTTCAATAAAGCGATCAGTTTCGAAACGTACGGTGTGTTGAACCTTAATATCCTGCGGAAAGGCAGGAAATTTTCGCAAAAGGATATTGACCTGACCAAAGAACTGGTGAGCATGGCCAGCCTCGCGCTTTCCTTAATATAAGAACCGGGCCACGCAGGCAACGGCTAAATCCATTGAGCTTTTTTCCCTCCGGCGGTATAATCACGTATACTTACATAAGAATGTCCGGGAGGTATCATATTTTACTGATGTTCAAAAACAGGGCCCTTAAAAAGATCGCCGTTTTATTTTGTCTTCTTATCTTTGCGGGAAGAGGCGCGGTTTTTTGTGAGATGGATATGGAGAGGGGAGAGGTCCTTTATCAGATAGATATTTACATGCAGCTCAGTGAATATCTTAACGACCTGTTCCAGGAGTTCAGCGAAGGGTATATCGAGGCCGACCCCGCGCTCAAGAAGGTCACCGTCGCGAAATATGAGTATCATAAGATCACGGGAGATGTGCCGGAAGAAGTGAGAACGCTGAACCGGCTGGTAAAGGAACTGTTGTCGCAGATCGAGAATTATTTTATATATTTCAAGCGTACG
>JBDRFA010000033.1:0-2674 GCA_043819235.1 Candidatus Omnitrophota bacterium | reverse complement strand
CGGTTAAACACGTCTGTGCGGGGCATGATAATAGATTAGCTGGCGAAAGAAGCTCTTGTTGTTCGAGGGATTTAATATGGTGAATGGTCTTTGGTGAATAGTGAATAGTTCACTGTGGGGTTTGCGGCGTTTCTAGTCACTCAGTTTCTACGATTCACCATTCACCATAAACTATTCACGGATCAGGCGGCACCGGCGGAAAATAAAAGTGGAAAAATAGTTTTAACGGGATTAGAATGGCTGAAAGAAAAGATACCGGGGGAGAGAGTGTTTAAGCGGAAGTTCCGGAAGAGAAAGGGAGGGTTTTTATGAAAAAGTTCAGATGTCTGGTATGCGGCTATATTTATGATCCGGCCGAGAACAATAACGTAGCGTTCGCGGACCTGCCGGAAGACTGGTTGTGCCCCGCGTGCGGCGTCGGGAAGGACCAGTTCGAAGAGATTTAGGGCGTAGATCTTGTCCGGGTAAAATAGAGAGGGGGACAATGATAAGCGATAAAATAGCCAAAGGCCTTAACAGGCGGATCACCCGGGAGGCGTCAGAAAAGCTGAAAGGAGGCATATCATGACACGGTTAAGGGAGCTTTACAGGTGCAGTATATGCGGGAACGTAACGGAAGTGGTCCACGAGGGCGCGTCCTCTCTTGTCTGCTGCGGTCAACCTATGGAAAAATTGACAGCGAAGGATAAGGAAGAGGGAATGGAAAAACACGTGCCTGTCGTAGCGGGGGATGGCGGGGTGGTCAGGGTGCAGGTCGGAAGCGTCGAACATCCCATGGAGGAGAAACATTATATAAAGTTCATCGAAGTACTGACGAAAGACAAAGTGACGCGCGCCGAGCTGGCGCCACTTCAGGCGCCCGCGGCCATGTTCAATGTGCCGGTAGAGGATATACTTGAAGTGCGGGAGTTCTGCACCGTGCACGGGCTCTGGAAGAGATAGATCGAGGCATGACGGTGTGGACGTGTCATATCGAACATGTAGGGGCACGGCGCGCCGTGCCCCTGTATAGTTAACTAGTTGATAAGGTAGGAGGTAATTATGGCGAGTATAAAAGGTACGAGAACGGAAAAGAACCTTCTCGCGTCTTTTGCCGGCGAATCGCAGGCAAGGAACAGGTACACGTATTTCGCGAGCGTGGCGAAAAAAGCGGGATATGAACAGATATCCGCGATATTTCTTGAAACCGCAGAAAACGAGAAAGAACACGCTAAAATGTTCTTCAAGTGGCTGGAAGGCGGTGAGGTCGAGATCACCGCTTCATACCCGGCAGGGATAATAGGGAGTACCGAGGAGAACCTGAAAGCGGCCGCTGACGGTGAAAACCTGGAGTGGACCACTCTGTATAAAAAAGCCGGAGAGATCGCGCGTAAAGAAAGTTTCCCTGACATAGTAAAAACCTTCGATGAGATAGCCAGGGTAGAGGTCCAGCATGAAAAGCGCTACCGTAAATTACTCGCGAACCTGAAGTCGGGCAGCGTGTTCAAAAAAAGCGCCCCGGTCAAATGGAAATGCCGCAACTGCGGTTATGTGCATGAAAGCCCGGAAGCGCCTGATCAATGCCCCGCGTGTCTGCATCCGCAGGCTTATTATGAGGTGATGGCGGAGAATTATTGATATGGAGGAAGAATGTATGGATAAATATTTTTCGGCGTGTGAACTGGTCGAGATGGGCATCGAGGTAGAAAGGAACGGGAAAGCGTTCTATGGTGAGCTGAAAAAGCTCGCGGAGAACACTCAGACGGCCGATGTGCTGGGGTATCTGGCGGAGCAGGAGGACAGGCATATAGCGGTCTTTCAGGGGATATTTGACAATACGTGTGATCATAAGGGCGAAGGGGTGTACCCTGACGAATATTTCGCTTACATCAGGGCGCTGGCCGGGCAGTATGTGTTCACCCGGAAAGGTATGGGCAAGGAAATAGCCTCCGGTGTGGGGAATATAAAAGAAGGCGTCGAACTGGGGATACGGTTCGAGAAAGATTCCATACTTTTTTACGAGGAGATGAAGAAATACGTTCCCGAAAAGTCCGGAGATGTGCTCGAAAAGCTTATCGCGGAGGAAAAGGGGCATCTGAGGGAACTGTGTGACATCAAAGGGAGGTGTTTTGATGAAGAACGTAAAAGTGTATAGCACACCGACCTGTCCGTTCTGTATCAGGGCCAAACAGTTCCTGAAAGATAACAACGTTGAGTTCGAGAATATAGACGTTTCGGCCAGCCCGGAGAAGAGCCGGGAGATGACGGAGAAATCCGGACAGATGGGTGTACCGGTCCTGGACATCGGCGGCGAGATCATAGTCGGGTTTGACAAGGAAAAGATAGCCCAGGCGCTGGGGCTTTAAGGCGCGGGGGGAACACCTGGCGCGGATGTTCCTTGCGAGATCCCGTCAGGGGTGTTCCGCTATGCTCCTACCAGGGCCCCTCCGCCCGGTGTGGATCCTCCCTGTACGGAGCATAGCGGAACACCCCTGACGGAATGCCATGTTCGTTCGGACATTTGATGCCCCTTAGGGAACACCTGCGCGAAGTGTTACCGCAGAACGCCGGCACAAGGATACTTTGATACTTTTCCGCCAGAGGCGGACCCGCCTTCGGCGGGGACACTCTGACACTAAAAAGAGGTATTTTCGCCATGGAAGAGAGGATATACGATGTGATAATCGCGGGCGCC
>JBDRFA010000032.1:0-3136 GCA_043819235.1 Candidatus Omnitrophota bacterium | reverse complement strand
TATATCCGCCGCTCACAGCCGCCGCCAGGCCCGTTTTGACGGTCTCTTTGTCTTCCCTCCCGGGTTCTCTAAGGTGAGCGTGCAGGTCGATGAGCCCCGGAACGACGATCTTTCCTCCCGCGGCTATTACCACGGCCCCGGCCGCTTCTATCGCCTGTCCCACCCTTGCAACCTTTCCCTTCTCGATCACGATGTCTCCCGTAGTATCCATGTCCTGCGAAGGGTCTATTATCCTTCCGTTCTTTATCAATATATCCATATATTCTCCGTTCAGTTTAAGTTAGATCCCTCGGCTCCGCCCCTCCGGGGCTCCGCTCCCCTCGGCTTCGCTCTCGGGACAAGCGGGATGACAACTATATTATGATGGAATCGTTCACTATGCTCCGTACGGGGAGGATCCACACCGGGCGGAGGGGCCCGGGTAGGAGCATAGCGAACACCCCCGGCGATAATCTCGTTGGGGAAATCGGACGTCCCCGAGGTAACACCCGCGCCAGGCGTTCCCCCGCCTACACCCCGTTCCTCTTACGTTCTATGACCAGCGGCTCCAGGAACAATAGCATTATGGCCGCGTATAGCAGCAGCTGGAACCGTTCAAAATATAGTTTTTCCATTTTTGATCTGAACTGCTGTTTCTCCAGGCCCGACAGTTTCTTATCATAAATAAGCGCGAGGCCGAATTCGGCTCCGGTGGCATGGACGTACATGCCTCCGGTCTCAACGGCCATTTTCTGCAGCACGCCCTCTTCAAGACGCGTTTTAACGACATTCCCCCCGGTATCCTTCATGAATACTATTTTCCCCTTATCATCCGTCACAGGGATAAGTTCTCCCTCCAACGACCCTATGCCGACACAGAATATCTTCACCCCTTTAGCCTTTGCCGCCTGGACCGCGGCTTCGACCCCGCCCTCCAGGTCCTCTCCGTCGGTTATGACCAAAAGTATCTTCTCCCCGCTTTTCCCGGCCTCGAAACTGTCTATCGAGGTATAGATAGCCTTTGAAAGTGAAGTGCCTCCCACAGGTATGGTATCGATCCCGACATCGTCGAGAGAAAGAAGAAAACCGTTATAGTCTATCGTGAGCGGGCATTGCAGAAAAGCGCTTCCGGAAAAGGCCACAAGGCCTATCTTATCCCCTTTCAGTTTTTTGACAAGGTCCTTTATCGCCAGGCGCGCCCTGCCGATCCTGTTCGGGAGAACATCTTCCGCCAGCATGCTTTTGGACGTATCCAGGGCTATTATCATCTCGAGGCCCTGACGCGTGACCTCCTGCCATTTAAACCCCCACTGGGGCCTCATAAGAGCGAGCGCCGAAAAGAGGACCGCCATCGTTATCATCCAGTTCCTTATCTTCCTCCTGGCGGGCATGAACGATCCCGATATTTCCTTAAGAGGATCTTCCCCGGCAAAACGCCTGAGCGCCCTTTCCCTGTTCCGCGCGGCCATAACGAAAAAGGCCGGCATTAACACGGCGAGCCACAGCCAGGCGGCCATATCGGCAGCTCCAAACTTCATCTACGGCAACCTCCTGAAAAAAGTATTGAACAAGACCGTTTCCGCGAGCAGCAATATAAGCGCCGGCAGAAGGACGAACCCGAAAAGTTCCTTATAAATATTGTACCCCGATTCTTCTATCGGGGTTTTTTCGAGCTTATCTATGGTCTTATATATCTTTTTGAGCGAATCCGTATCCGTGGCCCTGAAATATTCCCCGCCCGTAATATCCGCTATTTTCCTGAGAAGGGTCTCGTCTATCTCGATCTGGACCGGCTGCATCGTAACGTTACCGAACGTATCTTCCACGGGGTACGGCGCCATGCCTTTCGTGCCGGCGCCTACGCAGTATATCTTGACACCGAGGGCCGCCGCCGCTTCGGCCGCGGCCAATGGCGATATCCTGCCGGCGTTATTTCGCCCGTCCGTAAGAAGGATGATGATCTTTTCTTTCTCTTTGGCGCCTTTCAGCCTGTTGAGCGCGGCGCTTATGGCGGACCCGATCGCCGTGCCGTCCTCAATCATGCCTAGCCGCACCCTTTCAAGGTTAACCTCCAGCCAGTCATGGTCAAGCGTAAGCGGGCATACGGTATACGCCAGTGACGCGAACGCGACCATGCCTATCCTGTCATTCGGCCGTTTCCGGATAAAATCCGATACCACGTCCTTGACCACATCAAGGCGGTTCACCCTTTTCCCTCCCATCTCGAAATCCATCGCGCGCATACTGCCCGAAACATCGACGTCGAGCACAATATCTATCCCTTCCACATGCACCCTGGTCTCTTCGATGGCGGATTGCGGCCGCGCTGCCGCCAGGATGAACAGCGCCATGACCACGGCGCGTAAATAGATACGGTTACGGCTTATTGTAAGGCGCAGGGACGGCTTAAGCCCTTTAACAAGCCCGGCACTGCTGAACCTCAGGGAACTCTCGGACCTGGTTTCCATCCGTTTGGCCAGATACACTGCCGGAGGTATCAAGAGCCATAGAAGAAGTACCAGCGGATCTGCCAGACGTATCATGTTCCCGCCTCCTCTTCGATGCCCCTGGTCTGGTCGACCAGCCGTTCCGCCGACTTGAAACTGTCGAGCATCTCAAGGAGCGTAGACCCGTATTTCGCGAACTTCACCATATCGCAATGCGAAAGAAAATCCTTCAGGAGTTTTTTGTGTTCGCCCTTCAGTTCCGCCGAATTTTTCAACAACCCCAGGAACTCCTCAGTGGTCATCTCCGGCGCCCGGTACGAGAACCTGTTCTCCAGATAATGCCGTACAATGCCGGAAAGGCGGAAATAGTATTCCCTGACCTCGCCTTTTTCGGGGAGTTTCATTTCCCTGAGCCTGTTAAGCTCTTCATACGCTATCTCATCCGCCGTTTTTGCTTTCAGCGCTTCCATGCTTTCGGCCCTCGTCTTCCTGCGCCACAAAACCCATATAACGGCTCCCGCGCATAACAGCGCAAAAACCGTCGCGGCCTCCTGTAATATCTTTTTGCGGGGAAAGAACGGCCCTTTGATATCCCTTATGTCGGAATATTCACCCGTAAGGAGGCTTTCCACCTCTATGGGCACCTGCGGGCTTTCGGCCGACTGCCACTCGTTATCCCCGGGCTTTCTGTACTTCACTTCTATCGGCGG
>JBDRFA010000031.1:0-3156 GCA_043819235.1 Candidatus Omnitrophota bacterium | reverse complement strand
ACGGGGAATACGATCGTCGACGCGCTGCGTTACGCGCTCGGGCCGGGAAAACGCAAAACCGGCATCATGTCGAAATACGGCCTTAAGAAGGATTCGTATATGCTCCTTACGCTTCACCGCCAGGAGAACGTCGACAGCAGGGAAAAACTTGTAAAGATACTCGCGGGTATAGACAGGGTATGCAGGCGGCACAGGATGAAGGTGATATTCCCGATACATCCGAGGACGGTCAAGATGTTCAGGCGTTTCAAGATAAAACTTCACGATATGGTGCAGGTGATAGAGCCGTGCGGGTTCATGGATTTTTTACAGCTTGAGACAAACGCGCGCCTTGTACTGACCGATTCCGGCGGAGTGCAGGAAGAGTCGTGCGTGCTCGGCGTCCCGTGCGTTACGCTCCGGACCACCACCGAACGCCCGGAAACGGTGGACGTGGGAGCGAACGTCATAGCCGGCACGTCCACCGCGGCGATCGCCAGGTCCGCGGACATCATGCTGAATAGAAAACGTAACTGGAAGAATCCCCTGGGCTCGGGCCGTGCCGCGGAGAAGATAATCGAAGTGCTTAGGAAAAATTAAATGTATAGGGGATTCAGTGCGTTAGATCCCTCGACTCGGTCACTTCGTTCCCTCGCTCGGGATGACAATTTCCTGTCCCAGGCGAGGGAGAACAACGCTTTGTCCCAAGCGAGGGAGAACAACGCTTTGTCCCAAGCGAGGGAGAACAACGCTTTGTCCCAGGCGAGGGAGAACAACACTTTGTCATCCCGAGCGGAGCCCCGGAGGGGCGGAGTCGAGGGATCTAACGTGATTTTATACAGCAAAACAAAGGTGTGGGGTGGGTATGAAAGTAGCGTTTTTCGTGTATCCGTCGGCGTTCCAGAATAAAGGCGGAGGGGAAATACTTCTTGAGAAGACTGAGGAATACCTTCTCAAGAAAGGCGTAGAGGTAATACGGTTCGATACATGGAACGACAGGATAGAGGATTTCGACATATTCCATGTTTTCGGGTCGGTTAAAGAATGCCTGCCTCTCATGGAAGTGGCCCGCGCGAGAAAAGTAAAAGTGGCGCTTGAATCGATATTCTGGTCGGATTTCCGGAGGGCGTTCTTCGAGGAAGGATCATTGCTGAGAAAGTCCGGGATGGTCGCGCGGCACGCGGCCAAAGTATTCTTCCCGTTCTTGCCTTCGGGTCGGAAGAAAATGTTCGAGGCCTCGGACATCATTTTCCCCAATTCGGAGAATGAAGCAAGACAGATATCGCGGCTCTTCAACATACCCATGTCCAGGATGTTCGTCGTACCGAACGGCGTGGACATGTCTTTCGCGGACGCGGACCCCGGCCTTTTTACGGATAAATACGGTCTCAGGGATTTTGTTCTTTCGGTCGGCAGGATAGAGCCCAGGAAGAACCAGCTGAACCTTATAAGGGCCATGAAAGGTATAGACCGGGACCTGGTGCTCATAGGCGATACAGTTTCGGGAAGCGAATGGTACATGGAAAAATGCAGGCAGGAAGCCGGGGACAGGGTGCATTTCCCGGGCGGCATGCCGCACGGTTCGGAGCTTCTTACTTCAGCGTACGCCGCCTGCGAAGTGTTCGTCCTCCCGGCCTGGTTCGAGACCCCGGGCCTCGCGGCGATGGAAGCCGCGCTTGCCGGGGCGAAAGTAGTCGCGACAGAGGGCGGGAGCACAAGGGAATATTTCAGGGAAAAGGCCATTTACATAAAACCGGACAGCCCGCAGGACATACACGAAAAAATAAAACAGGCGCTTGAAACCGAAAATGACGGGGCGCTTAAAAACCTTATTATGAACACATATACGTGGGACAAAGTTGCGGACAGGGTTGTTGAGGGGTATAAGAGAGTGTTGGCGGGATAGCGTTAAGCTATAGGCTGTAAGATGCAGTGGATCGCATTATCGGATGGGGCTGTTTGCTATGCTCCGTACCGGGAGGATCCACACCGGGCGGAGGGGCCCGGGTAGGAGCATAGCAAACAGCCCCATCCGGTAGTCGAAGGGCATGTGATCATAGCTGAAAAATTGAAAAGCAGAGGCGCAAATGAGAACATTGAAGGATGAAAATATAGACGCTGTGACCAAGAAGGCGTGGGAAGACAACTGGCGCGGGGTTGAGATCGAGACCATTATGGAGATATTCCGGTACCCGCGTGTCCAGCAGCATATGCGGATATACCTGAAATACCTCCCGAAGGACAGGAAGGTGCTTGAAGGCGGCTGCGGCCTGGGTCCGTATCTTGTACAGCTGAAACGCCTGGGGTATGACGTTCTCGGCGTGGATTACAACGCGGCTCCCTTGCGGAAGCTTCAGGAATACGACAGGGCTCTCCCGGTGTTTTGCGCGGACGTGAAGGACCTGCCGTTCCGGGACGGCTATTTCGGGGGGTATTTATCGCTCGGCGTGATAGAACATTTTACGGAAGGGCCTGAACGCTCCATAAAAGAAGCGTGGCGCGTGCTGGATGAGGGCGGGATATTCATCGTCAAGGTGCCGAGGACTTCCATTTTCGCGCGTATCGCGTATCCGCTCGAGTCCCTGAAACGGAACGCCTTTATGCGAAAACTGTTCGGGAAAGCGCCTCTCGAGCGTTACTGGGAACAGCATTTTTCCGTTAAGGAACTGTCAGGCGCCCTTGAGAAGAACGGGTTCGAGATACTCGAGATAACCCCCGTGGACCACGAGCACGCGCTCATGACCTTCTGCGGCCTGCTGCGCGACAAAGGTTCGTATGACGGGGCCAACCGTTTCGGCATAGCGTTGAGCAGGTTCTGCATGCGGCGCATGCCGTGGCTCACGGCGGCGGAAGTTATTTTTGTCTGCAGAAAAAAAGTACGGTAAAAACGAAGGGACGGGAAAAATGAAATTGAGCGTATTGATGCCGGCGTATAACGAGGTCCATACCCTGATGGATATCATATCCAGGCTGGAGAAGGTCGATATAGAAAAAGAGCTCGTTATAGTCGACGACTGTTCGACCGACGGGACGAGAGAACTCCTGAAAAAGAACTTCGGCGACGGGAAGCTCGGCGTCAAGGTCATCTACCACGAAAAGAACATGGGTAAAGGCAAAGCGATAAGAAGCGCCATCGAGAACGCCGCGGGCGACTTCTGCGTGATACAGGACGCCGAC
>JBDRFA010000030.1:0-6875 GCA_043819235.1 Candidatus Omnitrophota bacterium | reverse complement strand
GTGCGAAACGTATTACTTCCGAGAGCTAATCTATTACGGGAAAAGTAATATTTAATGTGTATGATGGTAACAGTTTAGCTTATCTTCCGCAGTTTCAAAATAAACATGTAATAATATCAACCCCTTACAACTTTTAACCCCCAAAGTCTCCACTAAATTTTTCGGGTAGAAGTAATATAAATACGGTGGGGAATTTTCAGGAATGACACAAACCGAAAATATCTTGTTATATGGAATTGTTCGCTATACTCCGTACCGGGAGGATCCACACCGGGCGGAGGGGCCCGGGTAGGAGTATATCGAACGATTCCATCCGTTCATCAAAATTGGGACATCAATGTCAGTTGGGTTTAAATGGCCTGAGCAGAAACATCAAGGAGTTCTTCCGTGGGCTAAACTGTTACAAGAATCACATGTTTGTTAAATATAAAAAAGTAGGAAGCAATTATTTGGAATGGGACACTTTATATGATATACTTTGGCTGTGTGTGTATGCATTTGAGGTAGAAGGGGAGGGCGGTTTTTAGTATTGTAAATGCTTGGGAAGTGTTGATTTACTAAAAATTGTCCAGAAGATTTCCCTATACGGTTAAACTCAACAAAAGCAGGCAGGTGTTAAATGGGAAAAGCTAATGATGCCGGGGTTTATCGTGGTAGAGCTATATCCCGGCGTATAACTACAAAAAGATGGGGTTTAGTATGTAAGCCTTGTTTCGGGAAAGTTTTTTCCGGGATGGTTTTTTTTGCTATAGCTATCTTTTTTTTACAACAACTCAGTAGTGCGGATAACGGAAAATACAGCCATCCTGAAAATTCTGCCGAAACCATGATGCAGCCGTCCGGTGAATATGAACAAGCCAAAAAAGATCAGTCGGATCCTGCTAAACGGTATCAGTATCGCTATGATGGTGTGATCGGGCAGAAACAGGAGAAACAGGAGTTGATGTCCAGCTTTAAGCTGAAGAAAGATGTTTTTTCGGAAGTGCCGGCTATAGGGGATGTTGATGTTTTATGCTGGGATGAAAGCAGTTCGTTCATAATTGACGGGGGGCTCAATACGTCGGATGACGATTTCAGGGGGAAAGTATCAGAAGTTTTTGTCGCGACGGGATACATAAAACATTTTCAGAACGTAGTCGATATCGTGAGTAAATATTATAAGAAACTGAATATTGTTATTGACAGAGTGGAAGAGAGTATGGGGATGTCAGGATATGGGGCGATAGATGTAAATATTAACGATGTCCCCGGTGAATTGAAATCTCCCCTTGAACAGCTTATGGAAGTGGAAGGAGTGGAAGTGGAAGTGCCGGGAACAGGAGTAGCGGTAGCGGTCATATCGGGAAAAGCGGCGGGTAAACTGTACGATACGGGCGAAAAGTTCTTTACGATCGACGATATAAAGCTCAAAAAAAAGGAAAACGGCGGCCTGCGGCTTTATATCCCGGACAATGCCAGGAAAGATTTCCAGGAGAAAAAACTGGCCTTGAATAAGAATGTTGACCTGTCCGACGGAGGGACACTGGCGAAAGTCATCGTAAGATGGTCAAAATATGTCGCGTATGGATTCAGCTTCGATAAAACGTTAGAGGAGGAAATAGTCAAAGCGGTCGCGGCATATTTTAATAAAAGCGGTGAAAATGCCGGAAAATTCGAAACATTGTTAGACATGATGGTTGATGAAGACGGGCAAATGGCAGACATTACAGAAAAATTCATAAAGTATCCTGAGGCAGCGGTCTCCGAAGAGCGGGAACTTTCTTCAGGTAAACGTCAATAATCCCAAATTCTGCATTAGCATCTGGTTCGCCTACTTAAGTTTTCCGCAATTTGTTAAATTATGCTTGCAAATTCTTGGTAATTAGCGTATAATGATAAAAAGCTAGTTAGTAGCTTAAAAAGTATATTAACAACCATAATAATTATGAAGTATGTTTTTAGAAAGAAAATCATACAATTGGCCGCATTCTGCCTGAGTGTGCTTATCCCATGGCAGGGGGTCGTTTGGGCATGCCCGGATGCATTTCAGGGGAATACCTTGCAGCCCTATACGCTCTTTACCCGGCCGGATGCGGAAGCCACGTTCTTCACGCTTGCATCGGGTTACCTGGGGTTTTATCTTATGGGCATAGAGGATGACCCTCGTAACCGTAATATCGTGCGGATAAAACACTTGGTCGATTCGGCAGTTAGGAGTATAAAAGAAACAGGAGATATCCCCGATGTTCTAAAAGAGACGATTCCTGATGAAATAGAGGTCCTGTATGACGAATCAGCGGTCATAATAGACCTCGGTCCGTATAAGATCAGATATTTTAACCATAGTATCCCCGGCACGCAGAAACCCGGTGGGTTAGGGGCAGACAACCCTTATAACATCATCCAGACGCACATAGGGCGTTATCTCTCCAGGCAGATATTGACAAGGAAAGAAATACCACATTCTCCGGCCGGCTCGGCAACACGTCCACGGGATACTTTTGCGACACCGGAGAAAAGGATCGGGCTTGCCAGGATAGCCGCGCTTGACACTCTGGGCAGGGATGGTTTCAGGAAGGGCCGGGAAAGGAGGAGAAAAGAACGCCGGGAAAAGGACCGGGTGTCAGAGGTGGCGCACACGGTATCCCGTCGGTTCGAGAACGTTGTCGAGGACCTGATAGTGCGGATCAACCGGGAAATGACCGTGGAATTCCTGAAATGGGTGATCCGGGAAAAGTCTACGGCCACCAGAGACATGCAAACCGAAGAAGGAAGATTTTTCATCTCACAGATCAAGTTATTGCTCGCGGGTTTGGGGGGCAGCGGAAAAAGCACGATCGTGCGCGAACTGGCCAGGTTCATCGAAGAAGCCGGCGAAAAAAAGAAGAACAAGGAGTACGATGACCATATCCTGCCCGGGGAAAGGAGACCGATAGACCCGGCGACGGGAAAAACGACGGAGGTCTTTATAGAAAAATTCGAACATACTAATTTCATTAAGAGCACAAAAAAATTATTTGAGGGTGAAGTTATATTCGAACCGGTGTTTGACAGTAAGACCCGGGCGCGATTAGAGATCGAGCGGCGGGAAGACGGGAAAATAGTGGTCCATAACGGGGACTTGAAAGCTGTTTTTGACGGGCAAGGCGGAGAGGCCCGGGCGCCCGTGTTGATCACAGAGGACGGCGAAGGAAAGGAAAAGACCGGTAGCAGCGTGGAGCTTGGGAAGAAAACGTTTCATGCGAGAGAAGCCGGCGGAAAGCCCGTTCTGGGGCTGTATGACACGGAGTACATGGTAGAGGAGGATAAAATAGGCCTGGATGTGGTCTCTTTCCACGCTAAAAAGGACCTGCGCGGCCTGCCGGAAGAGGACTTTATGAGACCAGGTGGATCTGATCCGGAAATGATCTATTTTGCCAGAAACGCCGCCGGGGATCCGGTCCTGGAATTTAAAAAGGAGAAAGTGTCCGGTGTGCGGGTACGTACACTGGATATCAAGGTGCAGAAAAACAATGACAGGTATGATCTCTATATCAATAACGATTTTTACGAAATAGAGGAAAAAAAATGGGATAACGGGGTTTTGCTGATTAAGACAAAATGGTTCGGCCTCGAGAAAGGCCGGCGCAGGGATTTTTTACAGAAGATATCCCCTGATTCGAGCATTTTTCTAATAGAAGGGAATGGGGCGACCGCGGATAAAGAATTAAATAAAGATGCCGTAACCGTCGCGATAGACGCCGATCCCGACGTGCGGCTGGTAAGGATGCTTAAAAGATTTGAAACGGAGACAGGCAGGAAGATAGACAGGGATGAATTTATCGAAAAACGTCTGATCCTGCTCAGAACGGAAGAGGTGCCGTTCCTGATCCCCTGGCTGAAGAACTGCGAGTTCCGTATCTGTAACCATTCGCTGCCGGAATCCATATTCGTAAGTTACAAAAAAAGACTGCTGGGAGAATGTGAGGAAGCCCTTGCGAAAATAGGGCTTACTCCGAGGGAGATAGAAGAAGGGTTGCAGAATATCTCTTTCAAAAAGATCAGTTCGATAATCGAGAAAAAGGGATTTGTCGGCGACAGTTTTGAGTTAGAGAAGGACTCTCCGTCAGATGTGCGGTATTTTTATGAACTGTACACGAAGAAAAGGGGGCAATACGGCCTGGTGGTGGCGGTCCCCACGGACGAAAAGGTCTTCTCCGATAAGATCGTGCCGATGTTCAACCTCATGAAAGAGAGGCTCGGAGATCTTATGGTGAGGAGTGCGGTATACGACCTGTCAAAATCGGCTAAAGACGTGATCATCGGCTCACTTCCCCATAAATGCCTGCGTAAACTGGGCAAAGTAATGATCAAGAACAGCGTAGAGGCATCCGTAGAACATATCGTGAGGGACCTTCTGGCTTCCGGTGATCCGCGTGATATGGCTATGATCAAAGAGATACTCCGTAAATTCGCGGCATTGCAGATGGAGATGAGCCGACGAGGCATAGTGGATATAGATCCGAGCCTTAAAAAGTATGCTTTTGACCTGATAATCGACAATAAGACCGGAGAGAAAAAGATGATCCTGAACAGTGTCAGCGGTTTCAGCAATGATCCCGCGGACTATGCCGCTGAAAATTATTCTTTGAGTAAAGTGACGGGGTTGGATTTCCCCGCGGAAATAACGGATTATTATGATGAACTGCTCAGGGCCCTGCCGGATAAGGAAACTTTCAAGGGAGAATATTTCGAAAGCGATCTGGAAGAAGCCTCCGCGGTCGCAAACCCTTTCGATATAGACGTTGTTGCCGAACAGATCGCGTATTTGAGCAGGATATTCGATCAGCGGGATGTGTATATTTCGCACCGCGAATATGTAAAGGAACGGGATAAATACGGCCTGGACAGGACCGATTCGTTTTTCGCGTGGTTAAAGATATGCCAGTTGACACTGAAAGAGCGGGACGAAGATACCGCCGGTTTTCTTGGACGGTTCTTTAATGAAATGCTTGATCGTCGTGATCTTGTAGAGAACGGGGAATGGGCCGGGTTCTTCAAGGGATTCGAAGCCGAAAAAAAGAAAGATGAGAAAAAGGAAGGGAAAATTCCCCCGAACGCAAGATATGAACTTTTAAAGAAGCTCGAGTTATTCGAATGTGACGGCCTCGAGATCGTGAATAACGGGGATGGGAACGAAAACCTCGTCC
The DNA here is from genome assembly GCA_043819235.1 of Candidatus Omnitrophota bacterium. GTDB lineage: Bacteria > Omnitrophota > Gorgyraeia > Tantalellales > Tantalellaceae > JBDRFA01. The sequence continues at coordinate 1,707 of JBDRFA010000030.1, read as the reverse complement.
GGCGACCGGACATGAAAACGGTATGGGATAAAGAAAAGATACTGAAGAACGCGGGTTCGGTCATACCCTGGCTTGTCCAGACGATGATAAACATCTCGGAAAACATCGCGGTAGCCGATAAACAGGAGAGGGTCGTTCTGCTGCTCGACACGGAACTCTCGGAAAGGAGCGGCGGCGGCCCGGGGCAAAAAGAGATAGAAAGGCTTATATGCATGCTGGCGGATATCAAGGACAACAACAAAGAGACGGCGATGTTCCTGAAAAACCTCGAGATCGTGAAAGGCAGGGGGAAGGGGCTTTTGAACAAGACGGGCGGCGCGAAAGCCGAGAACATCATCGTTATAACAAAAGATGCCAACATGGCGTATTTCGAGAAGGTCCGCGGCAGGGCGGTAATAGCGGCTATTGACGACACGGGGTTCCCGGAAGACGCCTATTTCCCGCTGCTGGAGGTAGCTCTACTGGCTATCGGCAAATATCTGCGGTGGGATAAAGATATGCTTATAAAACATTACGCGCGCATACCGAATGTTGTCCCTCTGGAAGATCTGGATGAAAAAGACCATGCCTGGTTGTCCGAAAGGGACGCGCGGGATATGGTCATAAAACTGGTGCCCGACGCGGCCGTACTTAATACCGCGGATTTTGTTGAGACAATGGCGCGCATAAGAGATATCCTCAGCAAGGCATGACGTTTTTTTTTGGCGTATTTTTTGCGAAGAGCTGTAGTATCACAGCTCTTTGACGTTGATAACCATTCATTGAAGACTAAACATCTCATCTTATACCACTTAAATCTGATTGGCATTGTTAATGATAACCGAGATGGGACTGTTCACTACGCTCCTACCAGGGCCCCTCCGCCCGGTGTGGATCCTCCCTGTACGGAGCATAGTGAACAGTCCCATCAGAACAATGTTTTCGGTTTGGGCCATAACTACAATACTGATCAAGTTAAAGCCGTATTATAAGCAAAATCCATAACATTATCCTCCCAAGGACGATTATACTTCATGACTGAACCTGCCTCCTTCAGGTAGTACCATTTAAACCTGATTGGTATTGTTATTTCTGGTGATAACCGAGATGGGACTGTTCACTATACTCCTACCCGGGCCCCTCCGCCCGGTGTGGATCCTCCCGGTACGGAGCATAGTGAACAGTCCCATCAGAAAAATGTTTTCGTTTTGTGCCATAGCTACAATACTGATTAAGTTAAAGCCGTATTACTACCAGAGAAGGACAACAAGCCCGCAGGGCGCAGGTGCCCTGAACTCCCCAATGATGTTTCTGAGGAGAGATCGGGGAAAACATAGTTTTCCCCGAGAACAACGATGAAACATCTCAATATCCGCCGAAGGCGGATATTGACCAGATTAAAAAAGCGGCAGTCCGAAATGGACTGCCGCTTTTTTAATATGGTGGGGAGAGAAGGATTCGAACCTTCGAAGGCTGAGCCGACAGATTTACAGTCTGCTGCATTTGGCCACTTTGCTATCTCCCCATAAAATTTTGTTCCGCGAAATAACTGGAGCCGGCGGAGGGATTCGAACCCCCGACCAGAGGTTTACAAAACCCCTGCTCTACCCCTGAGCTACGCCGGCAACCGCTCAATATCTAATTACATTCAAAGAACTTAAAATATGTCTTTCCCGCGAAAGTATGCCTCAGGTCATGGAATTTAAGATCAAATATACCAGCTTTTTT
>JBDRFA010000029.1:0-5181 GCA_043819235.1 Candidatus Omnitrophota bacterium | reverse complement strand
CGGTATACCCATTAATTGAAATACGTATTTATCGTGCCATCTGCCGAATTTTATAGACTCCTCGCGGTAAAGCCGGTTTTCTCTGTCTTTTTCGGTCCTCGCGATCCTGCGGAGAGTTTCCACGGCTTCAGGTACGGGATCACTCAGGTATTTTCTGACGGAACGTAAAGCTGTGACCATTCCCCTGCGGTCGCGGACATATGTCCTCCCGGCTTTTCTGTACAGATCAAATGTCTTGTCACGTGTTTCAGCCCGGTCTATCGTATATTCCTTTATATAACCATTCATCAATTCGGATGTCCTTGCCGTACCTTCGCTGTATTCAAGGCCCAGATATACTTTGTAAAGCATATCAGCGGCCAGGCCCTCCGCCTCGGTACCGCTGGCAAGCAAACGGGAGGATAATTCATTAAACCTTTCGTTTTCTGCGAAATACGGGAACCTGTCCGTGTTCAAAGTAACTTCCTGTAACAAATCCGCCAGGTCCGTCAATTTTACGGTCCGTTCATCCATGTCTTCAAGTTGATTGAACTCCTTTATCCCGCTGACGATACCCACGACGCGTTCATACTCTTCTGTTAATTCCCGTGACAATTTGTAAAATTTTTCATGTTCTTCAACCGGCAGAGTGTCGATCTTCTCGGATACTTCCTCATCAGAGATTATCTCTCCCATCAATAACGCGAACCGGGAACATATCTTTTCTTTTTCGTCCGCGGTCTGAGCGGTCGTAAGTTCTCCCCTGAACCCGTTGATCTCGTCCCTTAACGAGAATTCCGTCCCGTCCTTATGCTCAAACCGGACAAAACCCGTCCCATCAAGAAGATCGGCCAGAAGAGAAAGGTCTTCTTCCGGCACTGCCAACTTGACAGAATCCAATATCATATCCGCCAGTTCTTCCAGGTCTTCATCCGTGACCGCACTTCCGGACATGGCTGTAACATGGGTCTTTACCGCGTAATCCTTGAGTTTATCCGCGCTGTATTTTATAGTGATATCATTCGCGCGGATGCCGTAACTTTCATGCCTTGACATTTTCCCGCTGATATCTTGTAATTTTAATCCGAGAAGTTCCGGATTAACTGTAAGACTATAAGTTTTTAAAAATTTAACCTTCTTCCGCAGCAGCTCTATGAGGGGAATACCCGCTGCCGTCGCTTCAGTCTCGTTGACGCGGGCCATTTTCTCCATATCCTCGTCGGCCGCCCTGAGCATAGCCTCGTTCGGGCCTGTTTTGAGGTTATTGATCAGGTTCACCCTTTCGGTAAGCCTGGCGATAGAATAGTTCAAAAATTCAGGTTTGACCGTTATCCGCCCTTTTGCGAGAAGGTCCAGTTTCTGTTCAAGTTCCTTACCGTCCATCGCAAGCAGACGGCCTTTATAATAAGTCGCGCCATTAAGTGATCCCAGGAAACTGAACGGCATTCCCGCCCTTCGGAGGGTCATTATCCTTTTAAGGTACGCGTAGTATTTTCCATCGTCTTTCGCGGCGGTTTTATACAGTTCGGCGAACCATTCCTCGCCGGCTTCTCCCTGTATCCATGCTTCCGGTATTTCTTTTTGCACGGTATTTTTCAGTTTTGATATTCTTTTCTTCACGTCTCCCGGAACCGGAGCAGGCCCCCATATTCTGGGCATCAATTCGGATGCCGCGTATGAAAGGATATTAACAAATTCGAGGATATTCGCGCGTATTTCACGGGTAAGAGGCAGATATGTCACTATCCGCGTGAATGTCGAAGGCAGTATGCTCATATCGGCCTCTCCTCTCTCGTGCATCAGGACCGGTACAAGCGCCCTGTCCTGGGCCCTTGCGATGCTTTCCTTTATATAAATAACCTGCTCTCCCGTATTCGCATCAAGATCGGTATAAGCGTAACGGCCTTTATCTCCATCCCATTTATCATCAGAAATAACCTGCACATTATAAGATCTCCCAAGGATATCCCGGCAATGCCGCTGGAGGTCTTTTAACTTAATATCCTTTTTTTCCGCGGCGGCCGTTTTAACGGCATGAAGCATGCTGTACTTATATATAAGGTAAGGTATGAATATCCCGGCGATACCGGCCAGGGCCGCAGGACATGAAATTATCCCCGCCTTCAAAAAAGTCAAGAACGAGAACGCGGCTATACCGGGCATGATACCCTTCGGTTCTTCTTTCAGGCGCTCGGTGGGAGAAACCGGTGGTACATCATCCGGCTGGACGGATTCTTCGGCGGTAGATACTTTTCCCGCGACTGCTATAACCTCTCCTCTTTCTTCTTCAAGTCCAAGTATCCGTACAGCTTTCTTCGCGAATTCGCCGGCATGCCGGAATTGTTCCATATTTTTAACAGCCTTGATCTGCATTGCAAGGGACAAGCCTTTTTTATCTATACGTTCTAAGTCCATCAATGCCTGATCCTGCTCTTTACGCCCTTTCTCCGCCGACTCAAGCACATACTGCCTTACCTCGCCTATATAAGGAGAGTATTCATTAATAGTATTAACAAAGGCTTCCCTGTCTTCCGATTTCACAATAGAGTAAAATATCCCCGCTTGTCCCGCTTCTAAAAGCTCCCTGGCAAAACCTTTCACAAGCCTGCCGTTCTCGTCAACAGAATCCGCCCATGTCCGGGAATAATATCTCTGCTGTCCCTTGAATTTACTCGCTATAAACTCCTTCGTTATTTTTTCGGGCGCTTCCCCTGATATCTGTAACCTGGCATATAAGCGATCCGCGGCGTCATTGAATTTACTTATCTTTTGTTCCGCGGTATCGTTTTTATTACTACAAAGACTGTTTAAGCTGTCCGCATACTCCTGATAGCAAGAAGAAAGGCTATGCAAGCACTTTGCCATATCGGACGTTATGCCCGCGTCAACAGATATGGCCCGGACCATTGGTGTCAGCAAGCCAAGCATTTGTGTCATCAAAGCATATTCTTTATCCCATATACCTTCTAATATTTCACGGTTTTCCCTGTTTAATATCGTTCCTTCTTTTAAGGATTTCTCCAGATCAATAACACGTCTGAGCGTGCTTTCCTCTCCTTTTTTTATTCTTCCTTCGCGCACGACACGATCCAGGGCTTGAAGTGAATTCATAGTCTCGATTATCGCGCTTTCGGCGCATTCTATGTCATCTTTCACTGTTTCCATATCAGTGGGATCCGCTTTGACAATAAGCAGAAGATGCCCAAAGGGAACTGTCATCTTATTATTGAAAACATGGCTTCTGGTCGCCAGTAATGTATCTACGATGTCCAGTTTCTGCCGTTCCTTTACCGCGGCGATAAACGATCTAACGCTTTCTTTCAGACCGCTGCGCCCCCAGTCCGAGGGGAGGCTCAGTCCTTCATCCCCGAGGTCCCTCAATAAAATCTCACGCACATTACCGGCATCTAATTCCCTGCCATCAAGCACTTCCGCTACCGATGCTGCGAGGGTACCAGACAGGTCGAGCCTGCTTATGATCTCTTCATGATCCTTACCTTTCACCGCTTCATTAAGCCCAAAGGTGATATTTTCAAGGTCTGCTTCCGTTTCTCCGGCCAGCTCCGTATTCTCTTCCAATTCCTGAAGCGCTATTGTGAATTCTACCGCCCTCTTTTCTTCCTCACTGGCAACAGTTTTGGTCCTGGCAAGGAATACGTCCCTTTGCGCCTTTGACGCGGGGTTAAAATCGAATGTCTCTCCTTTCTTCGCGAGTGTGATGAACGAAATGCCCTCTGAAGTGACTTCGGCGATAACCGCCGCTTTACTGACCTTCCGGACAGTCACCCTTTGCAGGAAATCTTCGAAATCCTTTGGGGTAACGGGTGCGAATTTCATCGCCTTTCTTCTTTTTTCAGAAGTAGACGCATAAACGACCCTGTATGCTCCTTTCCACGAATCCTTGATGGTATCTATATCTTTCCCTTCAAGCACGGCTTCACCGAGCGCGTGAAAAATAGCGGGTTTAAGCCGTGACAGGTCCCCTTCGTAGGCGTAAAAATACGCCGAGACGGCCAGCTGGTACCTGCCGGATTCAAGTATTTTCTCGTATGGCCTCTTTTTGTTAGTGAGGATAGCGACGTAAGGCCTTTCTTTCCCGCCTTCGAATTTCGGGACGACAACAAGGTATGACAGGCCTTTCTGCCTCATGATATCCGTAAGCCCTTCTGTATGGTATCCCCCGGTTATCAGCGCGGCTACGTGTTTCCCTTCCTCCCGCATCCTTTTGAGGGTATTGTTAAGCATCGCGTTATCCCTGGATTGCGCGTCCGTATAAAATTTCATGGCCCCGGGAATACCTTCCATTATTTCCGAAATATCGTATCCACCGCTGACAGGCACACCGTATTTACCGCATTTCTCCCTGATGAAACCGGAACATCTCTCCGCGCTGAACCACACGCGGTTTTTCATAAAATACTCGAATTCCCTGGTGGTAAGTTCTATGGCGTAAAGCTGTTTCAAGAGACGCGCCATCCTGGCCATCCCGTAAAGTTCCCTCTCGTCGCCGTTGCGGTATAACTTTTCCCTTATCGCGTCCTCTACCCCTTCCATCTCACGGTATACTCCCGCCAGTTCGACCGACTCATATATTGTAACGTATCTGGTAAAACCCGTAAGGTTCTCGTACCCTTCGGCCGGGATATTTTTCGCGGCGGCCAACCCGGAAAGATACCTGTGATAATCCCCCTGGGACATTTTGTTCTGCTTGAAAGCGAGAGACCTGAGGACAAGGCCTTCCAGTTCGGATTTGTCCATGCCGCCGCTGAGCATATCTATAAGTTCCTGCCGTTCCGTATTCGCTTTCGCGAAATCTATACTTGTCTCAAGTTTTATGGATTCCAGTAATTTTGGAAGCTCCGTGTATCTCGAGATATCCACATTGCATTTTTTCGCCAATCCCTCGATCACTTTCCAGTGGTCACTGAAACTCAGTGTGCCGTCCCTGTGGAGACGGCAATTATCATTCAGCTGCCGCAGGTCCCCGGAATACACTTTTTCGGCCAGGGCCGACAGTTGATCGTCGAACTTGTCCAGATTATCTGTCTGTTCGGCGCGCTTTGCAGCTACCCGGCGGAAACTTTCCACGTTCTCGCGGTAAAGCTCCTCGTCCTCGATCCCGTACAGACAGATATTTTCCGAATCACATGTAATATCAAAAAACTCGCCCGCGCTCATGCGTCCCTCGCGCATTAAAAAAGA
>JBDRFA010000028.1:0-6619 GCA_043819235.1 Candidatus Omnitrophota bacterium | reverse complement strand
TACCATCTTGTCCTCTTAGCCAAGAACATGACCGGATATAAGAACCTTATGGAGATAGTCTCTATCGCGTATCTCGAAGGTTTTTATTATAAACCGAGGGTTGATAAAGAAGTCCTTTCCCGCTGCGGCAAGGGACTTATCGCCATGTCGGCCTGTCTTGGCGGTGAAGTGCCGCATTTCCTTCTCTCGGAACAATGGGCGCAGGCGAAAAAAAGCGCCATGGAATACGCGGATATTTTCGGGAAGGAAAATTTTTACCTCGAACTTCAGGACAACCATATAGAAAAACAGGAGAAGCTTAATTCCGCGTTGATCAAACTTGCCCGTGAACTGGACCTCCAGGTCGTCGCGACGAATGACATCCATTATCTCGACAGGGGCGACGCGAAAGCGCATGACGCGCTTTTATGCATACAGACACAGACCACGCTTGACGACGCGGGCCGCATGCGGTTCCCCACGGACCAGCTGTATTTTAAATCCCGGGAAGAGATGATGAGGTCATTCGCCCATATACCCGAAGCCGTGACAAATACCGGAAAAATAGCGGAAATGTGTAATCTGGAAATGGATTTCGGCACCCTGCACCTTCCGCGGTACAAGGCGCCGGAAGGCGAGGATAACGACGGGTTCCTGAAGAACCTGGTGGAAAAGGGCCTCAAAGAACGGTACGGCGAGATAACGGAAAGCATACGGGAACGCGCTGAACACGAGATGAAGATAATCCGGGACAGCGGGTACGTGAGTTATTTTCTCATCGTATGGGACTTTATCAATTACGCCAAGAATAAAAAGATCGCCGTGGGCCCCGGGAGAGGTTCCGCGGCCGGGAGCATCGTGAGTTACGCTCTCGGCATCACGGATATCGATCCCATAAAGTACGGCCTGATCTTTGAGAGGTTCCTCAATCCCTCGCGGGTCACCATGCCGGATATCGATATAGATTTCTGCTTCGAAAGGAGGAACGAAGTAATAGATTATGTCGTCGAGAAATATTCGAAAGAGAACGTCGCGCAGATAATCACCTTCGGAAGTATGCTCGCCAAAGGCGTTATCAGGGATGTCGGGCGCGTCATGAACATCCCGTACGCCGAAGTTGACAAGATAGCGAAGCTTATCCCGAACGATCCCGGCATCGACCTGGCCCAGGCCCTGAACATAGAACCGGAGCTCGCGGCCAGGTATAAGGAAGATCCGGTGATACGGGAACTTATAGATACCTCAAGGAGGCTGGAAGGCCTTAACCGCCACGCTTCGACCCATGCCGCGGGTGTGGTGATATCGGACAAGCCACTCCAGAAACGTATACCGCTTTTCAAGACGTCGGATGATCAGATAACCACCGGATACGCGATGAAATCCCTGGATAAGATAGGCATGCTGAAGATGGATTTCCTGGGGCTGAAGACGTTGACGGTCATAGACCAGACGATCAAGATCGTGAAAAGGACCAGAGAAGAAGACATAGAGATAGATAAGATACCGCTTGACGACAAAGCGACGTATGAGCTTCTTTGCCGGAGCGAAACGGCAGGCGTGTTCCAGCTTGAATCCGGCGGTATGAGGGACCTTTTAAGGAAGCTGAGGCCGGAGCGTTTCGAGGACCTTATCGCGATACTGGCCCTTTACCGGCCCGGGCCCATGGGCAGCGGCATGCTGGACGAATTCATCAAAAGGAAACAGGGGCATATAGAGGTGAAGTATGACCATCCGCTCCTGGAACCCATATTGAAGGAAACGTACGGGATTATAGTCTTCCAGGAACAGGTGATGCAGATAGTCTCCGTGCTGGCGGGGTTCAGCATGTCGGAAGCGGATAATGTCCGGAAGGTCATGGGCAAGAAAATACAGGAAGCCCTCGAAGGCATAAAAGTGAAATTCCTGGAAGGTGCCCGGAAGAAGGACGTCGACAGCGCTGCCGCGGAAAAGATATGGGATTTTATCTCGTATTTCGCCGGGTACGGTTTCAACAAGTCGCATTCCGCGGCCTACGCGATGGTCAGTTACCGGACGGCGTACCTTAAAGCGAATTATCCGGTCGAATTCATGACGGCGCTTCTGGCCAGTGAAAAGAACAACATGGATAAGATAGCGGACTATATCAATGAGTCTTTACGCATGGATATCGACGTCCTTCCTCCGGACGTGAACGAAAGCTTCAGGGATTTTACCGTCGTGGGTAAGGATATACGCTTCGGGCTTTCCGCGGTGAAGAACGTGGGTACAGGCGCCGCTGAATCCATGATCGAGATACGCAAAGAGAAGGGTAAGTTCGAATCCATATACGATTTCGCGAAGAAAGTAGATCTCAGGGCGGTCAACCGGAAGGTCATAGAAAGCCTGATAAAGTGCGGGGCGTTCGATTCCACGGGTATCTTCAGGTCGCAGGCGATCGCGGTGCTTGACAGGGTCCTGGATATGGCCGCTAAAGCGCACAGGGACAGGAACGCCGGGCAGATGTCTTTTTTTGACGACGCGGATACGAACGAAGGGTTTAAGGAGAATTTTCTGGAAACGCCGGATATCCCGGAATGGTTCGAACACGAACTTCTCACCAACGAGAAGGAAATGCTGGGGTTCTACATAACTAAACATCCCCTGGCCAGGTTCGAAAAACTTTTGAACGCTTATTCTACCTGCAAGATATCGGCATTGGCCGGGATGGCGGACGGGACCCAGGTACTTATAGGGGGAATAATAAACAAGGTGCGCGTGACCGTTACGCGTAAGAAGGCGGAGAAGATGGCGATCCTCAGCCTGGGAGACCTTGATAATTTTGTCGAAGTGCTGGTCTTTCCCAAGACATACAGGCAGGGCCCCGAACTGGTCGCGGTGGATAACATGGTGTTCGTGCACGGCCGGTTGAACATGAGAGAAGAGGAGCCGAAGATAATAGCGGAAGAACTTATCCCGCTGGAGAAAGTCAAAGAAAAGTTCACAAAGTCCGTTCTCGTCCGGATGTCCACCCTGGGCCTTGAAGAACATATGCTTAACAGGGTCAAAGGAGTGATCAGGAAATTCCGGGGTAACATCCCGGTATTTGTCGAGTTCACATCCCCGGAGGGGAGGAAGATACGCCTCTCGATAGATAAAGAACTCTTTGTCAATCCGACGGATGCGCTGGTTGAAGAGCTTGAAAAGGTCCTGGGCGACGGGAATGTCAAGTTCCTGACGGGATAGCGGTGCGGTATGAGGGGGATGACTGTTATTAGGCGTTGACAAGAGATATAACTGGTGATAGCATAAGCACTTATCTGGGAAGAGAAACAACGGTAACAGGGGTTGCCGCATTTACCAAGGAGGGAGATAAATGACTAAGAAGGACATTATCACAAAGATCGCGGATGATACCGGGCTGAAACAGATCGTGGTCAAGGATGTGGTGCAACGTACATTTGACATTATCACGGAAAGCCTGCGCCGCGGGGATAAGGTCGAATTGAGGAATTTCGGGATCTTTAAAGTTAAGACCAGAAAGGGCAGATTGGGAAGAAACCCCAGGACCGGTGCGGGGGTCTCGATCCCGGACAAAAAAGTGGTTTCTTTTAAGTCAGGCATGAAAATGAAGGTCGATGTGGAACAGGGTCAATAATCAGGGTCAAGTAGCGATATCCTTATAACGATCATGGGTGAAACCGCAAAATACAGATCTCTGAGAGGTATGCCTGATATCCTGCCGAAGGAGGCCGCCGCGATACGCTGGATGGAGAGAGAAGCCGGGAAGGTGTTCCGGACTTTCGGTTACGGCGAGGTCCGTACGCCCCTTCTTGAGGAAACTGAGGTATTCACCAGAAGCATAGGCGAAGATACCGACATAGTGGAAAAGGAGATATACTCGTTTTCCGACCGGGGAGGGAAGAATATATCCCTCCGGCCCGAGGGTACGGCTTCTATGGTCAGGGCGTATATAGAACACGGATGGCACAATGACCAGGGGCCGGTAAAATTGTTCTATACCGGAGCCATGTTCAGGGGAGAACGCCCTCAAAAGGGCCGTTTGCGCCAGTTCCACCAGATCGGGGCGGAAATAATAGGCGGGTCAAACCCGTATATCGACGCCGAACTTATTTTCAGCCTTGTGCTGCTTTTAAAAGGCCTGAAGATCGAAGGGTTTACGGTCCTCGTTAATTCGCTGGGTTGTAACAGCGACCGGAACGGTTACAAAAAAGCTCTGTCGGAGTATCTTGCCGGCAGGGTTTCCGGGCTTTGTGATAACTGCAGGCGCAGGTCCGTTACAAATGTTCTGCGCGTACTGGACTGTAAACGGGAAGAATGCAGGGAGATAGTTAAAGGCGCGCCGGATATCCGTGATTTTCTTTGCGCCAAATGCGGAGAGGATTACGGCGTTTTAAAGAGTATCCTTTCGGGAATGGGTGTTGAGTTCCGGGAAAAAAGCGACATGGTCAGGGGGTTGGACTACTATACGGGGATGATATTCGAGGTCATACATCCTTCACTGGGGGCGCAGGACGCGATAGCCGCCGGCGGCAGGTATGACGGGCTCGTGAAACAGATGGGCGGGCCGGATGTCGGGGCCACGGGTTACGCTTTGGGAGTCGAAAGGACGATGCTTCTCATTGACACGGAAAGCGGCTATTTGGCTCAGCTTCCCGGCGCGCTTATAGTTCCTGTGAACGCGGCGGCGGGTGACGACGCTTTCCGTTTAGCCGTCCGGTTCTGGGCAAGCGGAGTGCCGTGCGAGATCGACCATTCCGGGCGGTCATTCAAGGGCCAGATGCGGAAAGCGCATAAGGACGGCAGGAAATTCGTCGTGATACTGGGAGAGGACGAGATAAAGAAAGGGAAAATGCTCCTTAAGAACATGGAAAGCGGGGAGCAGAAAGAGCTGGATTTTGACGCGGTCGTGGCGTGTTTGGCATAAAAGGCCGGCGAGGGAACACCCGGCGTTCCTATTAAAGGCGGGATAACTTGATGCGGTTATATCCGAATGGGGATGGCCGCTATACTCCGTACGGGGGAGGATCCACACCGGGCGGAGGGGCCCCCGGTAGGAGTGTAGCGGTCGTCCCCATTCGGATGTCGGATGATTGAGCGCCCTGAACAACGGTACGGATATCGAAAACGTTAGTTAGGGCGGGCACAAGGCCCGCCCCTACGGTTCTTGTGTAGAATTTTAAAAATTAAGGGAAATTACAATGTTTAGGACGCATAGTTGCGGGGAGCTTGGGGCGAAGGACGTGTCGAGAACGGTAACGCTTTGCGGGTGGATCGCGTCGAGAAGAGACCACGGGGAAATAATTTTCATGGACCTCCGTGATAAAACTGGGGTTACGCAGGTGGTCGTCGATCCGGAAAGGAATAAGGCGGTACACGATAAAGCGCACATCATAAAGAACGAATACTGCGTGCGCGTTACCGGGAAAGTGTCGCTGCGTCCGGAAGGCACCATAAATAAGAAGATAGCGACGGGCGAGATAGAAGTGGAAGCGGGCGGGATAGAGATACTTTCGGAGTCGGATACCCCTCCTTTCGAGATCAAGGACGATATCAGCGTTTCGGAGGAGGTGAGGTTAAAGTACCGTTATCTGGACCTGAGGCGCCATTCCATGCAGAAAAAGCTGCGTGTAAAACATGAAGTTTACAAGACCATAATGAATTTTCTGGACAGCGAAGGGTTTACTTCGGTAGAGACCCCGATGCTTACCAAATCCACTCCCGAGGGCGCCAGGGATTATCTGGTCCCGTCAAGGATCCAGCAGGGGAGTTTTTACGCCCTGCCCCAGTCGCCGCAGATATTCAAACAGCTGTTGATGGTAGCGGGCCTGGAAAAATATTTTCAGATAGTCCGCTGTTTCAGGGACGAGGACCTCAGGGCGGACCGCCAGCCCGAATTTACGCAGCTGGACATGGAAATGTCATTCGTGGAAGACGAGGATATTTTCGAGGTCTGCGAGCGTTTGTTCAAAAAACTTTTCAAGGAAGCGCTTGAAAAGGATATAGAGATACCTTTTTCGAGGATGGACTATCAGGAAGCCCTGAGCCGGTACGGGAGTGATAAACCGGACAGGCGGTTCGAAGTGTTCCTGCACGATCTTACGGACACGGCCGGGAACTGTGACTTCAAGGTGTTCAAGAACGCCATAGCTTTCGGAGGGAAGGTCATGGGCCTGGCCGCTCCCGGATACGGCGGCATAAGCAGGAAAGATATAGACAACCTTACGGCGTTCGCCGGCGAATACGGGGCGAAAGGCCTGGCATATTTCAAGGTCGAAGGCGGCGCTCTTGTCTCTCCGATAACGAAATTTTTCCCGAAAGAAACGCTGGACGGTTTTATAGAGAGGACAGGCGCGCGGGATGGCGACATGATATTCATGGTAGCGGATGCCAGGGAGGTCGGATGTGATTCCCTGGGAGCATTGAGGCTGAAGATAGGCAGGGAAAAGGGACTTATAGATAAGGACAGGTTCGATTTTTTGTGGGTCGTGAATTTCCCGCTCTTCAAGTTCAACAAGGAAGATCAGAGATGGGTATCGGAACATCACCCGTTCACTTCTTTCCGGGAGGAAGATATGGGGTTCCTGGACAGGAAGGAGGACCTTTCAAAGATACGGTCCCTGTCGTACGATCTGGTGCTGAACGGGAGTGAGATAGGTTCGGG
>JBDRFA010000027.1:0-20632 GCA_043819235.1 Candidatus Omnitrophota bacterium | reverse complement strand
ATAATTCGTTATATCCGCCACATTGTTCACCGGCCGCATCCCCATGGCGAGGACCCTTTCCCTTATCGATCCGGCCGATCCTTTCACCCGGACGCCTGTGATGACCCTTGCCGTATACCGGGGGCATAGCTCCTTATTTTTTACGACACACTTGATCCCCGTGATTCCCGCACTGCTTTGTCCCGCCGCGATATCGCTTTCCGGCAGCCTGAGGTCCGCATCGAACACCGCCGACACTTCTCTCGCCAGCCCTATAACGTTAAGGCAGTCCGGCCGGTTGGACGTTATCTCGAGCTCCATGACCTTATCGCCGTCCTTATCCTCGATATGCCCCACCTCCGACCCCGACATAGTAAGCCCCCGGGCCACTTCTTCACACCCGGCCTCCACTTTCACATATTCTCTCAACCATTCGTAACTCAGTTTCATGAAACCCTCTTTAGCTGTAAGCTTTAAGCTGTAAGCTTTACGTTATAAAAACTTGTCGGCATGGACCCGTTCTCTATGCTCCGTACAGGGAGGATCCACACCGGGCGGAGGGGCCCTGGTAGGAGCATAGAGAATGGGTCCATGCTCGTATCAACCCTTCTTCCGTTTATAGCACCACTGCGTCAAACAAACTGCCGGAGGAACCTTACGTCGTTCTCGTAAAAGATCCGGATGTCCTCGATCCCGTACAGAAGCATCGCTATCCTTTCCACTCCCATCCCGAACGCGAACCCCGTATACTTTTCGGGGTCATGTCCTACGGCCTCGAAAACTTTCGGGTTAACCATTCCCGCGCCGAGTATTTCCAGCCAGCCGTTGCCGGAACACACCCTGCACCCTTCCCCCTTACACATCATGCAGGAAATATCCACTTCGGCGCTCGGCTCGGTGAACGGGAAAAAATGAGGGCGCAGACGCATTTTTATATCTTCCCCGAACATGCTCCGGCAAAAGACCGAAATCGCGCCTTTGAGATCGCTGAAATCTATACCTTCATCGACCATAAGCCCTTCTACCTGATGGAACATAAAAGAATGTGAGGCATCCACGGCGTCGGGCCTGTAGACCCGCCCCGGCATGATGACCTGGACCGGCGGGGACTGTTTCTGCATAACGTGTATCTGCACGTTGGACGTATGGCTCCTGAGAAGGTATTCCCCTTCTATATAGAACGTATCGAACGCGTCACGGGAAGGGTGGTCCAGCGGTATGTTCAGAGCCTCAAAATTATAATATTCCGTCTCGATCTCGGGGCCTTCGGCGATCCGGAACCCCATTGAGATAAATATCTCGTTTATCCTCGCCATCGTAAGGGTTATCGGATGCCTGGTCCCCAGCCGTACGGGAACGCCCGGTAAAGTAACATCCAGTTTGTCCGCGCCGGACAGGTTCCCCTTTTCTATGTTCTCCCTGGCCTCAAGCAGTTTACCTTCCAGTTCGTTCTTTAATATGTTCGCGGCCTTTCCCGCGTCCCGTTTCTCTTCCGCGGAAAGACCGGAAAGAGAACGTAATACTTCCGTAAGGCCGCCCTTGCGCCCGAGATATTTTACTTTTATATCTTCCACGTCCCGGGTATCCCGGCACCGCTCTATCTCGGGTCCAAAAGCCTTCCTTATCTCTTCAAGTTTCGCTAAGATATCCATGTTGTTCCCTCTGCGAACTCAGCCTATCGTATCAGCTTTTCTCTTTAAGGTTCTCCAGCTTATCGTTCTCCCCGAAAACCACAAGGATGTCGCCTTTCATTATGATAGCATCAGCCTGAGGCGTAACGTTGATACTTTCCTCTTCGCTCTCCAGGCCTCCCTTTACAACCTTGTTCTTCTTCTTTATCGCGATAACGTTCACCCCGTATTCCGCCCTTATGTTGAGGTCCCTCAAACTTTTACCGACAAATTCTTCAGGCACGATGATCTCGATGATGCTGGAGTTCCCGGAAAGGCCGATATGGTCCACGACCGTGTCGGATATGGAGACGAGGGTTTCGGCTATCCTCATGCCCGTGTCCATCTCCGGCAGGATGACTTTGGTCGCCCCTATCTTTTCCAGGACCTTTTTGTGCGCCTCGCTCGTCGCCTTGCATATGATGACCGGCACGCCTATGTCCTTTAAGATCAGCGTTACCAGGATGCTGGACTCAATATCCTTGCCGATGCCGCATATGGCCACATCGACATCCTGTATGCCGACCGACCTTACGGCTTTTTCGTCAGCCGCGTCCAGGCATATGGCTTTAGTCACATGATCCATCACGTCATGCACCAGCTCTTCGTTCCTGTCTATCGCGACGACCTGCTGCCCTTTTTGAGCGAGGGTCTTCGCCACGCTGGTCCCGAACCTCCCCAACCCGATAACCGCGAATTTTTTCATACCCGTCCTCCTGTTATCCCTATTTTTCCACTTCGGGAACACTTGATGTGGGTATTCCCCCTTACCCAACCATAATATTCTCTTCGGGGAAAATATAGCTCTCTTTTCTCTCCTTAAAGGCCACCGCCAGCATCAACGTCAACGGGCCCACCCTGCCGGCGAACATGGTCAGGATGATACACAGCTTGCTGAAGCTGTTCAGCCCCGCCGTTATCCCGGTAGACAGCCCCACGGTCCCGAAAGCCGACACTACTTCAAACAGCGGCTTGATAAGGGTCCGATCGCCTTCGGAATACGCGATAATCATCGTGAACACAAAGATCCACGCCAGTGCCAGAAAAAAAATAGCCATGGCTTCCCTTATTATGTCCCGCGGGATGGAGCGGCTGAAGATCATTACCCGCTTCCGGTTCCCAAGCATCCCGAAAACTGTGGCGGCGATCACCGCCATCGTACATGTCTTTATACCTCCCCCCGTCGATCCGGGCGACGCCCCGATGAACATGAGAAAAGTTATCAGCGTCAGTGAAGGCACGGAAAGTTCCCCGACAGGAACACTGTTGAACCCGGCGGTCCTTGCGGTCACCGACTGGAAAAGCGACCCGAAAAACCGCTGAGAGAACGACATATCTTTCATCAGGTGTCCCCTTTCGAACAGAAAGATCAGAATGGCCCCCGTTATTATCAATATGGCCGAAACGGTAAACACCAGTTTGGTCTGGAGGCTTATTCTCCTTATCGTCTTCCTGTTATAGAACACACCGAGCACATCCATTATAACTATGAACCCGATGCCTCCTAGGAATATCAGAAGTATCATCGTCAAATTGATCACCGGATCGGCCGCGAAGCGCGTGAAACTGTCCCGGAAAAGCGAAAAGCCCGCGTTACAAAAAGCTGAAACGGAATGAAACACGGCGCGTTCTATCGTCAGGGGAATGCTCCAATCGGTCACCGCGCGCCACCGGAAAAAGAGAAAAGTGGCGCCCACGGTCTCGGCTAGAATGGTTATGCCGAGAATATACGCGAACAGCTTCTTAAGGCCCAGGATATTCTGCCCGTCAAGGGTGCGCTTGATGACATCCGTTTCATAAAACCCTATTTTTCTGCCGAGCAAGACCGCGAATAACGTGGAAAAGGTCATTATCCCGAGCCCGCCCGACTGGAACAGGAAGAAGATGACCCATCGGCCGAACGGGGAAAATGCGCTCCCGGTATCTTTGACCGCCAGCCCGGTCACACAGGTCGCGCTGGTAGCCGTGAAAAGGCTGTCTATGACCGACATCTTTTCCGGCCCGGCGGAGGACACCGGCAGAGACAACACGGCCGCGCCGATAAGTATAACGCTCAGGAAACTCAGTATCAAAAGCTGTGGGGGGTTAAACCTTCCCATTGTCTTGGTCAGATACCAGTCTTTTTTATTAGCGCTTTGAATCCCTTACTGTCGTTCATGGCCAGATCCGCGATCATCTTCCTGTTAAGCTCTATCCCCGCTTTCTTAAGGGCCGCTATGAACTTGCTGTAAGAAAGACCCTCGGCCTTGCACGCCGCGGAAATGCGCGTTATCCAGAGCGCCCGGAAGTTGCCTTTATTGTCTTTCCTGTCGATATAGTTCGCTATCAGGCTTTTTCTGGCAGCTTCCTTCGCGATCTTAAACAATCTTGATCTCGACCCGCGCTGCCCTTTAGTGGCGTCGAGGGTCCTTTTTCTCCGCTTACGCGAACTTACCGCGTGTTTCACCTTAGTCATGTCTTCTCCTTCTTTTCAGCTTTCAGATATCCGCTATCAGGCTTAAACCGTGCGCCATATCCCATACCGCTCTCCACGGCACGGCCGGATCATGCGTACGGTAAAAGCGCCCGGATCTTCTTTTCGAACGTCTTATCAACGGTCGTTGATTTTCCCAGATTTCGTTTCCGTTTCCTGCTTTTCTTGGTAAGTATGTGCCTTTTGCAGGATTTCGCCCTTTTCACCTTACCGGTTTTGGTCAGTTTGCACCGTTTCTGTACACCTTTATGTGTTTTAAGTTTAGGCATTGTATATCCTCTTCCCCCCTTTTTATCCCACGCTTTTAGGCACCAGGGTCATCATCATCGTCCGGCCCATTGAAACCGGTTTGGACTCCATTTCCCCTAGAGCCGCCATATCAGTAGCTATCCTGTCCAGAAGGGCCCTTCCGATTTCTTTATGCACGTTCTCGCGGCCCCTGAACCTTAAAGAGATCCTCACTTTGTCTCTCACCTCCAAAAACTCCCTGATATGCTTGATCTTGACCTGGTAATCATGTTCCTCTATCTGAGGTTTGAACCTCACTTCCTTGATATGGGTTAGATGCTGTTGTTTTCTGGCCAGTTTCTTTTTCTTTTTCTGTTCATATTTGAATTTCGCGTAGTCCATTATACGGCACACGGGCGGTTCGACGTTGGACGCCACCTCCACAAGGTCCATCCCTTTTTCCACCGCCAGTTCTATCCCCGCGCGGATATCGACCACTCCCATCTGGTTCCCTTCGTCGTCGACCAGCCTTATTGTCAAAGCCCTTATCTGCGTGTTGATCCTCGTGTAATCGTCATCCCGATCGGACTTTCTGCCCCCGTAAGATCCCTTTTTGTTTATAATGACCCTACCTCCTGTTTAGGCCCGGCTGCGTCTCCGGCAGGCACCCTTTTGTTCATCCCCTGCTTTCGATCTCAACCTGCAACCGTTTAACAAAATCTTCCCACCCTAATACGCCTATATCCCCATCCTTCCTGCTCCTCAGGGAAACCGTCCCGTTCTCCATTTCCTTTTTACCGACAACGGCCATATACGGTATTTTCGCCATTTCCGCTTCTCTTATCTTTTTCTGCATTTTATCATCCCGGATATCCGTTTCCGCGCGTATCCCCAGCTCTCTCAATCTATCCGCGATACCTTTTCCATAATCGAAATGGCTTTCCGCGATAGGTATGATCTTGACCTGTACCGGGGCAAGCCATAACGGGAACGCTCCCCCGTAATGCTCTACAAGCGCCCCTATGAACCGTTCAAGGCTCCCCAGTATCACCCGGTGGAGCATCACGGGCCGTCTCTCCTCACCATTCTGGTCCGTGTATTTAAGCCCGAACCGTTCCGGAAGGGCGAAATCGCATTGCACGGTCGCGCATTGCCATGCCCTTCCCAGCGCGTCTTTAATCTTGATGTCGATCTTTGGGCCATAGAACGCCCCGTCACCCTCGTTTATATCATACTCCAGATTTTTGTTTTCCAGGGCTTTTTTCAGGGCGCCGGTAGCCTCTTCCCAATCTTCGTCCGTACCGATGGATTTTTCGGGCCGCGTGCTTAGCTCCACTTCGAATTCCCTGAACCCGAACACTTTAAGCGTTTCGTCCACAAAATCGATAACACCGGCCACCTCATTTTCCACCTGGTCCCGAAGGCAAAAAATATGGGCATCATCCTGGGTGAATCCCCGGACCCTCAGAAGCCCGTGTAGCACTCCGGATTTTTCATTCCGGTAAACCGTGCCAAGCTCAAAATACCTTATGGGAAATTCCTTATAACTCCTCAGCTTAGAGGCATAAACGAGTATGTGCCCCGGGCAATTCATGGGTTTTACCGCGAACTCCTGCCCGTCGCTTTCGAAAATATACATATTTTCTTTATAATACTCGTAGTGCCCGGACTGTTCCCATATGTCTTTTTTGAAAATATGCGGACTGACGATAAGCTGGTATCCCTTTTCCAGATGCCTCGCGGTTATATAGTCGACCACTATCTGCCTCAACAAGGCCCCTTTGGGATGGTAAAGGACCAGCCCCGCGCCGGCTTTGTCCTGGAAACTGAAAAGCTCAAGCTCTTTCCCCAGCTTCCTGTGGTCCCGTTTCCGGGCCTCTTCTATCAAAGCAAGGTATCCGTCCAGTGAAGCTTTGTCCGCGAAAGCGGTGCCGTATATCCTCTGGAGCATCTGGTTTTTCTCGTCCCCGCGCCAATACGCTCCCGCTACCGACAACAGCCTGAATGCCTTGATATCTCCGGAGCTGTTTACATGCGGCCCCCGGCACAGGTCCGTAAAATCACCGTGCGTATAGACAGTTATCTCCTCGTCATCCGCCAGGAGCTGTATCAACTCTTTCTTATACGGCTCATCAACGAACATCTTCTCCCGCGCTTCATCTTTCGATACGGTCCTCTTTTCAAAGAGCAGGTCCTCTTTTATTATCCGGGTCATCTCCGCTTCGATCGCCGGCAGGTCTTCCGGGGTCAGGAACTGGCTTTTCACCGGCGCATCAGGATTGTTGCCCTGTTCGTTCCGGTTAACTCCCGAAAAATCGAAATCGTAATAAAACCCATCCTCGATCGCAGGGCCTATTCCCAGTTTTACCCCCGGGTACAGTCTTTTAACCGCGTCCGCCATCAGGTGCGCGGCGCTATGCCGTAATATCTGCAGTTTTTCGTCCGGTTTCTTCGTCATTTATGTTAACTTTTTGACATTCGATATTTTGCTTTGCAAAATGTGCTGGTGGGCGATACTGGGATCGAACCAGTGACCTCCACGATGTCAACGTGGCGCTCTAACCATCTGAGCTAACCGCCCGCACGCTTTGCCGCTATATTATGACTCTACATTATGGCACTTTTGCCGCTATAAGGCAACCATATCGTAGCGTATCTTTCCTGGTGGGCGAGGAGGGACTTGAACCCTCACGGTCTTGCGACCGAAGGATTTTAAGTCCTTTGCGTCTGCCAATTCCGCCACTCACCCAGAAACTCTACTCTCAAATCTCTAATTTCTACTCTCCTCTCTTCCAGCGAATTTTGTTTGGAGGCGCGGACCGGAGTCGCACCGGTGTACGCGGTTTTGCAGACCGCTGCCTAACTACTCGGCCACCGCGCCGAAAAGAACATAACCCGCCTTCGGCGGGAGCATTTCATCTCTCGATTGTCCCGAGTAGGGGCACGGCGCGCCGTGCCCCTACATATTATAACTATATTCCCCGTCTCAGGTTACGGCAGAAAGTAAAATTAACACAATATGCCTTAAATGTCAATTACCTTTGAGCTATGCCTGATGTCGGAAGAATTCGCCCCCCTATTCTTCCCATTCAACCGACCCGTTAACATAAAGAACATTCTGTCCCCCCGAAGAATGGTTCTTTGCTTTATCTCTCAGCAGGATCTTTGTAGAAGGGTCTCTGACAGATAATCCCGCGATATATATGTAGTCCGGATCTTCCAGAAAGCCCTGTTCTTTGCTTCCGGGACAATTAAGCATCTTCTCATCATTCAAATACTGTTCATCGTAAAGCGTTTTTATTCCCGGCGGAAATTTCCCGTCATGTTCCCGCGCGTAAATGTACAACGCTAACCCTATTTCGCGCAAGTTGTTAGAGCAAATGGTCCTTTCCATGTTCCTGTTTATGCTTTTCACGAACGGCATCAGCAGGTACCCCATGATAAAAACCGCCGCGAAAACCAGCACCAGTTCCCGTATAGTAAACCCCTTTTTCCCTGGAATACGTTCTATCATTTTACCTATTTCACCCATTTATCCAATTCCTCGGCTATTAAACCCGCCATTTGCCTCTTCGTTATGCCCTCGAATTGCCTGAGTCCGCCGTTTTTGTCCAATATGTCGTACCGCAAAAAGCGTTCCGTCCCCGATATTTTACCGTCATCACCGAAAGGATCCATTCCCTCTCCCACAGTATTAACGACAATAAAATCCAATCCCTTATTTTCCAGTTTGTTAGCCGCATTCTCAACCGCATTCCGGGATTCCAGGGCAAATCCGACTTTCACTAATCCTTTCCGGAGCCCTATCTCTGCCAGGATATCCGGATTCCTCACAAGTTTGAGCACCAGCCCGTCCCGTTCTTTCTTTATCTTGTGCCCCTGCTCTTCTTCAGGCCTGAAATCACAGACCGCGGCAGCCATGACGATCGCGTCAGCCTCATCTATCCTCTCCATGACCGCGCGCTCCATGTCCCCGGCCGTTTCGGCTTTAATTATTTCAACTCCGTCAGGAGGGGTTAAATTAGACGGGCCGCTGATAAGACAGACTTTATACCCCTTAGACGCGCATTCCCCCGCAATGTAATATCCCATCGCTCCCGATGACCGGTTGGAAAGATACCGGACCGGATCCAACGGTTCTATCGTAGGGCCCGCCGTTACCAGGATCATTTTGTTTGCTCGGACTTCCTTATTCACTTCTTATACGTTTTAACTTGATTGAAATTACAAATATAGCGCAAAACAAAATATTTTCTTGCAATGGAAACGTTCACTATGCTCCGTACGGGGAGGATCCACACTGGGCGGAGGGGCCCCGGTAGGAGCATAGTGAATGGTTCCATTCGTTCATCAAGCTTGGAAGAACAATACCAGTCAGGCGTAAATAGTATTAAACATTCTCACGGATAAATATTATCGGGCCAGAAATCTTTCCGTTTCCTCAACGATCTTTTCCAGAGGCGCCAGATGACCCATCCCTTCCCGCCCGCAGGCTAAATGCCCGACTACCGGATCGATAAAATGATATCCTTTGCTTTTGAGATATTTGATGTTGTCCTGCACTATACCGTTTCTGAACATTTTGTCGTTCATCGCGGGGGCAAAGATCACGGGGCAATCCACGCTGCATATCGCGCATGTCAATATGTCGTCACATATACCTCCCGCCACTTTGCCTATCACATCAGCGGTCGCGGGAGCAACGAGGACTATATCCGCCTCATCAGCCAGCGAAATATGGACCGGGGACATCTGGTCGGCCCGGCTGAACATATCTTCCGCGACTTTCCTGCCGGTAATGGTCTCCAGCGTCAGGGGGGCGATAAATTTCGCGGCATCCCGAGACATGACACACCGCACGGAATACCCCTTTTTACACAGACTGCCGGCAATGTCGCATGCCTTATACGCCGCGACACTGGCAGTCACCCCGAGAAGCACGTTCTTACCCATACTATACTATTTCGCCTTTTTTGACAGTTTTATCCTGACCTTGCCCGCGGCGATCTCCCTGAGCGCTACGGTGGTCAGCTTCTCCCTGGGATCGGCGTCTACCAGCTTTTTCATCCCGCTATTGAGCTCCATGGCCCTTAACGCCGCCAGGTTGCATAGCTTGTAAATACTCCCTGCCTGTTCTATCATCTTTTCCAATGAGAATTCCTCCATGGTTATCACCCTTTTGCGCTGTATTGCCGCAGTTTTTTCCGTTCGCTTTCGATTATGCACTTTAGTTCCTCTACGGCTTCTTCCACTTTCTCGTTCATGATCAGATAGTCATATTCATCCGCCGCCGCGATCTCCCTTTGAGACTCCTGAAGCCTCAGCGAAACCGCTTTTTCCCCGTCCGTGTTCCTTTTCCTGAGCCTCGTCTCCAGCTCTTCCGTAGAAGGCGGCATTACGAACACGCTGACGCTTTCCGGGAAGATATTTTTTACCTCCCTCGCTCCTTTGACGTCTATGCTAAGGATGATATCCGTGCCTGTTTCCATGGCGTCATTGAACTGTTTCTCCGGGGTCCCATAAAAATTCCCGAAATTTTCTTCCCATTCGAGAAACTCCCCGTTATCCCTCATCTTCGAGAACTCTTCCCCGGACAAAAATATGTACTCTTCTTTATCCTTCTCCCCTTCACGGGGCTTTCTGGTCGTACATGTTATGCAGCGCTTTATCCCGTCCATCCTTTCCAGTAAACGGCTGACAATAGTCGTCTTGCCGCTTCCGCTCGGCGCGGAAACTATCACTATGAGGGATTTTCTTATCGCTGCCATATGTTTTGGATGGACCCGCTTCCGCCCGAATGCGCGCATTACTCTATATTGCGTATCTGCTCGCGTATTTTGTCGATCTCGCTTTTTATCTCTATGACCGCTTTTGATATCCTGAAATCGTTAGATTTGGACCCTATAGTATTGATCTCCCTCTGCATTTCCTGCGCGATAAAGTCCATTTTTTTTCCGGCATCTGTCTTGACTTTCCGCATGGCGTCCTCGTACGCCGTCAGGTGCCCTTTGAGCCGCGTTATCTCTTCCGCGATATCGCAGTTCCTGGCGAACGTGGCGACTTCCGTTTCCAGCCTTCCTTTGTCCAGTTCGACCTTTTCGGATATTTCCCTGATCGACCGCGTCAGTCTCTTCCTGTACTCCATGACGCTCTGGTTCTCATACTTGCTTATGCTATCAACGGCTTTTCCGATCTTGCCGAGCCGGTTCTCGAAATCCTTTGCCAGCTGCACCCCTTCGGTCGTCCTGTAAGTTATAAGTTTATCCAGCGCGGCTTCAAGCGCTTTACGTATATACGGCCATATTGCCGTCTCTTTCCCCTCCGTGCTGGTCTCAAGTGCCCCGGGCAGGGCCATCACATCCCGTATCAGGATCTCTCCCTCTATTTTCAGTTTTTTCTGCATCTTTTTAATGCGCCGTAAATACTCGCCGATAAGGCCCTCGTTCACTGTTATCTCATGGAGGTCTTTGTCCGCCCCGGCCCCTTCTCTCGATACTTTCACGAACACTTTCCCCCTGGATATCTTTTTCCCCAGTATTTTGTTTATCTCGGTTTCCAGGGCAAAAAAACCGCTGAACGGGTTACATGTAATACTCAGGCTCTTATGGTTAAGCGTTTTGATCTCTACGGTCATCGTCCCGTAAGGGCTGCCGCAGGCGGACCTGCCGAACCCTGTCATGGATTTGATCCCTGTCTGGACGGGATCTTTCGGTTTCGCTTTTTTAGTCGTCACACCCACCTCTTTTCTTTTACTTTTTCTTCGATCTCGACCACAGGATAAATAGGTACGATTATTTCACAAGGCTTGAACCACAGTTTTATTTCCCTTTCCGCATCTTCCGCGTTCGCGGACGCGTGTATGACGTTCTCGTAAACCCCGGCTGTGGTGATCCTCCCGTACGCGCCTCTTATGGAAACCGCGTCAGCCTCTTCCGGGTTGGTCTTCCCGCAGATATCTCTTACCTTTTCGATGGCGTCTTCGCCCCAATATACAAGCGCCATTACTTTTTTCTTATGGTATTCACCCATTATGTATCTGACCAGATCGTTAAAGAACGGCTTCTCCTTCAGTTCCCTGTAATGTTCTTCGGCAAGCTCACGCGTCACCTGCACGATCTTTGTACCCACAATTTCGAGTTTTGTCTCCGAAAGCCGCGACAGAACGTTTCCCGTAAGTGACTTCTTAAGGCCGTCCGGTTTTATCAACACTAACGTCTGCTCGACCATCCCTTCCTCCCCGATCTTTAATGTTACCCTGTATTCTATCAAGTGCCAGCGAAAAGTCAATAGCCGTCCCTAAAAGACGACTATGAATTCCCCCTGCGGTTTTTTGTGTTCAAAGTGCTCCAGATGCAGGCTTGCCTTTTCCCGGCGCACTTCTTCGAATTTTTTCGTCAGTTCCCGGGCAAGAACGATCTCCCTGTCCCCCATAATATCCATGAAATCCTCAAGGAATTTTACTATCCGATGAGGAGATTCATATATTATTACGGTCCTTTCCTCGTCCTTAAGCGCCTCCAGCTGCCTGCGCCGCCGGCCGGATTTGTTGGAAAGAAACCCCTCAAAAACGAACTTGTTCGTGTCTTTCCCCGACAGCACCAGCGCCATCACGAAGGCCGCGGGTCCGGGAACAGCGGTCACCGGGATACCGTTCTTTATGCACTCCCTTACCAGCACGCTTCCGGGGTCGGATATGCCCGGTGTCCCGGAATCGGAGACCAAAGCTATATTTTTCCCGTCAGCCATCGACCTGACAAGCCCCGGAGTTTTGCTTTTAATACTATAACTATGGTAACTGGTAAGGGGGGTGTTTATCCCATAAGCGTTCAAAAGCACCCCGGATTTGCGCGTATCTTCCGCGGCTATCAGATCCACCTCTTTGAGCGTCCTGACCGCCCTCATGGTAATATCTTCAAGGTTCCCTATCGGGGTACTGACCACATATAATGTTCCGGGCTGCATAATGCTTCCTTTGCAGAACTTAGATCCCTCGACTCCGCCCCTCCGGGGCTCCGCTCGGGATGACAAAGTCAATGTACCCCCTCAAAGTTCCGCTCGGATAACACCTCTCTGTCATCCCGCTTGTCCCGAGCGAAGCCGAGGGGAGCGAGGGAACGAAGTGACCGAGTCGAGGGATCTAACGTATTGCATTTCCTCTGCTGTGTTTTTTCGCCAAGTTTCTATCCCCCATTCACGATCCACCATTCACTACGATCAGCTCTCTATCGCTTTCACGAATGTTCCGCAAAACTGTCTGAACCCCTCCGGGCCGGAATCGGGTAGCTGGAAAACTTCCGTGCCCCGCTTGAAATATCCGGACCTCTCGATATCGGCGATCATGCCTACATTTATGACTATATCCGCGTCTTTCAAAGCGGGTTCGTCGTTGTCCCCCGGCCTGAACATGTTCCCGGAAAATATCGCGAGAGTTCTTTCCCGGCCCATCAGACCGCAAACAGCCCGCATGGCGGATCCCTTGTCAACACCCTTGCGCGTTATGTCTATGGAGCTCAAGCCCGAAGCGCGGGCTTCCATGTCTATCTCCCGCGAGTTAAAACATCTGTTGAAAAATTTCACGAGATCATACCGGACCTTTGTGCTGTATGCCGGGTTGTCGTCCTCTTCGATCCCTCCGGAGCCGGCTCTTCTTATGACCGCTACCGTGACCTGCGTAACATCCCCGGTTCCCCCGGTTTTTCTTTCCTCGATACACCCGGCTTTGAAGTCTTTCCATTCTTCGTCGTCCTTGAACTTCATTCCTATTTCTTGTTCCAGAACGGCGCGTAAGTCATACCCGCCATCACCTTCATGCCCGTCCATCAATTCCAGAATAAGACCGGCAGCCGATCCGTACTTATCCGGCCGGGCCCGGTCACCTATATTTGCCGAGAAAACGCAGTCAAACCGGCCTCCTCCCGCATCGTAGCGGTATATCTGCGTACCGTTGTCGCTGCCGATAAGGAGTCCGTCCAATAAGATCTTTTTTTTCTCCGGGAGAAATTCAAGGTAAGGGAGCAGGAACTGCCTGTCTATGTTCCTTTTACTGGCCCCGGAAAGAATAACGAACGGTACCCCCGCGCCCAGAATATCCGTCACGGCCCCCATCACGTCTTCCCCCGCCGCGAGGCGCGCCGGCGCCAGTGTAGCGTCCAAGTCCGAAAACCACACAGGTTTTTTCCCCGCCCCCACCGCCCCGGAAACCGCGTCCCGAAACCGCGACAAGATCATATTGTCAGCATCAGCGTGGTTATTCTTCATAAGTCCTATTCTATCCAAACGAAAATATTTTGTTGGAACCGGACCGTTCATTATACTCCGTACGGGGAGGATCCACACCGGGCGGAGGGGCCCCGGTAGGAGCATAATGAACGGTCCGGTTCTCTTCTCTCTACCGTATTTATTTCGGCAATGCCGTCATTATGAATACCATTACAAATAGCGCGACGGTCTCGATGACCCCGAGAACCATTATGTAGTTACCGAACCCTTTGCCTGTTTCCGCGAGGGCGTCGGCCGCGCTCGCTCCGGCCTTCCCCTGCATCCATGCCGAAGCCCCCAGCGCCAGTCCCGCCGCCAGCCCCAGCGCCATCTGGAACGGATATGTCGACGGGTCGATATTGGCGGCCTTTATGGCGTTCTTCAGGATCATGCCGTAAATAGTCTGCGATAAAGGAGCGCCTACGAACGCTATAAGTATGAACGGCGCCATCTTGTTCGCGAGGAACGCCCTTTTCCATGCCCCGATAGCGGCCATTCCCGCGACCCCCGTCCCAAGCGCCGACCCTATAGCCGCGAAACTCAAAGACAGCCCCATATCCCCTAAACCCTGTACCATATCGTTACCTCCTTGTTATCTTTAAACGCAGGGGCACGGCGCGCCGTGCCCCTGCGCGTTACACGATCCCCTCATTACGTCACATCTTCTCCGCCGCCGAACGGGTCGTACCTTTTCCCCGACCATTGCATGCCGAGGTGCGATGAGAATTCCAGCATGTTGAGCCTTATGCCGTGGACAATGACCGCCATGAATCCCAGGACGATGTTAAGCAGATGCCCCATGACCAGTATGGCTGCCGCGATCAATCCGCTGCCCACGCTCGAGATGCCTCCGGCCAGCGCCATCTCGTTAAAACTTTCCGCCATGACGACCGAAGCGTATCCCACCGCGAACAACCTCAGATAAGACACCACGTCGGAAAACGAACTTATAACGCTCAGCGGCAGGTTCGCCAAAGTGCCGAGCGCCCCCTTAAGAACGCCTTTTTCCGCGTTAGCGCACAGTATGACGAACGAGATGCCTCCTGCAAGCAACCATCCGGCCTGCGCCGGGAACGGGTTGTTCAGGACAAACCGGCCGGCCGCGAAAAACATGCCCCAGATTATCATTATCCATCCGGCCTCCGCTACGGCCTTTAAGGAATTTATCACTCTTATCCCCTTCAGGCAATGCGCGATCGTAAGGTGCACGGTCCCGATAAAAAAACAGAATTGTATTATAACATCCTGGCTCACGTCCGCGAAACTGTTCACCTGTGGAATGATGAGTTTATTGAAAAAAGGAAGCTGCGCTATTTGTTCGGACCCGAACCACGTCCCGGTTATCGCGCCCCATATTATCGTTGCCCCGCTTAAAAGGTACATCAAAAAGAACGGCTCGCCTCTTATTTTCCGGAACTTGCGCCTGGCAAAAAAGGTCACCGCGAGAAAGAGCAGGCCGTATCCCGCGTCTCCGATCAGCATCGCGAAGAACAGGCTGAAAAAGATCAGGAAATGAAAACTGATGTCGTATTCGCCATAGCCCGGAACGGTATTCATGAAATGAAAAACGGGGTCTATGATGCGAAGCCACCGCGGGTTGCTTATCAGCGTAGGGGTTACGTCGGGGTCGTCCGGGTCGTCCGCCAGATACCCTATGCCGTGCTTCTTTGCCATGGAGATCACTTCCCCCATGAGCTTTACCGGGCAAAAGCCCCGGAGATACGCTATTTTCCCCTCCACGGCCATCCCGCACTTAACTTTAAGGAAATCCCGGTCGCTTTCCAGCGCCTTCTTCCCTTCTTTCAGCGCTCCTATAGCTCTGGCTTTTCCCCGAAGGATCTCTTCTGTTTCATCTTTCCGCCGGTTTAATTCACGTAACTTTGATGCCAGGTCCCACGGGCTTACCCCGGGAGGCGTAACGCTCTCGAAAAAATTCTGTTCACCCTCAGGGATATCGTTCGCCCCGCCGCCCGTTTCTCCTGTTACTGTACCCCCCTTTTCTTCCCACGTTACCTTCGCCAGGCAGGTGTATCCTTCCTTTTCGGCGGCTATATGCCATGTGGGCCCGGCGCATAATTTCTTCACCATCCCTTTAGGCAGCCGGTATAACCTGACGGCCCCCCCTTTTTCCTCCAGCATTGCCAGGTCCGCGGGGTCGAAATCTCCCCACAGCTTGAACCACTCGATCTGTTCCTTTATTTTACGTATCTCTTCGACGCATCCCTTTCTTTCCTTAAAGATGTCGTCCACACCGTTCGCCATCCTCAGGATCTCACTCGTTCCGCGTATCTCCTTGATATCCCTGTCGTGCCTTTCCGAGAAGGGAGACAGCTCGGAGATAAGTTTTTCGACTTTGGATATTTTATCCTCTATGAAGGTCAGTTCATGATCCTCGGGGACATTCACATGTTCCACATGCACAACACCTATTTCCTGGAGCCGCAGGATAAAATACCCTCTCTCTTTTTCAGAGACCAGCAATGTGATCTTTTTCATACGTTCTATCATCTTGCGCGGCCCGCCCCCCTCAGTATCTTCTCTTTTGCTATTTTGCCGGTCACTACAGCGGCCGTCTGCATGTCTCCCAGGCATATCTGTATCTTCTTGATGTTTTTCTGCGCCGCGGGGATCATGACCTTCTCAAAAAGGTTCACTCTCTGCGTGGTTATTCTCAGCTCTTCCCTCACCAGCGCGTCCTGCCGTTTGAGTATCTCCATCCGCGCGTTCATCTCCAGGGCCTTTTTGACCGCCTCTACGCCGTAATCCACCCATAAAGGCATCCTCGTCAGATCATATTTTTCCTCTTTGTAAAGCAGCTTTTCAAAGACAGGTATATCTATCCCGGCAATGTTGCCCGTAGAGGTGACTATTTTATCCATACCGATCAAACTTTCCAGGCCGACATCCTCCGCGAACACATCCGCCCATTTATAGACCACGGCTTTATGGAACGCCTTTTCTTTCTTGATCTCTTCCATGCCGTTATGGATCTTCCGTATCTCCGTCTGCAGCTGCTGTTTCTTGAGAAGCAGCGTCGGGAGATATTGTTCGTACCTCTTCAGCGCCTCTTTCTGCTTCTTCAGCTCGTTCTTTGTCAACCGCAGTTTAGCCATATCGTGTCTTTAGTTTTACTTTTTCGGCCAGAACTCTTCGATAAGTTCCGTCCGGAAATTCGTCTCTTCGGGCTTGAAACAGTCCGAGAGGATCTTCCATCCGTTGTCGAGCGCTTTTTCCAGAGGCACGTTCACCTTGAGGTCCATCATATGGCTCTCGAAAAGGTCCCCGTATTTCAAAAGTTTTTTATCCCATTCGCTCATCCGGAACCCCATGGACCTTTTTTCCTCGGTTTCCCGGTACTGGGCATACAGCTGTATCATCCCGTCCATTATCGCCCTGTGGTCTTTACGCGTATCCTTGTTGACGAGCTGTTTCAGCCTGCTCAGCGACCCGAACGGTTCTATGCGCCCGTTGCGCAGGTAGAACTGCCCTTCCGTTATATACCCGGTGTTGTCGGGGACGGGATGGGTCACATCGTCGCCCGGCATGGTGGTGACCGCCAGGATGGTTATCGACCCCGCGCCCTCAAAATCGACCGCCTTTTCGTACCTGGCCGCGAGCTGGCTGTACAGGTCCCCGGGATATCCCCTGTTGGACGGGACCTGTTCCATCGTTATCGCTATCTCTTTAAGCGCGTCGGCAAAATTCGTCATATCCGTAAGAAGTACAAGGACCCTTTTCCCGTCCAGGGCGCATTTTTCCGCCACGGCCAGAGCGAGGTCCGGCACCATAAGGCCCTCGACTATAGGGTCGGCGGCCGTATGCACAAAAAATATGGTCCGCCCCAGCGCCCCTCCTTCTTCCAGGGTCTCTTTAAAATAGATATACTGGTCATATTTGAGCCCTATGCCGCCCAGGACGATAATGTCCACTTCCGCCTGTAAAGCTATCCTGGCAAGAAGCTCGTTATACGGTTCCCCCGACACGGAAAATATGGGAAGTTTTTGCGACTCCACGAGAGAGTTGAACACGTCTATCATCGGGATATTCGTCTTGACTATGCGGCTGGGGATGACCCTTTTCGCGGGGTTGGCCGCGGGGCCGGCTATCTCTATCTGGTTTTCCGTTATCGCCGGGCCGTTATCCCTGGGCTGGCCGCTCCCGTTAAATATCCTTCCGAGCAGGTTGTAAGAAAACCCTATCCTCATCGGGTGCCCTAAAAACCGCACTTCGTCCCCGGTGGAGATCCCTCTTGACCCCGCGAATACCTGCAGGTAAACAGTGTCGCCGGAAAGCCTTATCACCTGCGCCAGCGAGATCCCCCTGGAAGTGGATATCTCCGCGAGTTCTTCATACGCGATGCCGCCGGCCTTCACCGTAACGACGTTCCCCGAAATATTTATTATCCTGGTACAGACTGTTCTCATTATTCGTTCCTCTCTTTGCGGCTGTAGGCTGTAAGCTTAAAGCTTTAGGCTTTAGGCTGTAGGCTGTAGGCTTTTTTCGGTTTTCAGGGCTTTGTTTATTTCCTGTTCCTGCGTTTTGAACGCGTCCGAGTTCCATTCTTTATAGTTCCAGTCTATGAATTTGTGCCGGAGGTTATAGAAGAAATCCCTGGCCTCCATTTTGTCCCCGAAGGAAAAATCCCGCTCCAAAACTCCGACCACTTTCGCGAAAACGTATTTCTGCCGGTCCGCCATGGTCGAGGCGTCGACTTCGTCAAACCCGTTCTGCTGCAGGTACACGCTGTCGAGGAACTCTCTCTTGAGGTAAACAATGAAATCCTCCAGCGACGTCCCCTCTTCTCCCACGACCTTCATCATCTGGTTCACTTCGTTCCCTTTCGCAAGGACCTTCCTGGCCGTGTTTATCTGTCCGGCGTCCACGAAACTTTTATATTTGCTCCAGCTCTCCAGCGGATCGATGGACGGGAACCTCCTCGCGTCCGACCTCTCCCGGGATAACCCGTGGA
Source organism: Candidatus Omnitrophota bacterium (assembly GCA_043819235.1). GTDB lineage: Bacteria > Omnitrophota > Gorgyraeia > Tantalellales > Tantalellaceae > JBDRFA01. Next base: position 2,055 of record JBDRFA010000027.1, on the reverse strand, counting down.
ACGCGCCGACCACTTTCAGCGTACCCTGGGTAACCGGCTCTTCAAAATTCCCGCCGGCCGGGCTCACGGTCCCGCCTATGGTCAGGCTTCCCGTACCGCCGTCATGCAGGCGGACCAGTCCGGCCCTTTCATAAAAACTCGCTATGCGGGATTCGAGATACGCCGGGTACGCCTCTTCTCCCGGGATCTCTTCCAGCCTCCCGGAGATCTCCCTCATCGCCTGTGCCCATCGTGAAGTGGAGTCCGCCAGCAGAAGCACATTGAGCCCCATCTGCCGGTAATATTCGGCCAGGGTCGCCGCCGTATACACCGAGGATTCCCTCGCGGCTACCGGCATGGAAGAAGTGTTGCATATAATGATCGTCCTTTCCATGAGCGGCTTGCCCGTGCGCGGGTCCACGATCTTCGGGAATTCCCTTAGCGTTTCAACGACTTCTCCCGCCCTTTCCCCGCATGCCGCGATGATCACTATGTCCACTTCCGCGTGCCGGCTGGTTATCTGCTGGAGCACGGTCTTTCCCGCCCCGAAAGGCCCCGGGATACAGTATGTTCCACCTTTCGCGACGGGGAACAAAGTGTCTATAAGCCTTATCCTGGTAACAAGCGGGTCTTTCGGCTGGAGTTTTTCCTTATACGCCTCTATCGGTATCTTCACCGGCCAATCGAACGTCATGGACACTTCTACCGTCCTGCCTTTCGGGTCCTTGAGCGACGCTATGGTATCCCGGACCTTGTATTTGCCGGCCGGGGCGATTTCCTCGACAGTGTATTCCCCCATAAAGTCAAAAGGCACCATGATCCGATGGCTGAAAATGCCTTCCGGGACCGAGCCCAGAAAACTTCCGGGCTTTACTTTTCCGCCTTTTTTCGCCAGCGGCGTAAAATCCCATTCTTTGTCAAACGATATCGCGTCCAGCTCCACCCCCACAGGCAGAAAAAACCCGCCTTTCTCGGCAAGCCGCGGCAGAGAGTTCTGCAGGCCCTCGTATATCTGCGTCAAAAGCCCCGGCCCAAGCTGTACGGAAAGCATTTTCCCGGAAAACTCTACCTCGTCGCCTACCCTGATCCCCTTGGTGTATTCAAAGACCTGCAGGAACGCGTTCGTCCCGGAGATCTTTATCACCTCCGATTTCAGCCTCCGTCCGCCGTTCAACACGTATCCGACCTCGTTCTGTATGATATCTCCTTCGAACTCCACCGTTATCATATTGCCGTTGACCGCGATTATCTTCCCCTTATGTTCATTCATAGACTACCTCGCATATCTTGTAAAAATAATTTTCCCCTTTGTCCTTGTCAAATCTCGACAACCTGTCAAGGATCTGCAGCTTCAAGTAATAAAGGATGAGCCAGTTCCCGTCAAAAAAGTACAGGCCCCTTTTATCCTCAAGAAAATCCCACCGCATTTTTTCCAGGGCTTTTTCCATAAGTAAAGGGTTGTCCTGTTCCAGCGCCGTTTTCAGCCGCTCAGGCGCGCCGGTTTTGCCTGAAGCCCGGCGCTGTTTTCTGAATTCCGCCAGGGATCCCCTCAGTTCCCGCTCGAAAGAACTGCACGCCCTTAAGAGCTGCCCGCCCTGCGGGTCCTCGCCGTAGTTGTCCCTTCCGGACGACAATATCGCCCCCATATCCGCCGGGGAACACCATTTACCGCATTCAGAGATGAACGTTTCAACGGAGATCGGAGGCTCCCCCGGGAACGAAAGATGCGGCAGGGATGAAACAAGATAGTAATATTTCGTCATATTCTCACGACCCTGTCATCCCGGCCATTTTAGGGGTAAGGAACGCCGTAAAAGCTTCGGCTATGGCTTCGTCGGTGAAATCGTAATACGCGTTCTGCCCTTTTTCCCCTATGCGCAGCCCGTTCTCCATGTTCGCCGAGATCTTTATCGTCACGCCTTTCAATATCTCTTCTTTCAGTTTCGCCGAAAAAAAACTTTCCAGGGCCTGTTTATCTTTTTCGCTCACCATCACCTCGACCTCAGCCGTGTCGTTCTTCTTAAAAGCTTCAACAAGGCGCAGTATGACCTCTTTGAGCAGTTCCGGCGTAAAAAC
>JBDRFA010000026.1:0-3399 GCA_043819235.1 Candidatus Omnitrophota bacterium | reverse complement strand
CATAGTCAGTGGTACTGACTTATGCCAATTGTTTTTTGCGTTTTTCACCTGCGTCCCCTCTTCCTCCCCCGGTGGTTTGTCCACAGCCTCGCCTTGGAACACTGGTGCAGTGGCTACAGGTCGAAGTTTGTTTTCTCTGTTTTCCGCCTGGTTTCCCGGCGGTGCCACAATATCTCGACCATACCCTGTTTTCGGCACTCCTAACGGCTACTTCGTTACTGCCTTCCATTCCTTGAACAATGTCGGCTTCCCACAATGTCGTCAATTTCGGGGCTCAATCCGTTCACCCGAAGGTTGCAAGTCAGCATCCTCCCTGTCTACGCTTCGGCTGGCAGTTGCCTGCTTCCCCGCAAGACTCGGTGCTACCCTGCTGGCTAAGCTTTGGGTAGGCAGGACTCTCACCTGCTTGATCTGAAAAGCTTCTTGGCGCACTCAAGGGCTGACCCCATTAGGCGTTGTGGAGGATGGTCTGCTGGGCGTCGTAGAGGATCTTGATTATTTCGAGGTCGACGGGGTCGGCTTGGGGGATGAAGATGTAGAGGCGGTCGTTTACGGGGTTCACTTCTATTTTGGGATGGTCCGAAAGCGGTTTTTTGCCGAAAGACATGCGCACGGCCATAGTAAGCATCTCCATGAGGCGTATGTAAGAGTCTCCCGTAAGTTGAGACGGGTTCACGCCCACGCAGAACGCCCTGTCGGTATCCCCGTCATGTCTGGCGCGGATCGAGTCGAACTCGCCGCGCATGAGTGTGTCCCTGCCCGCTATAACGACGACATTTTTCAGGGGGATACCCTCATCCTCGAGAGTTTCCTTTAACCTGACGGCAAGAGTATCCGCGGGAGCTCTTACAACTTTTATCGGGCCCTCTTCGCCAAGCGCGTCCAGTTCCTGGACGAGTTTCCGGATAAGCGCGTTCTGCTCGTCGGGGATCCAGTCCGTCTCAACGGCGATGACGCGTTTTTCGCCGGTCTGGCGCGCTTCCTTCGCCCATTTGTTCTTAACTGTCGAAACGACCAAGGCATTCGCCCAGACGGGTTCGGTGACGTTAAAAATCCGCGCTCTCAATTTTTTAATGTCTGTTTCTTCCGGGGAGCTTTCGAAGTCGTCCAGGAGCTTCTGAATATCACGGGTCTGGGCGCCGGTCAGGGAAGCCGCTTTATAAAACGAGAGGACATCCACGGCATGCCCGAACGTCTCCTCTTCGGCGAGGCATAGATCGACGAGAGAAGAAAGCGCGTCCGAGGTTTCTTTCAGTTCCGGGACGGGAGCGCCTGAAACGGTCCTGAAAATGCCGGCGGCAACCTTGTCGGCTGGCAGAGAACTGCCCGCGGAGAGAAGAACACGAAAAACGGAACCAAGCGGCGGACTGACGGTTTTTCTGACCTTTTTTGAAGTGGAATTAAGTGTTATGTCCCCGGAATTATCCCCGAGGTCCGTCCCCGGTTTCGCCTCCGATTTCGGAAGGCTGGCGCGGATTTTCAGTTTTATTTTTTCGAAATCGGTGTCTTCGGGGGAGGGCTCTATGTCCAATATTTTCTTTTTTACCATATTAAAATTAAGTTCCGCGGGGGAGGTCATAAAGTCGTCGAGTATCTCCTGCACTTTTTCTCTCTGGCCATCCGTCATGCGCGCGAGCTGATACCTGTATTCTCCATCGTCCGCGGGCCCCAGTTTATCCACCACGCCGATACCCCCAAGTGCGGAAAGGCTGCGCGCGAGCACTTCCGGACGCGGAGCGGCATACTTCCGGCCTTTTACATGGCCGCTAAGACCGCGGACAATTTCATCGGAGATCTCGGCGGCGGTAAAGAAGCGGTTACGCGAACCTTCCGCGGAAAGCACGCCGAATACAACCGCGGGGTGAGGAAGGAATATCCGCGGCCATTTTTCCAACTGCTTATCAACCCATCCCAACTCTTCAGAAAATCTTGTGACGTCTCGCGCAACTCTCTCTTTAAACCGTTTGGCTCCCTCCAGTTTGCGGAAAAGCTGCGGATTGTCCGCTATAAAAGCCTTCACCGTTTCCTCGTCAAGCGGGACCTCTGCCCCCACACCATTCACTGCCCCCAGCCAGAAATATATTATTGAGAGCAAGTTCACATAAAGCCGCCTCCCCCCCCCTTTCGCCCTGTGCCCAGGACTCGTCCGGGTTAAAAAGGATAACGCCGTTCTCTATGCGGAAATGGCCCTTCATCTCATGGATCGCGACGGAGTAAAGGATGGACATGTAAAACTGACCCAGTTCCCTATGACCACCTGACCATTTAGGAACAAGATCATGAATATCACCATCCGAGACCCAATCAACTTTTCCCCATCCCTGCTTCGCTATGAGTTCGCGAATTTTATGCATCACTTTGACAAAGTTCTCGTTGACCAGGACGGTCCCGTCCTCTTTTGTAACAGCGACGGGCAGGACATGGTCCGAAAGGCGTTCAACACGCACCTCGCGCGGAAAGCCAGCCTTCGTTAAGGCTCTCTCTCTGTTCTTCGCTAATTGATGTAAAATAGTCAGATTGCACACAAAATCCCACCTCTTCAAAACATAGCTTTATGAGAGCTATATCTTCCCGGCAGTCCTTGAGGTCAACGTCACTTACGTCCAGCATTTCCGTAAACGCTTCCGGTGGGAACTTCAGGCCGCTTTCGTTTGACGCGACGCCTAGCCGCGCTTCAACGGAAAGGATAAGTAATTCAAAATCGCGCGGGAAACCGGCAGGGCCGAAGGAACCCTTATTGTCCAGAAATCCAGCGAACGCCACCATGAAATCGCCTTTAAGAGAAACGGCCGCTCCTTCGTCAACCGACGAGATAAGCTGACGCAGGATCGACCGGGCCCCTGAACGCGTGTCTTCCTCCCTGCTCACGGATATGCCTCCCGAAGCAAGTGCGGGGCCTTTCGTGACGATCAGCTTTCCAGCGGCCGTGAGAGCCCCGAGTCTTCCCTTAAGTTTTTCCGCGTTTATTCTCTCAAGAAACTCCAGGCCGAGAGCCACACGATCATCGGTCAAGTCGCAAACGGCGGTATAAGGGACATTAAGGGATAATATCGCTTTTAAAGAAGTTCTTTCATCTTCCGAGAGGTCTTTCATGCCGGAAAGCTCCTTTTCGAATTCCTGTTTCGAATGGACGCCGCTTTTTACGCGGCCGTCAGTGTACTCTAGATGATAGGAATTTTGATTTTAGGGCGATTCGGAAGAAGTGTCACAGAAATGCCCACCAGATGTTTTTTGGTGCTTTTAAGCCCACTGATGTTTAATTAGCGCCCTTCGGGCGGACTTTTGACACAGATTACTACAGATATTTCTTTGACACAGATTTTCACGGATTACCACGGATTTTCTTTCATTATCAAATATCTTTCTTTTTATCTTTTATCCGTGCTAATCCGTGTTGAT
>JBDRFA010000025.1:0-9051 GCA_043819235.1 Candidatus Omnitrophota bacterium | reverse complement strand
CATCCCGGGACCATAGGGGCCTGGATAGGGTACAATAACGAAAAGGCGCATCTGATCGAAGCGGGGTCCGATTTTTTCCTCATGCCGTCGTTATATGAACCGTGCGGGCTTAACCAGATATACAGCATGAAATACGGCACGTTGCCTATAGTCAGGGAGATAGGAGGGTTAAAGGATACGGTCCTGCAGTACGACGAACGTGACGGGTCCGGTACGGGTTTCAGGTTCCAGGCAATAGACCCCCACGCCGTTTATAATACGGTCGGATGGGCCGTGAGCACTTATTATGATCGCCCGGACCATATGGAAAAAATGATCGAAACCGGCATGAAAACGAATTTCTGCTGGAGAAAAACCGCCGAGAAGTATGACGAAATGTACGAAAAGGCCTTGAAGCGACGCGCGAGCTGGAGTTAAGGGAGGTAAAAGGGAGAAAAAGATATTAAGGATGTTCTTGAAAAAGTGTCCGGGTAAGGGTACAATAAGATAGTAAAATAGAGAGTTGTTTCCTGGATGTAGCGGCAAGGGGGCAAGTATGAGAACCGGAGCAACACGCAAATGAGGCTGTCTTTTCTTTTCGGGAAAGACAGTTTTTTTTTATCGAGGGTGAGCGATAAGATACAGGCAACAAAGGGGGGCGATCAAATGGAAGACAAACAGACGCAGGGCAAAAGAGTAACCGAAGATTCCCGGCAGGGAGAAGAAATACAGGAAAGCGTCCATCGCTATACTAAAGAAGAATTTGACGCGCTGGCAGAGGCATATGCCAGGCAGAGGAACAACCGGTTGATCAGCACGATCCCTTTTTGTGACAGGAAGCTTGCTTCCGCCGGCAGATAAACCCGGATTTTGCAATAGCAAGATCTGCCCGCTTTTTTCCCCGCGAACAGACGGTCCCGACCCCGGGCTCAAGGGGTTTACAAAAAACAGTACTTGAAAAAAAACCAGTTTGATTATAAAATCTAGCGGAGTAAAATACTGTATCGGTATACTGGACGCCCGCGTAGCTCAGCTGGTAGAGCAAAGCATTCGTAATGCTTAGGTCAGTGGTTCGATTCCACTCGCGGGCTCCATTTATGAAGGTATGGCATATCGTGCCGCCGTTCGTTTTTCCCCAGGAAGACTGACATATTATGATCCGTTTCCGGGACGTGCTTTTCAGGAAAAATTTCTTTTCGTTATGGTGCGGGCAGATCATTTCCGAATTTGGTGACAGGTTGAACCAGATGGCCCTGATCTCCCTGGTGTATTCTAAAAGCCCGGGGTCCGTCATGGCGATGGCAAAATTGCTTTTTTTTATAGTCATTCCCGTGTTCGTCATAGGCCCCGTCGCGGGCGTGTATGTGGACCGGTGGGACCGCAAAAAGGTAATGATCATCGCGGACGTCCTGAGGGGGGTACTGGTCCTCTGCATACCCTTTTTTGTCATATTCAATATGACGCTGCCCATTTATATCGTGGTCTTTCTGATGTTTTCCGCTACCAGGTTTTTTCTTCCCTCGAAACTCGCGCTTATCCCGGCTATTGTGTCCGAAGAAAAACTTATGGTCGCCAATTCATTGTCCAACGTCACAAGGATGATAGCGACGATATTGGGGTTTGCCCTCGCGGGGTTCATCGTAAAATGGGTAGGGCATATGTGGGGTTTCTATCTGGACAGCATAAGTTATTTTGTGTCGGCTGCGCTGATCCTGCTGATAACTCCCCGGAAAGACCTCAAGGACGTTAAAAGCGACATTCGCCTGACGCGTGAGCTGATAGGACATTCCATACGGAGGAACGTATGGAGCGATATCGGCGAAGGGTTCCGCCATATGATGGGAAAAGATAAGATGAAAGTGGTGACCAGCACCCTGATCCTGCTTATGGCCGGAGCGGGCTCCATCTTCTGCGTAATTATCGTTTTCGTTCAGGAAACCTTCGGGTCGATAACGGAAGCGTTAGGGATCCTGGGTGTTTTTCTGGGTGTCGGGCTGTTCGCGGGGACGATGATCTACGGGAGGTTCGGCCAGAACCTCTCAAAGATCCGTACCATGTTCACGTGTTTCGCCTTGAGCGGCGTTGCCATCGGCATGTTCGCTGTGTACGCCCAGAGGTCCCCGGTCTTTTTCTCCGCGGGATTGATGATCATGCTTGCAGGGGCCTCCGCGGCGCCTATATTGACATGTACGAATACCCTTATTCACGTGCTGGTGCCGGATGATGTAAGGGGGCGCATTTTCAGTTCCATGGAAGCCGTGATGCATACGGCTTTCCTGATATTCATGTTCCTGACGGCGTATCTTTCCAGATATCTGTCGAATTTCACGATCTTACTGGCGAGCGGGATAGTCTTTTCAACCGTGGGCGTGATCGGACAGGTGGTTACGCGGGGAGTAAAGAATAACGAGGGTGACCGCTGATCTGATAATATTTACGTTCCCGGAAGAGAACGGGCAAGTCAGATAAGGCCCTGTCAATGCTTCAGCACCGGCACGCAGCAGGATTCATAAGAGGCGCAAGTCGAGCAGCAGACACTTTCCTTGCCCTGCTCTCCTTTCAGCCACTTAGTCTCGCAAACCCAGTAGCTCTGGCATTTTTCGCAGCAAAGCAAATGTTTCGGGGTTCTTCTTAGCATAAGAGTTTTTCCACAGCGCGTTAACAAGTTTTAGAAAAGTTACGGTATCTCTAACGTGATTATAGTATGAAAGATAATTTATTTCAACTTTTTAATGGGGACGTTTCACCTTATGCGCCACTATTAATGTGAAACGTCCCCGGCCGAGATAAGCTGCAGCCCGTTGCTTCATTGACAAACCATATGCGATATGTATAATAATAATTCACGTTGGTTTACCGGTCAGCGCCTATTCATTATATAAAAAACATGAAAACTTTCACTTTCCGGGGGGGGGTACACCCTTCGTATTGCAAAGACATCAGCCTGAGAGAACCGCTGAGGGAAGCGCCGCTTCCCGATACGGCGGTCATCCCTTTGTCTCAACACATAGGGGCCCCCAATAGCCCCCTTGTAAAAAAAGGGGATGTGGTGGAAGAAGGGCAAATACTCGGGAAGAGCGACAGCTTTATTTCCGCTCCCGTGCATTCTTCCGTCCCGGGCAGGGTCGTTGACATAAAAAAAGCCCATCACCCGGCGCTTGGACCGGTGCTGTCCGTTTTCATCGAAAGGGACAAGAACAAGGAGCCGAAAAAATACCGGATTAAAGACGCGGGAAACCTCACTTCGGCAGAGATCGTCGCGAAAGTGAAAGAAGCGGGTATTGTGGGAATGGGCGGGGCGGCTTTTCCCACGCACGTTAAACTGAACGTGCCGGCAGGGAAAAAAGTGGACGTTCTGATAATAAACGGCGCGGAATGCGAGCCGTACCTTACCTGCGACCATGCGCTGATGACACGCAAAACGCACGAGATACTGAAGGGCATAGAGCTTATAGATAAGGTCCTGTCCCCCGGCGCGATATATATCGCCGTAGAGGATAACAAAAAAGCGGCGGCATTCGCTTTTCAGAAAATGATGGCGGAAACCTCTTACGGGATATCCGCGCCGGTGTCGGTAGCAGTGGTAAGAACGAAATACCCGCAGGGCGGCGAAAAACAGCTTATAAAAGCCCTATCGGGGCGCGAAGTCCCGCCCGGGAAACTCCCGATCGATATAGGGATTCTCGTGCAGAACGTGGGGACCGTTTATGCCGTATATGAAGCGGTATATTACGATAAACCGCTTATCGAAAGGATCGTGACCATATCGGGCGATTGTATGTACCGGCCCGGAAATTATCTTGTCAGGGTCGGTTCCACGATAAGGGACATCGTGGAAAGGTACGGTATAGAACTTTATGCGGACCCGGCCAAGATCATCTCGGGAGGGCCCATGATGGGGATAGCGCAGCCGCATTTGGACGTCCCCCTCCTGAAAAACACTTCGGGCATACTTTTCCTGTCGAAGAAGGGCGCTTCGGTCTTTGACGAACAGCAGTGTATAAGATGCGCCAAGTGTGTTGATGTCTGCCCCGTCAGGCTCGTACCGACGGACATAATACGTAACGTGAAGAAACAGAGATGGGAAGAAGTAAAAGAGTTGAATATAGCGGATTGCGTGGAATGCGGGGCATGCACTTACACCTGCCCGGCGAGGATACCGCTCATACAGTACATAAAACAGGGGAAAGCCGCTATACCTAAATGAAGGTATAGGGAATTCAATAGGGTCAAGTAGCAAGGGTCAAGGGTCAAGGGTCAAGTAGCAAGGGTCAAGGGTCAAGTAGCAAGGGTCAAGGAAGAGAGGATGACAGCTCCACATTGTCATCCCGAGCGAGGGAACGAAGTGACCGAGTCGAGGGATCTAAGTTCTAGAGGATACGAACGATGGAAAGAATAACGATAAACGTTTCGCCGCATGTTTTTTCGCCGGTAGATACCCGGGATATGATGAAAGGGGTTATTAAAGCCCTTGTGCCGGTCATCGCGGCGAGCCTGTATTTTTTCAGGATGAACGCGCTGGGCGTTATTCTTTCTTCGGTGGCGGGATGCGTGCTGACGGAGTACGTGCTCCAGAAACTGAGGAAGAGGCCGGTGCGGATAGGCGATTACAGCGCGGTGCTCACGGGTCTTTTGCTCGCGATGATACTGCCGCCCGCCGTGCCGCTCGGAACGGCGTTCCTCGGAGGCGTTTTCGCCATCAGCATGGGGAAAGAGGTTTTCGGGGGGCTGGGCCAGAACGTTTTTAACCCGGCGCTTCTCGCCCGGGCTTTTTTGATGGCGGCTTTCCCCGTAACCCTGACTACCTGGAGCGCCCCCATTACTCTGGACGCCATGACGACGGCCACGCCCCTGGGGCTGGAGAAATTTGAACATATTGTAACGCCGTATCTTCAGTTATTTCTGGGAAATGTGGGCGGGTCCCTGGGGGAAACGTCGGCACTGGCCATCCTTCTGGGATGCGGGTATCTTCTGCTTAAAAAAATAATCGATTACAGGATACCGCTGGCGTATATAGGCACTATCGTCGTGTTCACGGGGATAACGCATATGATCGCGCCGGCACAGTACGCGTCGCCGGTATTTAACGTTCTGGCGGGAGGGCTTCTTCTCGGGGCGGTGTTCATGGCCACGGATCCCGTGACGTCGCCCGTGACGGCGGGAGGCCGGTGGGTATTCGGCATCGGGTGCGGCCTCGTCGCCATGACGATAAGGTTGTGGGGAGGGCTTCCGGAAGGCGTGATGTTCTCGATACTGATAATGAACGCTTTAACCCCGCTTATTAATAAGATGACCAGGCCTAAAAGGTTCGGAGCGCAGAATGGGCAGTAACGATAAAGGGAAGAACGGCGTAATAAAGATGATAACCGCGCTGGTGGCCGTCGGGATATTTTCCGGGATGACGCTGGTATTTATCTACAATTACTCCATCCCGAAGATAAAAGTGAATGTGGGCGCGGCTACCGACAGGGCGATAAGGGATATTTTCCCGGCGGCGGACAAAGTGGAAAACGCGGGTATGGAAGATGTGTATAAGGCTTCCGGCGCCGACGGGGAGTTTCTCGGATACGCTTTTCTCGCGGAAGGGAACGGATACCAGGGGGTCATACAGCTTATAGTGGGAGTGAACCCGGATCTGACGAACCTTCTGGGCATGGAAGTGCTTGAATCGCAGGAAACCCCAGGCCTGGGCGCGGAAATAGCGGGAAGCGGTTTTAAGGGCCAGTTCAACGGCCTCCCGATCACGCACGCTATCGAATACGTCAAGAACCGGAAACCACAGGAGCCGTATCAGATCGAAGCGATAACGGGAGCGACGATATCCTCACGCGCGGTCGTGAATATACTCAATAAAAGGATAGAAGAGATCCGGGGAATATTGGGGACGGGGCAGAACGGCTCTGACTTGGCGAGAAGAAACTCAACAGATGCAATCTAACCATACGAACCCATAACCAGACGGAAAATATGATCAAAGATCTCATTAAAGGATTGTGGAAAGAGAACCCTATATTCGTACAGGTCCTGGGGATGTGTCCGACCCTGGCGGTCACTACCAAGGCGCTGTTCGGGCTTTCCATGGGGCTGGCGACCACATTCGTCGTTATCTCCTCAAGCGTGGTTATTTCCGCCATACGGAAGTTCGTCCCCCCGCAGGTGAGGATCGCGATGTTCACGGTAATTATCGCCACGTTCGTGACGGTAGCCGATTATTTCCTGAAAGCGAATTTTTTCCAGATCAGCAAGGCGCTCGGGCCGTATATACCTTTGATCGTGGTCAACTGTATCATCCTGGGACGCGCCGAAGCGTTCGCGTCGAAGAACGGCATAATAAGGTCGTTACTGGACGCGCTCGGGATGGGAATAGGTTTCACCTGCGCCCTTATTGTTCTGGGATCCGTCCGCGAGATACTCGGGTCGGGGACGGTCTTCGGCGTACGCGTCATGTGGCACGGGTTCCAGAACTGGATCGTCATGGTGATGCCGGCCGGAGCTTTTATGACACTGGGACTCCTTGTAGGGCTGTTTAAAATAGTGGATAAGAGGATGAAACGGGCATGAAAGAACTTGTTTTAATATTGATCGCGGCCAGCATAACGAATAATTTCGTGCTGACTTATTTTCTTGGGATATGCCCGTTCATAGGGGTATCGAACAAGATCGAAAGCGCGGTGGGGCTGGGCGTGGCGACGACGTTCGTGATGACAATGGCGGCGGCGGTAACGTGGCTGATATACCACTACATCCTTCTGCCCCGGAACCTGGAGTTCCTCCAGTACGTGACCTTCATCATCGTGATCGCGAGTTTCGTGCAGTTCGTGGAAATGTTCATCCGGAAAGTGTCCCCGCCGCTTTATAGGGCGTTAGGCATATTCCTTCCGCTGATAACGACGAACTGCGCTATCCTGGGGCTTACGCTTTTCATGGTACTCAGGAACTATTCATTCCTCGAATCGGTAGTTTTCGGATCAGGGGCGGGGATAGGCTTTACCCTGGCCCTTGTTATTATGGCGGGTATCAGGGAAGACCTTGTTTTTTCCGATATCCCGGAACCGTTTCGCGGTACGGGAATAACCCTCATTGTCGCGGGCATGCTGGCTCTCGCGTTCATGGGTTTTGGAGGGCTGATCAGCGGGTAATTGCGATTGTAAATTAATATGTTGGGAATTCAAGGTGTTAGGCCTTTTAAGACTGACAGATATTGTTATTTCAAGTCCGATGACCGAATGGAACCGTTCACTATGCTCCTACCGGGGCCCCTCCGCCCGGTGTGGATCCTCCCCGTACGGAGCATAGTGAACGATTCCATCACAATGTTTTGTCATCCCGAGCGGAGCCCCGGAGGGGCGGAGTCGAGGGATCTAAGTTCAAGCACCAGAGGACAATATGGACAGTTTAATGATAGCGTCGGTATCCAGCATGGCCGCTTTGGCGTTCGTGTTTTCCGCGATCCTGGCTTTCGCGGATAAAAAACTGAAAGTGGAAGAGGACCCCAGGGTGGATGAGATAAACCATCTTCTGCCGGGCGTTAATTGCGGGGCGTGCGGATTTTTGAGCTGTCATGATTTCGCCGAACATATCGCGGCCGAGGGCGCGGACCCGGGTAAATGCCGTGTGGTCGATGAAGAAACAAGGGAAAAATTATACGAGGTAACGGGCATGAAAGGCGGCGCGACGCATCCCAGGCTGCCGCTTGTACATTGCGCGGCCGGGGCCGAGAACAAGGAACCGGCGGCGGATTACAGGGGGGTGCGTACCTGCGGCGCGGCACAATTCGATTTCGGCGGCGGGATGGAATGTGAATACGGGTGCATGGGGTTCGGGGATTGCGTCTCGGCCTGTCCTTTCGGGGCCCTGGTCATGCAAAACGCCCTGCCCGTGGTTATCCCGGATAAATGCACCGGATGCGGCAAGTGCGCCGCGGCCTGTCCCAGGAAGATCATAAGCCTTGAGGAAAAAAAATACGACGGGCTTTTTTATGTCGCGTGCAATTCGCATGACGGCGCCTTGAGGGTAAGACAGATCTGCGGCGTAGGATGTATAGCCTGCGGTATATGCGTCAAATTGGCGCCCGAAGGGTTCTTTAAATTGGAGGATAACCTTTCCCGCGCGGATCATACGAAACAGCAGGATCAGGAGAAAGTTTCCTTCCTGGCGGGGAAGTGCCCGACGAAGGTGATAAAAAAGCTTTAAGCTGTAAGCTTTAAGCTGTAAGGAGCGGCGGATGAATATAGCGGTGTTTGTTTCGGGGAACGGGAGCAATCTGCAGGCGCTTATTGACGAGGGCGAAAGAGGGGGCCTTGCCGGGGGCAGGATAACTCTCGTCGTGAGCGATCGCCCCGGGGCTTTTGCGCTGGAACGCGCGAGAAAGGCCGGGATAAGGACGTTCGTCTTGGAGCCCGGGGGGCACACCTCCCGGGAGGAATATGACAAGACGGTCTTAAGGCGCCTTAAAGAAGACAATATCGGGCTTGTTGTGCTTGCGGGGTTCATGCGCATACTGAGCGACCTGTTCCTGGAGACGTACGGCGGGCGCATATTGAATATCCATCCGACACTGCTTCCCTCGTTCAAGGGCGCCCACGGCATAAAAGACGCGTTTGAATACGGGGTGAAGATGACCGGCGTAACGGTTCATTTCGTTACCGGAGAACTTGATGCCGGCCCGGTCGCGCTCCAGTCCTGTGTGCCGGTGGACGAAGAGGACACGCTTAAGTCCCTCGAAAAAAAGATACACGCGGTGGAACACAAATTATACCCGGAAGCTGTACGCCTTTTCGCGGAAGGCCGCCTCAAGATAGACGGCATAGACGGCCGTAAAGTACGTATCAAATCAAACCTGTAGGGCCCTGCAACAGGCCCTGCAAATCTCTAAGGAGGAAGGAAAAACATGTCAACTAAGATCAAAAAGATCACAGGTCGTGAAATACTGGATTCAAGAGGAAATCCCACCGTGGAGGTCGATGTTATACTCGCAGACGGTTCGTTCGGCAGGGCGGCCGTGCCCAGCGGGGCCTCTACCGGGGAACACGAGGCGGTAGAACTCCGTGACGGGAACAAGAAGCGCTATAT
>JBDRFA010000024.1:0-2314 GCA_043819235.1 Candidatus Omnitrophota bacterium | reverse complement strand
TTTTGGCGCTGCGGAACTCGCCCGCCTCTGGCGGGCTCAAACAGTCCTCGCGCCCAAAACCTCGTCCGGTTTTGGGTGCCCAAAAAAAATACGGGATTTGGCTAAAAATCGCAATTCACTCCAAACCCTTCCCCCGCTCTTATAATGCCTGTTCATGTCGTTGAAGTTGCGCAAAGCGCACGGCGGGTTTTAGCGCATAGCGTATCGTATCAACGAGAGACGTGAGACAAGCGACGAGCGACGAAAGAAAGTTCCCGCCAAAGGCGGGCTAAGTTCAGGAGCGGCGAATGGTAAGGGCGCGTCAATATGTTGTGTTCTTTTTCCTGATGGCGCTTTTTTCGCTATTGTTTGTCAGGCTGCTATGGCTGCAGGTGTTCAACTGGCAGAGATTTTCCGAGATAGCGAAAAGACAGCATAATACGGCTTTTATGCTTGAGCCGCGCCGGGGTACTATTTTCGACAAATACATGGAACCCCTGGCGGTCAATCTCGATGCCCAGAGCGTTTTTTGCGATCCCGGCGGAATAAAAGACAGGGATAATGTCGTGCGGAAACTTTCGGAAGCCCTTGATATAAAGGAAGAGGACCTTTCGGAAAAGCTACGGCAGGATAAAGGTTTCGTATGGATAAAACGCAAAATAGACGATGAAACGGCGAAGAAGATAAAAGATATGAACCTGGAAGGGGTTTTCCTGAAGCATGAAAGTAAGAGGAAATATTCCAATGATAATATGGCCGCCCATGTCATCGGGTTCGCGGGCCTCGACAATAACGGGCTTGAAGGCCTTGAAATGACTTTCAATAAGGAGCTTGCGGGCACGCCGGGGTGGCGGAGCATAACAAGGGACGCTAAAAGGCGGACCGTTCTGTTCAACGAAAAGGATTCTATCCCCGCGCAAAACGGGTATAACCTTGTTTTGACCATAGACAGTGTTATCCAGTATATCGTGGAAGAGGAAATAAGGGATATGGTGGAAAAATTCCATGCTTCCGGCGCGATGGTCGTGGTGATGGAGCCTTTTTCGGGCCGCGTTCTTGCGATGGCCAATTATCCGGATTATAACCTTAACGAGGCTTTCCGGGCTCCCCGCCTCGCGATGAAGAATAGCGCCGTAGCGGACGTTTATGAGCCGGGCAGCGTATTCAAGATAGTGGCGGCGAGCGCGGCCCTGAACGAGGGAGTATACGCTCTGGAGGATGAGATCTATTGTGAGAACGGCGAATACAGGGTCGGAGGCCGGATATTGCATGATTTTCATCCGTATGGAAAACTTTCTTTCCAGGACGTCATAGCGAAGTCAAGCAATATCGGCACGGTCAAAATAGCCCAGGCCCTTGGAAAAGAGAAAATTTACGAGTATATTAAAAGTTTCGGTTTCGGGGAGGGAACAGGCATAGATGTGCCGGGCGAGGTCAGCGGCATTTCAAGGCCGCCCGGGACATGGTCGGGCAGCGATATCAGTACTATTCCTATCGGGCAGGGTATCGCCGTCACGACTATACAGCTGGCATCGGCGATAAACGTTATCGCGAACGGGGGAGAGTTCGTCAAACCGTACGTTGTCGACCGCATAACTACCTGGGAAGGGGTTGTGCATAAGCAGTTCCAACCTTCGCTGAAGCGCAGGGTATTGGATAAAGAAACCTGCGAAAAAATGAAGAAGGTATTACGGCGCGTAGTTACCGACGGTACGGGCAAGCAGGCCGGGTCAAAGCTTTATGACGCATGCGGAAAGACCGGAACGGCGCAGATGGTGAACCCGTCCGGCGGGTATTACGCGAACAAATATTACGCGACATTCATCGGGTTCGCCCCGATGGACCAGCCGCTGGTGAGCATTGTAGTGACCGCCCGGGATCCACAGCCGATCCATTTCGGGGGAACCGTCGCTGCGCCGGCGTTCCGGAGGATAGCGGAGCGCACATTACAGTACATGACATCGAATTAACCCGATCTTTGCGCCGCACTGAACAATGGAACGGGTATCAAAAACGACAATAGGGCGGGCACAAGGCCCGCCCTTACACCCTGGGTATAAACACGGAAGCGTGGGATATGAAAAATATCATGGATATTATGGGGGGAGATCCGGGACTTTACCGGGGACGTCTCGAAACTGATTCCCGTAAGGTCAGAAGCGGCGATATTTTTGTGGCCATAAAGGGTACGGTCCATGACGGGCACGAATATATCCGGGAAGCCCTTGAGAGAGGGGCAGCGGGTGTGGTGTGCGAGCACGCTCCCGCGGGCCTCTCGTCCGGTATAAAAGAAAAGATCGTTCTTGTCAAGGATCCGCGCAAGGCGCTGGGGGAT
>JBDRFA010000023.1:0-14661 GCA_043819235.1 Candidatus Omnitrophota bacterium | reverse complement strand
TATCCGCTCTATTTAGCAAGCGGCTGCTTTACGAATGATTATTTCCACGGCACCCTCGACGACGTCGCTATCTGGGACAGGGCGTTGGACGCGAATGAAATAAGCTCTTTATATAACATAAGTGTGCAGGGTTT
Organism: Candidatus Omnitrophota bacterium; assembly: GCA_043819235.1. Classification (GTDB taxonomy): domain Bacteria; phylum Omnitrophota; class Gorgyraeia; order Tantalellales; family Tantalellaceae; genus JBDRFA01. The sequence goes on along the minus strand of JBDRFA010000023.1, from coordinate 14,527 downwards.
TGAAGGTTTGAGTGGCGGGATAAATACGACTTTTGGCCTCGGATATACAACGGCAGAGATCGAACTGTTATCCCAGCTTTACGCGGACGGTAAGGACGGATTAAACCCGGAGAATATCACGATAGCCGGTACGGAGTGGCAGTACTACCCCGACGCGCTTCCTGGGGATACCGGGTATGACATAGGGACTGCCTATATCTACGAAGGAAAAAACTTTATAAAACTGGGATCGGGTGTCGGTGAGCCGCTCGGCGGCGCAGTGCCGGAACTGCCGGCGGGAGCGATACCTTTCCTCGGAGTGATCTTGAGTTTTGGATTAAGCCGTTTAAAACGTTCTCATAAATAAAACGGGAAAACGAAAGGAGTATGCCCCGTTTCAAAGGAGCCCGGGTAAGTGCCCGGGCCTCTTTTTGCCCTCCAACCGCTCAATTATATCCGCCACCCCTTAAAACTAAAACTCCAGTCTACGCCAGGTAGTACCGTCTAAAGCCCGCTACAATCGATCCAGATTGAAAGAATTTTTTTTCTTGCCTGGCTGATTTAATGTCTAGGAATTTCAATGTTGTGATGGAAGAGGGGGATGCAGGGCACGGCGCGCCGTGCCCCTACATTTATTTACTTTTTATTACGGGAACCCTTCGGTTCCGCGGGAATGACGATGAGAATATACTGTCAAAAACTGTAACTATATCGAAGGCAGGGAAACCGTGCACGCCCACGGAGCACGCCCGGAAGGTTCCCCGGCCTCTCCGTGGATTTGTAAGGAGGTTTTCAGGGGAACACGTTTCCCTGAAAATCGACGAGCAAAGACACCTGCAATTCGATGAAATCGAATTGCAGAAGCCATAAAAAAACAGGGACAGAATCGAGCGGTAAATCCGCGCGTGATCTGTCCCTGTTTTTTTATGGCGGAGAGGCAGGGATTCGAACCCTGGGTACCTTGCAGTACACACGCTTTCCAAGCGCGCGCCTTAGACCGCTCAGCCACCTCTCCGCGCGAATTTCGCTCTTTAAATTCGCAAAGCCCCCGAAGGGGGCGGTCTAATCTCTAATTTCTAATATCTATTCTCTGTTCCAGGACATTTCCGGATCACCGGGGAATGCTCCTCAGGCTTTCCAGGGCGTCATGTTCCGTATCGTATATCTCAAAGATCTTGTCGAGATGCGTGATCGCCAGTATGCCTAACGCTTCCGGGGACAGGTTGCAGAGTTTTAGGACCCCTTTCCTTTCTCGCACTTCTTTAGTGAAGAACACGATGTTCGCTATCACCAGCGAAGACATGAAACCGACTTTTGAGAGGTTGAGGATAAACCTGGTCTCTCCCGCGCCGATCAGCTTACTTAATTCTTTTTTCAACTGATCTCTTTGCTCGAGGTTGAGCTCGTTGAACAAAAAAGTAAGGATACAAGCGCCTGATTCTTTCCTGTAGGACAATATTTCTCCCATGATATCATCACCCGCCCTCTTTTTTAATCATTTTACATACATACCCGCGATTTGTCACGGGTTTTCATTGGATCCCTCCACTCACTTCGTTCGGTCGGGATGACACCGGAGAAAGTAATCATAATCGGTCGGGATGACACCGGGGAAAGTGCCCATAATATGTTACACTATCCATTGTGTCCGCGCCCTTTACGGAAATACCCTGTCCGGACGACAAAAAACTGGAGAAAATTCCAGACTTCTGCTAAAATACGACAGGTTCGGGAGTTACATGATCCGGGGTGTTGAGGCCGTTGCATAGATATAGAGAATAAAGAATAGATATTAGAGGTTAGAGGTTAGAGGTTGGAGGTTGGACCGCCCCCTTCGAGGGGGGGGCTTTGCGGATTTAAAGAGCGAAATTCGCGCGGAGAGGTGGCAGAGTGGTCGAATGCGGCGGTCTCGAAAACCGTTGTCGCCTTTGGCGACCGTGAGTTCGAATCTCACCCTCTCCGCCACTGAGACTTAGACCACAGCCGCTTCAGCGGCTGTGGTCTTTTAGTTGACATGTTCGCTTGCGTTAGATCCCTCGACTTCGTGCCTTTCCCCTCGCTTTGCTCCCCTCGGCTTCGCTCTCGGGACAGGCGGGACTTCGCAGGCACTTCGCTCGGGATGACAAAGAATGAATGGTTCCGATGACAAAGAATGGTTCCTATGAAAAACGTTAAAATAGTTATTGTCGGCGGGGGGCCGGCGGGGATGATGGCGGGGATACGGGCGGGCAGGGACAGCCGCGGGGTTATCCTTATCGAGCGTAACGCTCAGGCGGGCAGGAAGCTTCTTTTGACGGGCAACGGCCGCTGTAACATCACGAACATGTGCGGCCTGGACGATTTTATCGGGAAATTCGGGAAGAACGGGCAGTTCCTGCGCGACGCTTTCAGGGAATTCTTCAATACGGACCTTTTGGGTTTTTTCAAAGAACGGGGATTGGAGTTCAGGACCGAAGAACTGCGGCGCGTATTCCCGGCGGACAATAAAGCGTCCAGCGTTCTTGCTGCCCTGAAAAAAGAACTGGCCGCGAACAAAGTGGCCGTGCTTTATTCCTCCCGCGTAAAAGACATTATCGTAAAAGATTCCCGGGTACGCGGCGTCATCCTGGCTTGCGGAGAAACCATAAAATGCGGCAGTGTGATACTGGCAACGGGAGGGCTCTCTTACGGCGCTACCGGGTCCACCGGAGATGGTTTTGAAATAGCGCGCGGGCTGGGCCACCGTATAGTCCCGCAAAGGCCGGGGCTTGTCCCTCTTTATGCCTCCCAGCCCTTCGTGAAAAAGCTGGAAGGCCTGGCCCTGTCTGACGTGTCCTTAAAGATCTGTTCCGGGAAAAATAAGGCGGTTGCGGGAACGGGAGACATCCTGTTCACCGCTGGCGGGATATCGGGGCCGCTGGCTCTCACCTCAAGCGGCAGGATATCCGGCCTTCTCGATGAAAATAAAACTGTATATGTGGAACTTGACCTTATGCCCGGCCTGCCGCTTGAGGAGCTGGACCGTATCTTCATAAAATCGCCCGGGATGGACGCGAAAAAGAGCGTTAAGAACTCTTTAAGGAACTTTTTACCGGAACGGCTCGCGGAGCTTTTCCTCGATCTTTCGTCGATCGACAGGGACAAGAGGACAAATCAACTTACACAGAAAGAACGAAAACAGCTGACCGCGCTCTGCAAAAGTTTCCGCCTGGATATCTCCCGGACAGGGCCGATAGAGAAAGCGATGATAACAAAAGGCGGAGTCTCATTAAAAGACGTCGACCCCCGGACCATGGCGTCCCGCCTCGTCAAAGGCCTGTATTTCGCGGGAGAGATCCTGGATATAGACGCGGATACGGGCGGGTTCAATCTCCAGGCGGCGTTTTCTACGGGGCACCTTGCCGGCAAAAGCGCCGCCGCGGCTTAAAGCGCGCGTCACTCGAGAAGGCTCCGGATAGTTTTGAGTATCTTTTCGGCCCCGTCGGTCTTGCATATGAACGCGTCAGCTTCTCTGGCAAATACGGAATTCTTATAACTGGTATATCCCGTGTAGATAATTATCTTTGAAACGGGAGAAACGGACCGTACCGTGTTAAAAATACTTATCCCGCCCTTTTCCGGCATGATAAGGTCCAGTATTACCACATCCACATCCTGGGTCTCTTTAAGGTACGCTATCAACGCGAAACCGTCGTGCACAGAGTCCACCATGTACCCTTCTCCCTCAAGGATCGCCTTTATTACGGCGCACAGGTCCCTGTTATCGTCCGCGATAACTATTTTTTTCTTTTCATCAGCCAATTTTTTTCTCCCGCGTTTCCCCGCCCGCCGGCAGGAATATTTTAAATACAGTCCCTACTCCCAGTCTGCTTTCAAAGTCCATATACCCGTCCTGGTTCTCGACCATCATTTTAGCTATGGGCAGTCCCAGGCCCGTGCCTTTGGGCTTACTGCTGAACAACGGCTCAAAAACAAGCGCCCTCTGGTCGGGAGGGATGCCCGGGCCGGTATCTTCTATTTCCATGCACACGTACTCGTCCTTTTTAAAGGCCCGTATCGTCAGCGTACCGTTCCCGTTCATCGCTATTATCGCGTTGTTAACTATGTTCATTATAGCATGTTTCACCTGCTCCCTGTCCACCTTGATCACGGGCACTTTCCGGAACTCCTCTTTTATCTCCACCATTTCCGGGACATCGACCGCGTCGACGGCGCTTGTCATCAGATCCTTTACGTCGGTCTCTTCCAGGAGGGGGGCCTGCGTCCTGGCAAATCCCATTATATCGTCGATGATCGAATCTATGCGCGTTATCTCTTTCTCCATGATATCAATATACTTCAGGCCCTTCTCATCGGTCTTGCCCTGTATCTTTTTTCTTATGCAATATGCCGTATTCTTGAGAACGGCAAGCGGGTTGCGGAGTTCATGGGTCACACTGCCCGAAAGTTTGCCGAGAAAGGCCAGCCGTTCGCTCCTGTGGAGCTTCCCGCTGATACTCAGGAGTTCATCCGTCCTCTCCCTTACTTTATCTTCAAGATGGTCACGGCTTTCTTTCAACTGTTCGCTCATCGAGTTAAGGTCCTCTATCATGAAAACCATCGATTTCTGGGTCTTTCTGAGCTTATCGATCTGTTCTTCGAGGTCTTTCCTGCTCAGCTCGAGCTCATATTCTTTCTTCTCTATATACCCCATAGCGGCCCTTTTCAGATATTTGTTCTCCGCTATCTTCTTCCGCAAGATACGGGTGGTCTTCTCAAGCTGCCTGCTTTTTGTCTCGTAACGGCTAGTGGATTCTATAAGGCGCTTTTCCCTGTCCGTTTTCATCTTGGCGAACAACCCTACGCTGTATGCCATAAGAAAGAACAGCGTACCGATGAACACGCCGTTTATGAAAAAAATGCTCCCGGACCGTTCCTGCGGCACGCTGTTCAGAAAAAATATATTCTGTTGCGGGATGATGCCTTTATTTTGCATCATCAAAAGGGAACAGTAGCATATGCTGACAAAGACCGTGATCAGCGCGCCTTTCAGCCGACGCATAAGCACGTTCGCGTAGATGATCTCAAGAAAATACAGAAAGAACGTTATGCCTTCGGCCCCCCCGAGGTAATGTACCAGCATCGTCACATACGATACCCCGAAAAAATAATAGCTGAAATGGAAGCTGGCTACAGCCTTATCCGTCCTGAAAAAACCGGCGCTGAAAAGGGCAAGGTAGACGGAACATGTCAGGAGCCACGCGTAAAATGCCGACATGGCCGCCGCGGGCACCGCCACGCCGAAAACGTCCCTTATGACATGGGCCCCGGCCAGAACAACGAGAATATTAAAGATGCGTATCTTGAAAGACGTTATCACCAGGTTCAAATGGTAATCCGTCCTCAGACAGGAAGCGGGCATGTTTGTTTCACGGTTTGTTTCGCGTGCCATTTTTTTCTTCCATGATCCTTATTTGCTGTTTCGTCCTTTCCAGTTCCTGCCTCAGATCTTTCATCCTTTCTTCCCTTTTTACCGCGGCTTTCCAGAAATCCTCCATCTCTTTCTGCCTGCGCGCCTGTTCTTCCCTTTCCCCGAACAGCGCCGTCACATCCTTCCCCACCGCCATGACCACCCTGTCGTCATCTATCTCGACCAGGCTCAGGGTCATGATAGCTTCCTTGTAGGTCCCATTCTTACATACCATCACCGTCTCCCACCTGGAGGCCCCCTTGAACAAAAGGTCCCGCTGTATGCCCAGCAGCCCCTTCCGATGGGAAGGATGAAAAAGGCCGGAAAAAGGCTTTCCCGCCAGTTCCCCGGCCGAAAAACCCGTAATGACTTCCGTGATCGGGTTAACCTCTTCGATGATAAAATTGCTTAACCCGCAGATAATGACCATGTCCCCCGAATTCCGGAAAAGTTTCTCATACCTTTCCTGAGATCCCCTCATTTTTTCGTATGCCGTTTTTTCTTCCGTCATATCCTCTACCAGTATCTCGATGATATCTTCCCCGCCGGGGCTTTTTCCAAGGAACGCGTTATACCGGGCGCATTTGTCCTTACCTTTGAGCGTCTTATAATGATACTCATAATCCCTGAGTTCCCCTTTCGACTTCACCAGTTCCCTTATCTTTTCTTCGTCTTCCGCGTAAATGATAAGCTCGCTTAAAGACCTGCCCGTAATGTTTTTTTCGCTGATGTCCAGTTCCAGCATACCGGCAAACCCGTTATTCGCCGCTAATATGACCCCATCCCTGCGCCTTAACCTGCAGTATCCTATGTTCAGGCTCTCAAGAAGGCGGCGAGCTATCCTGCATCCTTCCATGCGACGGGATATGGAAACCGCTAAATAAACGGCTATAAGAAGCGTTATCAGATTTGAAACGATAAGCCAGATCATCGGTCGACACCTCTAATAAAAATATGCATTTTATTTATATTTCACCTTATATATTTAGTATACATTACCACTATTCTTATGGCAATTTTTCGCGAGCCGTTACAATCAACCGGGTTGTGCCTTAACAGGTTCTAGAAGTTAGATCCCTCGACTCCGCCCCTCCAGGGCTCCGCTCGGGATGACAGAGAATTGTCATCCCGCTTGTCCCCAGTAGGGGCACGGCGCGCCGTGCCCCTACATACCCCTTATGACCCGTGCCACAAAGACTGGCCCATTTGCCCGCCTCTGGCGGAAAAGCAGGGACCAAATTAAAGGAGAGTTTTTTTTCGCTTAATTATTTGACTTTTGATTATTTTATGATATACTTGAGGTGTTTAAGGAGGCACTGTTCTTTAAAAGGTCTTGGGTCTTTTCGAGCTTTTCTCTCCTCCTTTACAAAAATGATAAAAGGTAAAAGAAAAGCTCACTAAAAAACAGCCAAAAATGGCTGTTTTTTTTTATCCTGGCTGGCCGCTTATGGCCCGGATCTTTTCATAAACTTCCATGAAATCATCTGAACCGCAGACATGATCCGCCATTCTGGACAACTTTTCGCTGGAGGAATTAAACGCTATGGAATATCCCGCATGGCGTATCATAGGGATATCCCCTTCGCTGTCGCCGACCGCTATGATCTCCCGTGGTTTTACATCGAACCTTTTGAGGATATTCCTGACGGTCTTTCCCTTGGCTCCATGGCTTATGTTAATAGTGACCCCTCCGGTCAACCTGCCGCCGCGCGTATTCAGCCTGTTGCCTATTACAAGATCAAAGCCCAGTTCCTTTTTTATACGGTCCGCAATGAACTGCAGTCCCGTCGAGACCGCCGCAAGCTTGAACCCCATATCTTTAAGCCGCTTTATCGCCCTCCGGGCGTTTTTCGAATATTTTACGCGCTTAAAAATATCCTCGACCCTTTTTGTTTCTATCCCCTTCCAGTGAGCCGCGTCAAGTTCGCAGAACCTTCTGTAGCTTATCTTCCCGGCCAGGAACTGCTGCTGATATTTCCTTGCCAGTATATCCCACAGCCCCAGCTTCTCATGTATATACCTCCAGCTGGATACGTGCCTGGTGATCGTACCGTCTATGTCGAACACTACTAACTTATATTTCATGTTCTTTTCCCGCCAGCTGGCCGCAGGCGGCCAATATATCGGCTCCGCGGGATTTTCTTATCGTGACTTTCGCCCTTTTAGCCAGGAGCCGTTCCCGAAAAAGCCTGATACTCTCCCTGCCGGTAACGCGCCCCGGTTCTCCGCCTGTCTCGCTGCATTTTATCAGATTTATTTTCGCGTTCAGCCCGCGGGCTATCGCCGCGAGGGTGGCCGCTTCCCGCGCCGAATCGTTCTTACCTTCTATGACCGTATATTCCAGCGTGACCTCTCTGCCGGTTTCCTCGTAATATTCCCTGCAGGCGGATAGCAGCTCTTTCAAGGGATATTTTTTATTGACCGGGACAAGTTCATCCCTTAAACTGTCATACACCGCGTGCAGGGATACCGATAATTCCACCTGCAGCCCAAGCTCTTTCAGCTTTCGTATCCCCGGAACGATCCCGCACGTTGAGACGGTGATCTTACGGGCCCCGATCCCCGGCCCTTCGGGGTTATTGATAGTCCTGACCGCGTTCACAAGGTTATCATAGTTATCCAGCGGCTCGCCCATCCCCATAAAAACGACGTTGGTCACGCGAAGCCCGCACAGCTTCGCCGTTTCCGTAACCTGGCCCACGATCTCCGAAACCGTAAGGTCTCGGAAAAAGCCCCGCGTGCCGCTGGCGCAGAATGGGCACCTGAACCTGCACCCGACCTGCGTAGATACGCACACGGTATGCCTGTTCTTTTCCTTTATAAGGACAGACTCTATATGCTTCCCGTCTTTCAGCCGCCACAAGAACTTTTCCGTGCCGTCCTTTGACCTGACACGTTTAACGCATTCGGCCCCCCCGACGACAAACCATTTCTCGAGTTTTTTTATCAGGCTTTTCGGAAGGTCCGTCATCACGCTGAACGTCCCGGCGCCTTTACGGTTTATCCACAGAAATATCTGCCTTGCCCGATGGGCGCCCTCACCCATCCGTATTATCTCCCCTTCTAATTCCCGGAAAGTCAGATCCCTTATATCCCTTTTCATAAATTGCCCTTCAAGCTGCCGGAAACACGAAAGAAATGGCCGCAGGGAAACCCGTTGGATCCGGATATTACGCTATAACTCAACAACTAGCCATACCCTCTTCCGGAATGATCAGATCGGGCTCCGTTTCATTTATATCTTCTTCGGTAAAAACTCCCAGAAAATCACCTTCGGATAAAGCAAGATCCTTAGATCTGCCGATATGCCCTTTATCCACCAACTTTCGGATACGACACCCCGCTCCCTTATCAGAAATTTCCAGAAGGACGTATTCTTTGTTCAACCGGTCGATTCGCATTAAAACCTTCATCTCTCACCTCCTTTCTAAAATATTCATCTCCTCTGGAAATAAATCTTTTAATAAATCCATTTTGCATGGATCAAGTAGTAAGAGTCGATATCAGTTTTATTCTGCCGCCTCCGGTATGGTTTGTCTCTCTTCTTATCTTCTTCTAAACGTTTCTAAGCTTTTCTAATTCTAACGCATCCATTATATCACAGTTATAAATTATGTCAATAAATATCCAGCTATCGTGCCCGGAGAAGCCTCCATATCTGGTTTTTGATCTTTTCGCTCTCATGCCTTACAAGTTCCGTAGCGTGCCCGACATCCGCAAGTATGATCTTTGCCTTTGTTATGCCGCGAAGCCGCTCAATGGACCCTGTTTCCACCGGATACTGTTTCTTCAACGCGTATTCGCTTATCGCCCCGGCTGAAAGTTTTGTGTTGGAAATGATAACGTGATCCAGCGAATCCTCTCCCAGATATTTTATTATGGCGCTCACATGGTCATAAACGTCGCAGTTGGAGGTTTCTCCCGGTTTGGTCATAAGATTACATATATAGACCTTCAGGGCTTTTGTCCCGGATACGGCCTTCCGGATATCCTTCACCACCAGATTCGTCGATACGCTTGTAAAAAGATCGCCCGGGCCGATAGTAACTATATCGGAATTGATAATAGCCGCGAACGCGTCGATCGTACATTTAGTTTCCGGCTCATGCCATATGTCCCGGATGCGCAGGTCAGGATGTTTTCCCTCGCTCGAATCTATCTTACTCTCGCCCTTTATCACGGTCCCATCCTCAAAACTGGCGCATAAGGTAGTCTGCGTGTCCGTTACCGGCAGGACTATCCCCCTGACATTCAGGACATCGCTGATCATTTTTACCGCTTCGGGAAAAGACCCGGTAATTTCGGCAAGCGCGGCAAGAAAAAGATTCCCGACGCTGTGCCCGACAAAATGCCCTCCCCTCTGGAAACGGTACTTCATCAACTGGTTCATGATTTCCGGGGCATCCGACAGCGCTACCAGGCTTCTTCTTATATCTCCCGGAGGCAGGATACCGAACGAAGCCTTAAGTTTTCCCGAGCTTCCGCCGTCGTCCGTCATGCTGACAACCGACGTGAGAAGCGTGTCCGGGATCTCCTTGAAACCCATAAGTATGTGAAAGAGCCCCGTCCCTCCCCCCAGGCACGTTATCCTTTTTTTTCCGTAGGCCACCGCGTTGAACCGGGCGATAAATTCCCTGTGATGGTACGGGCTGCATATGAAATCCGCCGCCCCCAGGTCCCTCGCCTCTATCACCGCGGAAAGGGCTTTCCTGGAAGAAACTACCATGAATTTCTTTTTTGACCTTTTCAGTATATCGAACAGCTTTTTTTTGCGGCTTTCTTTAATCCCGGAATATATCTTTTCTTCCAGGATCACGACATCTATCCCCCTTAGCCCGGAGACGTCCTTCAAACTGCCGGCGTCAGTAAATATTTTTATAACCACGCCCAGCGGATCAAGTACACTGTAAATATTTTCCGCCTCTTTCCGGGCCGATACCACCAAAACTTTTTTGCCCATCTTCCCCCCCGCATATACTCACATGAAAGTAAAATAAAAACAGGACTGAAACCTTTCTGAGAATATGCTATTCGTTATAATACGGTTTCTTATTGCCGCTCCTGCCGCCTTGCCCCGGAGAGGTTCATCGCGTTACGGGCTTCTTCGTTGCCGGGGTTTATCATGAGAACCTTTTCATATATCCGGCGGGCCCCTTCCGTGTCGCCCTTTTCCATGTAAATACGGCCGAGTTCAATAAGCACGGGGACTGCGTCAGGGGCCGCCTCAAGCGCGGTTCTATAAGAAGCTTCGGCCCCGGCGATATCCCCTTTCATCTTATAAACGTTCCCGAGAAAAAACCTGTCCCGCGGATTATGCGGGTTGATCTGAAGGGACTGTTTCAATATACGTTCCGCCTCTTTGAGGTTATTCTGCCGGATATAGATACCCGCCAGTTTTCCGTACGGGGGTATAAAACTCGGGTCCATTTGTATCGCGTTCTGATAACTTTTTACGGCGGCATCCCGGTCCTGCATGAGTTCATGGCATATCCCCATGTTCAAATACGCCCCGGGGTGATGTCCCCCCTTTTCAATTACTTTATTATACTCATAGATGGCTTTCCCGTAGAGCTTTTTGGCGAAATAAACATTACCCAGCCCGATATAGGCGCGGGCATACCCGGGATTAACATCCAGTATGTTTTTAAAAGCCTCTTCAGACTTATCTAGCATTCCCATCTGCTGATAAATGTTACCAATATTATTTAAAGCCACGCAGGTCATTTCCGGGGTTTGCCCTTGTTTTACCACCTCTTCGTAAAGCGCAAGGGCTTTCCCGTATGCTCCGATATTGGAATATTCTTTCGCCAGGTCGCTGCGGTAAATGCTCCCGGGGTTCCTTTCGATGCTGGACGAATAGAATTTTATGGGGTCCGTCCATTCCGTATTCCGGACATACGCGGCGGCTGAGAAAAAACAGATAAGCATAACGGTCCCCGCCAGGACGGCAGTCCTTATCCTTTTTATGCCGGCAAGTCTTTTTATCTCTGCGGCAAAAAGATAAAACAACGCGATCGCCGGAAGGTACATGTACCTTTCCGCGGCGACCGACGTGGTAGGGATAAGAAGCCCGGATGTCGGCAGGAACGCCGCAAAGAACCATCCCACAAAGAAAATATTCTTCCTGTCACCGCCCTCCCGCCAGGCCTTTATCGCAAGGAATAAAAGTCCGGCCAGGGCCAGTATCCCGGAGAGGAAAAACGGGTCTATCCCCGCGGAGACCGGCGGCAACGCCCTGCATATATTCAGCCCGACGGGCCATACGAGAATTGAAAGATAAACCCCCATCATCCTTATGAAGTCGGCCACTCGTTCCATGACGGGCACGTTATAAACAACATCCCCTATATGCAGTATCGGCAGGCGTTCCCGCAGGATAAAATATGCCGCCAGGCCGGCCAGAAACCCCGCGAAACCCAGAACCGCGGAACGCTCGATCTTCGCGGCCTTTTTGTATACGAAGAAATAATAAAGCGCCGCCAGGACGGGAAAGATCACCGCCGTTTCCTTGCAAAGCAGCGCCAGGGCGAAGAACAAGAGCGCGCAAATATACGCGAACCCGTTCTTTTTTTCCAGCGCCGCGCCCCAACACATAAGGCCCGGCAAAATAAAAAAAACAAGCATAGGGTCCCCTCTGCTTGAGATATAGTTTACCGCTTCGGTATTGACCGGGTGCACAAGAAATATCAGCCCGCTCAATACCGATACGAACCAGTCCCTGGAAAGGATCCGGAGAAAAGAAAAAACCAGAAAAGCGTTTAAGATGTGTAAAGCGATGCAGGTAGCGTGATACCCCGCCGCGTTAAGGTGCCATAGCTTATAATCGCCCATATAACTTAACGCCTGGAGCGGCCTGTACCACTGGTCCTTCTGTCCCGCGTGGCTTAAAGGCAGGAATCCTTTTTTGAAAAGCATGCCGGGATCGTCAAAATTCTTTATGTCCGGATTTTCGACTATCTGGGCTATGTCGTCCATAAGGAACGGGCTCTTGAGAGTAACAAAATATAACCCGCTCCCGACAGCGGTAAAAAGCAGAAAAACCACGGCTATTTTTTTGATATTGTTATAGATCATGTGAATTCCGCCTACGTCCGGCCCAAAAATATCCCTCGGGCCGCCTGCCTGCCTGAAATATACGCGTTACTCATAACCCCGTATACCATATTACTTTATTGTTTCCGGATGCCTTGGAGAGACCAACATCCTTGCCACACCCCACGCTATAAAGAAAGTTAACAAAACACCTGCCAACCCGGCTAATCCGGTGGATATCATTTCGTTGCTGACCCGGGAAACAGAATAGTCAGGCAACGGAACTACAAAAGATGGCGCCGACTCATGAAAAAATTGGTACTTTTCCGCCACCCACTCCAACCCATCCGGAAATCCGCTTGCAAAAGGACTCAGCATCGCAGCGATTATACCGGATGCGACCAGCGGCACAGCAACAGATCTTTTCGGTGAAGTCTTTATCGGCTCGGCCGCCAGCGCAAAACATACTGCTACTGTGATCAAACCTTCACCTATTCCGATCAAAGCGTGCGTACCCAGCATCGCCCCAATAACTTTCGGGAACGCGATCGTTCCCGAAACGGCCAATTCAATGCTGCACGCCAAAGCAGCCATCATAACCGATAACCATGCCGTAATGCCGAGACCTATCGCGTACCGGAACGGCTTTGCGGAAAACCTTTTAACGAGATAGGAGTTTATAACTCCGCCTAAGCCCGCTCCCAGTATGGCCATGTTCAGAACATTTGCCCCCAATACAGTAAAACCCCCATCGGAAAACACTAAACACTGAATAGTTACGACAAGAGCTATAGAGAGAACTCCAAAAGGCGTCCCCAGTAAGGCTGCCGCAAGTACACCTCCTACTAAATGTCCTGAAGTCCCGTCGTTTATCGGGAAATTCATCATCTGTCCCGCGAAAATAAGAGCTGTGATCGCCCCGAATCTTGCGGCGGCTGGTTTGTGCTCCGACCAGAACGCTTTGAAAGCCGCAATAGCAATACCCAGCGTACCGACCAAAACGGTAACAGGACATACTGCTCCTTGTAACATCGAATTTGGAATATGCATGTTTTACCTCCCTTTTTATCAGCTGTTTAATATGTTCATTCCATCCATAAATTCCGGTCTCATTTAAAAATCTACCTGCCCTCTCATACCATACACAAATATGGTATCACTATCTTTACCCGAAACTGTTCCTCCACCGTTGGGTTCCCATATAACCTGCATATCCGGCGTTAAAGTAAGATTGTCATTTACTTTAAAAGAGTAATAGGCTTCAAGATGTGTCTCGGTTCTGTCAAATTCGTTTACATCTTTATATTCTTTACCGGGGATCGCCTGGCCTACAGCTATAGCTGCGACATCTTCTTCCCTATTCCAATAACGGCCGGTCATTTGACCGCCTGCGGACCAATCACAGCCAAGATCGCTCCTCGTTGGATCTGCCCAGCCAAAGCGTCCAAATACACCATAAACATCCGTTATCATCTGATCACAGCTTAAACCCCAACCGACATTTCCCCGCCCAAAATCGTCTGCGTCATTTACCTTTGCATGAGGCGCTCCATTATACCAAAAATATGCGCGATAATTCCCGGCCCACATTTCCTCATCATAGTTAAATGCTTTCGCCGGCATAAAATTTACTTGTGCCGCTATGAACGGATTATCAAAAAGATTTTCCCAGTCCCCGTTTTCATCCATATAAACAGCTTCAATATCGATACTGTTCACTGCTTCAGGCGCGATATAAATACGTCCGCCAAAAGCATTGTCATCAGGCCAATCTATGACAGCCGAGTTACGGAAGATACGCCCCAGGAACTGCGTACATTCATCATTCGCGTACTCGTTAGTGTCGATATAACCGGTAGCGTCTATCTTCCCTCCGGTTATAGTAAGCTGTTTATCAAAGAGATACTGTTCATACCATGCCTCTGTTATATCGACATGAGCAATTGAGTCTCCCGCGTCTCTATTAACGTTGCTAAAAACACTAAGTTCTCCCTCTATCGTATCTCCCTGGCCTGCCTCCATGTGAATAAATGCCATGCCGCGATCATCAAATGTTTTAGCGACTTCCAGATCGATGGAATAAGAGCC
>JBDRFA010000022.1:0-8513 GCA_043819235.1 Candidatus Omnitrophota bacterium | reverse complement strand
TCCAGAAAGCCGAGCCGAGATGGACATGGCAATAGGCTTCATGGTTATAAACACTGAGGATCTGCGTGCAGAGCGGATACTTGCATTGCCTATGATGGGGTGAAGTCTTTATCTCCATGATGTTTCTCCTTTGACTGGTCTGCCTCCCTGCCCCCGTTCAAACTGTTGCTTGGTATCGAAAGGGCCGGATGCTCAACAAGTAATCATTATTATACTCCTTTAACCCGCATTTTACGACATCAAAATAATTTTCAAAATACTATATCAATTTCACTCTGTATTTCGTCTTTCTTGAACTCTCGGGGAAGGACAGGTTTGAATGGATTCTTTTAAAGAAATGCGGAGAATCACCCCACTCGCGATATCCGATTTCTTCACCTATAGACCTAACGCGTTTTTCAAGACAAGATCGATATACGTCCGCGTTTTCATCAAGGCAGGGTTTTCCTTCGTAAAGCTGGTACAAATTGCGGTATTTAACCGGGGTAATGTTGGGCATAATAATATTCGCGCCGGCCTTTAACCCTTCTTCACGCCCCTGCGGATATAAAGCCTGTAAAGCAGTTGTCGCGGCGATGTTAACATCCTTAAGACGTAATCTGGCCAGGGCGATCATTTTAAGGCCAAGCACGAAGTTTCTTTCCGGATTAAAATCAGAAATATCGGCAAGCGGCGTGTTTTCTTGAACGATGTAAGGCCCCATCCCGATCATGTCGATATCATGACTTTCAAAAAATAAAATATCGTTTACTAAATCCTCATTGCTTTGATATGGCAAACCTATCATAACACCTGTTCCGACCTGATAACCGATCCGCCTCAAAACCTCAAGACATTCCAACCGCGGCTCATAAAGATGATCCTCCGGGTGAAGACGTTCGTATAATTCTTTATTCGAAGTTTCTATCCTCAACAGATAGCGATGCGCCCCGGCCGCGTACCAGCGCCGAAACGTATCAGGGCTTTGTTCTCCCAGAGACAAAGTTATGCCCAGCCGGCCATCGGTCTTTTGCTTAATGTTCCTTATCAGGCTTTCCACAAAATCGACAAACAGTTCGTCTGAACGTTCCCCCGACTGCAGAACGATCGAACCATACCCGCTCTGGTCGGCGAAGAGAGCCGCTTCGACTATTTCCTCCTCAGGCATGGAAAAACGCGTGACCGTACTATTACTTTTTCTTATCCCACAATAGAAACAATCTTTAACGCAGATATTACTGAACTCTATTATTCCGCGAAAATAAACTTTATTGCCCGCATATTCCCGCTTAACCCGGTAGGCGTGTTTAAATGCCTCATCAATAAACCGCGGGTCGTCAGAATCAAGTATTCGCAACATTTCTTTTTTATTCATGGCTAAAAATAAAGATCTCTTTCGCCGACTTTTGTTCTCTCATATTGTTCCATCAGCCTTGGATAAAAGTCGGGAATCCTCTTTTTTACCTCGTTTAATTCTTTTCCGATAACGCGTTCTCCCTCTTTTTTCGTCTCCGGCGAGGCAAAATCATCAAGCCATTCCCTGAAGGTCAATATGGCGTTGAGCTTGCAAAATATACCTTCCTGCCCGGTCTTGAGTAAATTCATTATGCATTCGCCGGTGCGGCCACAGCGATACCCGGCCGTGCAAAATGAAGTGATATATCCCATTTCAGCGTACTCCCGTATAACTTCATCGAGCGAACGCGTATCTCCGAGAAAAAACTGCTGCCTGTCCCCTCTCTGCCCCGACATCCCTTCTCCATAACCGCCGACACCGATACAAGACGAAGCGTCTGTCTGGGTACAACCGAACTTAAACGCGTCGCGCCTCATTTTGGCTGTTTCCCTGGCTGTGATGATCATGCCCGTATGAGGAACACTTAAACGTATAACGACCATCAGCCGCTTAAAATCCTCGTCATTGACCAGATAAGATGACCGGGTCGTATACGACGTGTTATCCGCCGGCTCAAGCCGCGGAAACGAAATAGTATGAGGGCCGATCCCAAATCTGGATTCCAGTTCCCTGGAATGCGCGAGGAGGCCCATCACCTCGAACCGCCAGTCATACAAGCCGAACAACGCTCCAAGGCCGACATCGTCGATCCCCGCCTCGAACGCCCTGTGCATGGTATATAAACGCCAGGCGTAATGCCCTTTGAACGTATCCTCGGGATGCAGTTTCCGGTAAGTATCATGATGATACGTTTCCTGAAAAACCTGATAAGTCCCTATTCCGGCGTCTCGCAGCTTTTGAAGCTCTTCAACCGGCATGGGAGCGGCGTTAACATTAACCCGGCGTATTTGTCCGAAACCTTTACGGGTCTTGACTTTTACATCATAGATATTCTTCAGAGATTCCACCATGTACCCTATATCGGTTTCGGGGTGTTCACCGTAAACAACAATGAGTCTCTTATGCCCTATTTGCCCGGCCAAGACCTCTACTTCCCTCCGTATCTCTTCCATGGACAGAACCCTGCGTTTAGCCACGCTGTTATCCCGCCGGAACCCGCAGTATAAACAATTATTCACACATTCATTGCCCATGTATAGCGGCGCAAAGGTAACGATCCTGTTATCATAAACTTTCAGCTTGACCTTGAGAGCTGTCTGGCGCATCTCTTCGAGGATTTCTTTATCGCTTACGTTCAAAAGCGCCGACGTCTCATCAAGGGTAAGCGTTTCGATCTCCATGGACTTGGCCAGGATATCCCGAACCCGCTGTTTATCGGGATTTTTATTCTCCCTCAAAGTCCGCAGGATCAGACCATCATCGATAAAGTCTCCTCCCTGAGACGATAAATATTTATTTATCTGCTCCGGTGCAATCCTTTTTCGGAACCACGCTTCTCTGTGTTCGGTAGTCCTTTCCATCAGGTTTTCCTCTCTTTTAGCATGTATTTTTCAACGCGTGAAATCTTTCCGCCGCGTCGGGGAACGGCGAAATAACCCTTTCAAGAACACCACGCAAGAAAGAAATACACACTCCGTAATTCGTGATCGGCACGCCTTGAGCTTTCGCTTTTTCAATTCTTGCCAGCATTTCCCTCCTGGTGATCATGCAACCGCCGCATTGTATGATAAGTTTATATCCTTCAAGTGTTTCGGGAAAATCCCTCCCGGCGCAGGATTCAAATAATATATGCTTGCCTGTATGTTCTTCAAGCCACCGGGGTATTTTGACCCTGCCTATATCATCTTCTATAGGATGGTGACTGCAGCTTTCCGCTATCAAGACCTTATCTCTCGAACCAAGTTTTTTTATAGCGGCTAAGGAATCCACTGCCTCGGGCAGATTACCCTTTATTCTCGCGAAAAGCATGGAAAAGGTCGTACACTTCACTCCCTCGGGGGTATTGGCGACCATCTTATCTACCACCTGCGAATCGCATACGACCAGATCAGGTTTCTGTTTCAGCTTCTTAAGCGCGAGCACATATTCGGTCTCTTTCACGGTAATTGACATCTGCCCATTATCCAGGGCGTCCCGTATGGTCTGGACCTGAGGAAGTATGATCCTGCCTTTAGGGGCCTCCTTATCTATCGGAACGATCAACACGGCAATACCTCCTCGAGGCATGAGATCGCCTATAACAGGAGGCGGGCTTAAAAAATCGGAAGGTACGATCTCGATCATTCTCCTTTTAAAATCATGAATGGCAAAATCCTGGTTCTGTTTGTCCGTACTGGACACTACGAGTACGTTCCCGGAATATTGTTTTAACCTGTCGATAAAATCATTGTCCGGCCGCTTGATATCCGATTTGTTGACCACGATAATGATCGGTGTGTTGTTTTTTCCTGATTCATTAACAATCTGTTCTTCATACTCGGTCCATATTCCCGCTTCAACGATCAGCACAAATATATCAGAACGTTCAAATATATTTCCTGTCTTTTTACGGCGTAAGGAAGAAAGCTCCGAACGATCATCGATCCCCGCAGTATCCAAAAAAAGAACCGGGCCTATAGGAAGAAGCTCCATGGCTTTTTCTACTACATCAGTAGTCGTGCCCGGGATCGCGGACGTGATGGAAACATCCTGGCTGGTGATATAATTCAAAAAAGAGGACTTCCCCACATTTGTCCTGCCGAATAGACCTATCTGTAAACGCATCGATTTTGGCGTTTTGAACATATTGGCTCCTACTCTATTTTGCTCAATGCCGACTTGACCGATACCCCCGGTATCCCGCAGGCTCAGGGGAAGCCCCCCTTACCGCAGGTAATAAGAGTTAAGCGATTATCCCTTCTTTTTCTTTATGCCTATCCTCTTGCCTCTTTTCGTATATTTCGTATGAAGAAGCTCATGGCTTTTATGCCCGCACGGACCGTCTGTGAGAAATTCCTCATATATCTTCTTTATGACGGGATTCTCGTGCGACTTCCTGATAGTCAGGCTCTCGTCCTCATCATAGATAGCCTTGGCCCGTGCTTCCCTGATCTCGGAGTTGGTGGGAATTGGCTGGCCTCCTCCTCCCAGGCACCCGCCGGGACAGGCCATGATCTCGATAAAATGATATTTATCAAGCTCACCTCTTTCAAGCATTTCCATCACCTTTTTTGCGTTAGCCGTCCCGTGCGCCATCATGACTTTCAATGTGACTCCATCCAGAAACGCCCAGTCGCCTTTCGCGCCTTTTATGGGGAGCTCCGCAGTCCGTATCCCTTCCATTCCCCTCACGGGAATAACATCAAGGTTCTTGAAAGGAACGGGCTCGCCCGTGACAATCTCATACGCGGTCCTTATAGCGGCTTCCATTACACCTCCGGTGGCGCCGAAAACCAGACCCGCCCCCGATCCCATCCCTATGGGATCGTCGAATTCCGAATCCTGCAGGTTAGGCAGGTCAATACCGCATTTTTTGATCATGCCCGCAAACTCGCGGGTCGTAAGCCCATAATCGACGTCCTTGTATCCGGAAGCCCTCATCTCGGGCCTTTCAAGCTCGAACTTCTTGGCAGTGCACGGCATGAGCGCCACGCTCACTATTTTAGACGGGTCCAGAGAGTTCCTTTCGGCATACCAGGTCTTTATTACGGCGCCGAGCATCTGCTGGGGGCTCTTCGCTGTCGAAAGATAATCGAGCTTCTCCGGGTAGTAGTATTCCATGAACTTCACCCATGCGGGGGAACATGAGGTGAACTGGGGAAGCTTTACGCTTTTATCCTTGTCGACCAGCGCTTTCTTAAGCCTGAGAAGAAGCTCCGTGCCTTCTTCCATTATCGTAAGATCGGCCGTGAAGTTGGTGTCAAACACCTTATCGAAACCCATCCATTTGGCCGCGGTATTGAGCTTCCCGGTTACGCTGGTCCCCGCCGGCAAGCCGAATTCCTCTCCAATCGCCGCCCTGGGACTCGGCGCGGTCTGCAGTATAACGTGCTTATCCGGGTCGTCTATCGCGTCCCAGATCTCGTTCGCCGGATCTTTAGCTTTCAGAGCTCCCGTGGGACACCTGTTAATACACTGTCCACAGTTAATGCAGATCACATCGTTCAGGGGAAAGTCAAAATATGTCACTATCTTCGTCCCGGACCCTCTGTTTGCCGCCTCGAGCACCCCAACCTCCTGCAGGTCTATGCATGTCCTCACACATCTTCTGCAGAGGACGCACTTATCCATGTCCCTTTCAACGGAATAGCTCGACTGGTCTTTCTTGTAACGCGGTTTCTCGATGTGCCCGAACTTGTAAGTGGTCACCCCGTATTCCTTGGCCAGTGCCTGCAATTCGCAGTTATTGTTCCTGGCGCATGAATAACATTCCCCATAATGGTTCTTGAGCAAAAGCTGTATTATGTTCATCCTCGCGCGCCTGACCCTTTCAGTATATGTCTTGACGTTTATCGGCTCGGTTATCGGGTAAGAACATGACGCCTGCAGGTTCTTCTGACCCTCGACATCCACGACACAGACCCTGCAAACCCCGGCAAGACACAGATCGTCATGCTGGCAGAGCGTCGGTATCTTGATGTTCACCTTCTTCGCCGCATCGAGAATGGTCGTCCCTTTGGGGACAATTGCCTCCACGCCGTTTATGACCACTTTTACCACAGTTTCAAGGGCGCCGCCCTCGGCCCCTTCTATCTCCTGGGGCCTCTGGCTTATAGGAGCCCTTGAAGTATCTTCCGCGAAAGGTTTATTATCCATTGAACACCGTCTCCTCCCTTATCTTGGTGGAAAGCTTATATTCGTCCTTGAATTTGTCCATCACCGATATGAACGCGTTAGGAACCGACTGGCCCAGTCCGCATTTTGACGAGCACTGCATCGTCTCACAAAGTGAAAAAAGATCCTTAAGGTATCTCTTGTCACATTCTCCTTTCTTTATCACTTCTATACCTTCTATCAGTACCGGTATACCTTCACGGCACGGCGTACACTGGCCGCAGGATTCCTCCCCGAAGAACTCGAGGAAATTTTCGACCATGTCCAGCAGTTTCCTGCTGCTGTTGAATATGATGAAAGAACCACCTGTCGCCAGGTCCTCAAAAGCTATCTTCCTGCCGAACTCGTTTTTTCCCACACAAGCGCCCGAAGCCCCCCCTATCTGCACGGCCTTGGTGTCATCCGCTCCAGCCATCTTAAGCACTCCCTCGACCGTGATCCCGAAAGGTATTTCATACACGCCCGGCTTCGCGCAATCGCCCGAGACACTTAACAATTTGGTGCCCGCCGACTTTTCGGTGCCGATAGACTTGAACCAGTCGGCTCCTTTCACCAGTATATGCGGGACGGTCGACATGGTCTCAACGTTATTGACGATGGTAGGGAATCCCAGAAAACCGGTATTCACGGGAAACGGCGGCCTGTTCCTCGGTTCGCCTCTTTGCCCTTCCATGGATTCTATAAGAGCCGTCTCCTCTCCGCAGACATAGGCTCCCGACCCCATCTTTACCTGGATATCAAAATTAAAACCTTTTTTGCCGAGTATATCCTCCCCGAGAGCCTTATTATCCTTCATCTCCCGGATAGCTTTCTCGATCACCGGCTTCAGGCTCTTGTACTCGCCTCTCAGGTAGATATACCCCTTGTCAGCGCCGATCGCGTACCCGGCTATCACCATGCCTTCCAGCATAAGTGAAGGGTATTCCGACAACAGAACCCTGTCTTTGAAGGTTCCCGGCTCGCCTTCATCGGCGTTACATACGACATATTTATGTTCGTCACTGTCAGAAGCCGCAAAACCCCATTTCATGCCGGTAGGGAAGCCCGCCCCGCCCCTTCCTTTCAGATTAGATGACTTAATTACCTCTATTACATCCTCCCCGCTCATCTCCAGAGTTTTCCTGAGGCCGGCTAAAGGCTTCATTCCGCTGAAAACCACAGGACCTTCTCTTTTTGACATAATACCTGTCTCCCTTATTTTATCGTTATTTCAACTTATCCAATATCTTATCCACATCCCCGGGTTCCACCGGTCCGATGAGTTCGTCATTAACAAGTACCGCGGGCGCTTTATCGCACATACCTATGCAGCCTGTCTTTTCCAGCGTGAATTTTCCGTCACCGGTGGTCTCACCGCATTTGACGCCGATCTTTTTCTCAAACGCCTCTACTATCCCGTCACTCCCCTTCATCACGCAGGGCATACAGCTGCTTACGCGGATGATGTTCCTGCCCTTTTTCTCCGTCGTAAGAAAAGAATAGAACGTGACCACGGAATAGACTTCCACGGGATGTATCCCGAACTTATCGGCAGTCTTCTGCATGTTCTCGTCCGAGATGAAGCCTTCCCCGTCCTGGATCTCCTGGAGAGCTTCAAGCAGATACGACCTGATGTCGTCACATACAACCGTCTGTTTCCCGTCTTTTTTGACTATCTTTTTCATTGAACAGAATTTTCCCATATTTTCCGCCTTTTCTTAACGATTTTTATTTCCCGATTACCCAAGCCCCCTGCCGGTACTTGACATGCTTAATGTCGCGTGTTTCACTCCCTTGATCGATCTCAGGCTGTCCGTTAATTTCTGCGCCTCTTTGGGGCTTCCCTTAATGGCGACTATCTCCAGGCCGTTATTGTGATCCAGATGAATATGCTGAGTAGATATGATCACTTTCTGAAAGTCATGCTGAATATCCGTGGTTTTATTGAGGAGCGCTCTTTTATGATGATCGTAAATAAACGTTATAGTGCCGGCAATCTCTTTGCCTTCCTTCCATTCCCTCTTGACAAGTTCCTGCCGGATCAAATCCCCAAAGGCCTTAGACCTGTTGGTGTATTTCTTTTCCCTGATAAGATTATCAAACTTATCTATCAAATCTTTCGGCAAAGAGATCCCGAATCTAAACACAACTGACATATGGCCGCCTTTTACAAAACACATAGTATTACTTTTTGAATAATAGTAACACGGAGATTATTGGATGTCAAGGTAATAGATCATCTCACGCCAGGTATCCCTCCACTTCACCAAGTCACTTGAACCCCTCGAAAAAACGTAACAGTTTAGCCCACGGAAGAACTCCTTGATGTTTCTGCTCAGGCCATTTAAACCCAACTGACATTGATGTCCCAATTTTGATGAACGGA
>JBDRFA010000021.1:0-18792 GCA_043819235.1 Candidatus Omnitrophota bacterium | reverse complement strand
CGGCAGCAGCTGTCGGTCTTTTCGCCGGACGATAACCAGACTAACGAATATTATGCCAGGCTGGAAAAGACCCTGCCGACCGGGACGGAGATGAGCGTTCAAATAAGCGATACAAGGCTGTGGAGCAACTCCACTTTTGTGTCAAAAAACCCCTCCCATGACGCCGAACTGAGTTTTAACGTTAAACAGCCCGTCGGCAGGAACGCTTTTGGATACGCGGACAGGATGAATATATCGATGACGAAACTTGCCGTTGAAAATGCCGGCCTGGATATGCGGGACAGGCTGGAGGCGTTGATAGCGGAAACTGAAAAGGCGTATCTGGGACTCGTCCACGCGAAACAGGCAAAGGGCATATATGATGAGATGATCGGGAAAGCGAGAAAACTGTATGAGTCGGACAAGAAGAATTTTGATATAGGGCTCATTGAAAAAGTTGACCTTCTGGCTTCGGAGGCCAATCTCGCGCGGCTGGAGGCGGAAGCGCTGATAGTGAAAAATAATTATGAAATATCCGAAGAGAACCTGAAGCTCGTGATGAACATGGATGAGAATACCCGGATCATACCTCTCGCCGGATCCGGCCCGCCGCCTCTTGAGATGGATCTTCAGGATTGCCTGAAGGAAGCCTTTGAGAAGAGGCGCGATTACCGGAAGGCCGAAAGGGACGTCCGGCTGAAAGGCATCGCGCTGAAAGTGAAAGACAATATGAGGTGGCCGGAGATAGATCTTACGGCAAGTATGGCGATGAACGGGCTCGAGGGCCGGTTCGCTAAGGCCGCGAAGAAGATCACGGTACTCGATAATACCTGTTATTACGCGGGTGTCGAGGTCCAGGTCCCCATAGAGAATAAAGAGGCCATGAGTGAATATGACAAAGCGAAATACGAAAAGGAAAAGTCCCTGGTGGGGGTTAAGAGGACGGAGAGGGCCATCATAACGGAGGTGGCGAACGCTTTCAGCAGCGTTACCGCGTTCGGGGCGAGCCGGATACTTATAAGGAAGGCGGTCGACCTGCATTCCAGCAAACTTGAAGAAGAGGAGAAAAGGTTCAGTTACGGCCGGTCCAGCACGAAAAGGATCATCGATTACCAGCAGGACCTTTTGAGGGCTAAACTTGAGGACGCGCGTTTTGTGCTGGATCATAATAAAGCGAAAGTGGATATGGACAGGGTTATGAACGTTATTCTTGATAAATATGAGGATCTTTTATGAGCCTGGCCAGGTTCAGCATAAACCATTCGCTTTTTGTGAACCTTATATCGGTCATTATCGTTATTATGGGGTTGATGGTAGTGCTGGGGATGAACCGTGAGGTTTTTCCGAACGTTACGTTCGATATGGTCAGCATCACCGCTTCTTATCCGGGAGCCACCCCGGAAGATGTCGAGAAACTGATAACCGTGCCTATCGAAAAAGAGTTGAAGGAGGTCGACGGCATAAAGGAGATAAATTCCACCTCCGCGTCCAGTACCTGTGTGATATATGTGAAGATCGATCCGGACGAGTCGAACAAACAGAAGGTCGTAAGGGACATACAAAGCGCCGTGGATAAAGTCAAGGATCTCCCCCGGGATGTGGAGGATGATCCTCTCGTTACGGAAGTTACCAGTAAACAATACCCCATAATCGAGGTATCCCTTTCCGGGGATATGGCGGAGCAAAGGCTCCGTGATTACGCGGACGCGCTCGCGGACGAACTCGAAGATATCAAAGGTGTCGCCCGCATAAAGAAAGCCGGGTACAGGGACAGGGAACTACAGGTCCTTGTGGATCACGAGAAGCTTGCCGAATACCATGTTTCGATCGATGAGATAGAGGATGCCCTGGCATCCCGCAATATAAGCATGCCCGCGGGTAAGATCGATACCGATACCGCCGAGTACAGCATAAGGATCACCGGCGAGTTCCATACGCCCGCCGAGGTCGAGGACATAATAATCCGGGCGAATGATTCCGGGAACTGGCTGAAAATAAGGGACGTGGCGCGTGTGGAGGATACTTTCGAGGATGAGGACATCATCACCAAGACGCTGGGGACGCGTTCGATCAATCTTGTGGTCATAAAAAAGGAGTCGGGCGACGCTATAACCATTGTGAACAGGATAAAGGAGATCTGCGGACGTTTCGTCAAAAGGGTCCCCGAGGGCCTGGACATATCGTATGTCAACGATTATTCGTTTTTCGCGAAAAGGCGCCTTAATGTGCTCAGGAACAACGCATGGTTCGGCATGGTGCTGGTCATACTAAGCATGTTCGCATTCCTTCAGAAAAGGGTAGCTTTTTTTACCGTGCTTGGCATCCCGATAGCTTTTTTCGCCACCTTTATCGTGATGGACGCGATGGGGATAACCATCAATCTCATCAGTATGTTCGCGCTTGTCATAGTACTGGGGATGCTTGTCGATGACGGTATAATCGTCGCCGAGAACGTTTACCGGTACATGGAGGAGGGGGTCCCTCCCCGGCAAGCCGCGGTCAAGGGTACCGAAGAAGTTATGGGCGCGGTGCTGGCGGCGGTCTTTACCACGATCGCGGCATTTTCACCGCTTCTTTTCATGTCGGGGATCATAGGGAAATTCATATGGAACATACCCGTTGTCGTTATCGCGGCGCTTTTGGCGTCGCTCGGGGAAGCGCTCATAATCCTGCCGAGCCATCTTGCCGATTTTGTTAAGATCAGGATGGACGCAAAGGGGGATCCCGTGGGGCTCGGCAAAAATATGCCGTGGTTCCGGAAACTGGTGTCGATGTATACGCGCCTGGTCCAGGGGGCCATCAGACGGAAATATCTGGTCCTCGCGGGGTTTACGGTAACGCTTATTATCTGCGCGGTAGTGGCGGGCACCGTCCTGAAATTCATCCTTTTTCCTTCCGCGGGCATAAATTTCTTTTTCATAAGGATGGAGGCGCCGGTAGGGACGCCTCTGGAAAAGATGGAAAAGCTTGCGGCGCCGTTAGAAAAAATAGCGTCTGAGCTGCCTCCTTCCGAACTGGACACGTATGTTACTACGATCGGTAAGATCGAAGAGGACCGGCATGACCCGTTCGCGGGACAGGCAAGTAATTTTGCCCAGATCACGGTGTATCTGACGCCTGAACAGGACAGGAAAAGAAAGGTCGAGGAGATCGTGGCGGACCTCCGGGAGAAGACCCGGGATATCAGGGGTTTTACTGATCTGAGATTTGATACGCCGCAGACAGGCCCGCCTGTCGGGAAAGCGGTCGAAGCGAGGATACGGGGGGAGAATTTTGACGTACTTGACGACATTTCCGCGGAATACATGGATTATCTGGGAACAATAGACGGGACTATGGATATAACATGGGACCATAAACCCGGGAAGGAAGAGATAAGGGTAGAAGTCGATCGCAACCTGGCCGCGACGGCGGGCCTTTCTACCGGGCAGATCGCAAGGACGGTAAGAAGCGTGTTTAAAGGCGGGATCGCCACAAAGATCAAGCCTGTCAAAGCGGAAGAAGAGACGAATGTCACCGTGAGGTTCGCCAAAGCCAAGGAGGGGGCGACGCTTGATCTTTTTGACGAAATACTGATCTCTAACAGTTTCGGCAACCTTATCCCCCTTTCGAAGGTCGCGAAAATCGAAAAAGTCCCCGGGTCCACCACGATACACCATCTGGACGGGAAGCGTGTGGTTACCGCTTCATGCAACGTGGATACGGACACGACCACTTCGCTCAAAGTGAACAAGATGCTGATGAATAAATTCCGGGACATCGCGGAACGATATATCGGCTACAGCGTGAAATACGGGGGAGAGCAGGAAGAGACCATGGATTCACTGAAGAGCCTTCTCAGGGCGTTCTTCTTCGCTTTTTTGATCGTATACCTTATACTGGCGTCGTTCTTCAAGTCGATCCTGCAGCCGTTCATCGTCATGCTCGCCATACCGTTCGGGTTTATAGGCGTTGTTTTCGCTTTTTTTGTACATGGAGTGCCTTTTTCGTTCATGGCTATTCTGGGTATAGTAGGGTTGAACGGTATAGTCGTGAACGACTCTATCGTTCTGGTGGCTTTCATAAACAAGCTCAGGTCCGGCGGTATGGAGAGGATGGAGTCTATCGTAAAGGCCGGGCAGATGAGGATACGTCCGGTCATATTGACCACTGTGACCACTGCCGGGGGGCTTTGTACGGTCGCGTATGGTATAGGGGGCAAGGACCCGTTCCTTGTCCCGATGGCTCTTGCCTTATGCTGGGGCCTCCTTTTCGCGACGGCCCTCACGCTTATAGTCATACCGTGTATTTACTCCATAATAGACGATATGGCGCTCAAGATCACGCATCACAGCAGTATGATCCGGGCTGAAAAAGTTGAAAATGGTTTGAATGATGTCATTAAAACCTGATTTAAATTGTTTCTGATGACAACCGGGATGGGACTGTTCTGTACGCTCCTACCCGGGCCCCTCCGCCCGGTGTGGAGGCTCCCGGTACGGAGCATACAGAACAGTCCCATCAGAGAAATTGTTTTGTTTTGTGATATAGCTATAATGTTAATCAGGTAAAACTGCATGATATGTAATATAAGGAGGCGATATTCGTATTGTTAAAGTTATTCTTATAGTTTTTATGTTTTTCTGTTCGGTCGCGTATGCCGCCGGGGCGGGATATGTTCCCGGGTACGAAAAGAAAGTCCTGGAGAACGGGGCGACTGTCGTAAGCAACTATATGGAAGGATCACCTCTCGTGATCATACAGGTCAATGTCCTGTCCGGCCTTTCCAATGAAGGGGAATACGCGGGATCGGGCATATCGCATTTTCTTGAACATCTGCTCTTCAAGGGTACGGTGACGAGGACCGGCGAAGATATACGTAACGACGTCAAATCCTGGGGCGGGGTCTTTAACGGGTCTACCGGCCTGGATTCGGCCGAATATCATATTACCGTCCCGAACGAAAATTTTGAAAAAGCCCTGGGCCTTATCGTGGACATAGTGATGTCCCCGGTATTTTCGGATGAAGACGTGGACAGGGAAAAGCAGATCGTGCTAAAAGAGGTCAGGCTTAACAATGATGACCCCGGCAGGAAGATGATGAAGTTGCTTTTTTCACAGGCGTACAGGGAAAACGCCTATAAGTATCCCGTGATCGGATATGAGGATCTTCTTGAAGGCCTGAGCCGGGAAGATGTTATAAGGTATCATGACAGGGTGTATACGCCCGACAGGATGGTGATCGGTATTGCCGGGGGTATCCCGTCCGGTGACGCCCTGAAAGCCGCGAAAGAAAAACTGAAAGGATATAAAAGGGGCAGGCCGTGGGACGTGAACGTGAGACCGGAGCCGAGACAGGTCGACGGCAGTGAGGCCTGTTTTTATGAGGATGTCACCCTGGGATATTTCGCGATAGGATTCCATACGACGGACCTTTATTCCCGGGACCTTTATGCCGGTGATGTTTTAAGTATTTTGCTGGGAGCGGGGGACGATTCCCGGCTTTCCAAAAGGCTGGTCAAGGATAAGCAGCTGCTTTATACGGTATCATGCGGGAATTATACGCCTAAGTATCCGGGGCTTCTGGTCATAACCGGGATAGGCGAGCCCGGCAATCTTGAGGCGGCCAGGCGCGAGATATTTAACGTCATCAAAGACGTCAAAAACGATATCGAGGACCGCGAGATGGAGCGCGCCAGGAATATAGTTATATCGGAATATCTGCATTCGCATGAGCAGATAGATAATGTGGTATCTCAGATGACCAGTTCTCAGCTATTGACAGGGGACCCCGGATTTTTCAACAAGTATGTAAGTGAGGTGAAGAGGGTTGACGCGGATGCGGTCAAAAAGGCTGTTTCAAAGTATCTTGTCGAAGAGAACTCGACTACGGTCTTTATCCTGCCCAGGAGCCTGGAGAGGAAAGCGGCGCCCGGCAAAGAGATGGATGCGGGGGCCGTCAGCCGCGATATGGGCGAAAAGATAGTAACGCTTAAGAACGGGCTAAGGATAATAGCGAAAAGAAAAGGCATGCTTCCCCTGGTTTCCGTTACTTACGCCGTTCCGGGAGGCCTCAGGGCCGAAAGCGCCGGCGATAACGGGATCTCCGGCATTACAGCCTCGCTTATTTTAAAGGGCACAAGGAAAAGAAAAGAGAAGGACCTTATCCCTGAGATCGAAAAGATGGGAGGGAGTATAGGCCCTTTCAGCGGGATGAACAGTGTCGGGCTTTCGATGGACGTGCTCAAAGATAACCTTGACGAAGCGTTCGACATATTTGAGGATGTCCTCAAAAATCCGGAATTTCCCGCAAGTGAGGTTTCCCGTCAGAAAAAAAAGGCTGTGGCTTCGATAAAGGAACAGAAAAAAGATATTTTCGACGAGGGTATATTTCACCTGCGCCGGCTGCTTTACCGGGACCATCCTTATTCAAGGAGAAGCTCCGGGGAGATCGATACGGTGAATTCATTTTCGAGGGACGATATCATGGGTTTTTACAGGGGCCGTTTCGGCCCGGCGGAAGGTGTGATCAGCGTTGTGGGCGATATAGATACCGAGAGTGTTATCGATGACCTGACAAAACGGTTCAGCGGCTGGAAATCCGCGGACAAGCCGATCCGGGATAAAGATGTCATTCCCCTGGATATAAGCGTCGTCCGGGACATCGATATGGAAAAAGAACAGGCTCTTGTCCTTTTGGGTTTCCAGGGGGTTAAAATACAGGATAAAAGGACATACGCGCTGGCACTGATAAGTTCCATTTTGTCGGGGACGGACGGTATCTTATTCAAGCTGATGAGGGAAGAAGAAGGGCTTACCTATACTTCAGGGGCTTTGAACGTTCCCGCGGTCGATAAAGGGTATTTCTTGCTGTATGCGGCGACCTCGGAAGAAAACACAGGTAAAGTGAGGGACGCGCTCTTCAGCGCCGTTTCGAGGGCGAGAGACGGTAATATGACCGACGCGGAGATCGAGTCCTCAAAAAAACGGCTTATCGCGGAACAGGCTTATTCGATCGAAACCAACCGGTCGATGTCCATGATGATGGCGCTTGACGAACTTTACGGCCTCGGGTTCACGGACTACAGGAAATATCCCGAAGAGATCAACGCGGTCACGAAGGACGATATTGTAAAATGCGCCCGGGAAATATTCGACCCGGACAAAAGCGCGGTCGTCATTATTCATTCCGGAAGATAGGATCGTGGATCGTGGATCGTGAATGGTGGATCGTGAATGGTGCTATAAATTTCTTTTCTTTACCTGCAGATGACTTTATCCTATAATATTATCATTTATCATTTAGCCCGAAAGTGTTGATTAAAAGGGAGGCTATTATGGTGAGGAAACCGGCGGTGTCCGGACAGTTCTATCCCGATGACAAGTCCCGGCTTTTAAAAGACCTGGAAAAGATGGTCCCTGACAGTGAACACAAGGTTAATGCCATAGGCGCCGTGGTGCCGCATGCGGGATATGTTTATTCAGGCGGCGTGGCGGGGGAGGTATACGCAAGGCTAAAGCCGAAAAAGACTTATATAATATTAAGCCCTAACCATACCGGTTGCGGGACGCGTTTCGCGGCGCTGGATGAAGACTGGCGTACACCCCTTGGGAGCATAGGGGCGGATAAAGAACTTCTTGAGGCGATGATGCAGAATACCGATCTTATCGAAATAGATCCTGCGGCGCATATGTTCGAACATTCCGTAGAGGTGCAGCTGCCGTTCATCCAGATGATAAGCCGGGATGCTTCTATCGTACCGATAACTATCAGGTACGGGGATATGTCGGAATATGAAGAGGTGAGCGGGGCGATAGTTTCAGCCGTCGAGGGAACGGGAAGGGATGTCACTATAGTAGCTTCGAGCGATATGACCCATTACGAGCCCAGGGAAAGCGCCGCGGAAAAAGATCAGATGGCGATACGAAAAATTATCGGGCTTGACCCCAAAGGCCTTTTAACGATTGTCAGAGAAAAAGACATATCGATGTGTGGTTATATACCTGTGGTGATCATGCTTATGTGCGCGGTAAAGATGAAGGCGAAAAAGGCCGAGCTTGTTAAATACGCCGACAGCGGAGACGTCACGGGCGATACGGAGCAGGTTGTCGGGTACGCGGGGATCATAGTATATTAAAAGCATATGCCCCTGAAAATAACCCGGAAGCAGGAATATTATGAGCATATTCAAGAGGAAAAAGATAGCTTTGGCCCTGGGCGGCGGCGGGGCGAGAGGGCTTTGCAATATCGGGGTGCTTAAGGTGTTGGAAAGGCATTTCGGGCGCGATAATATGCCTTTTGACATGGTCGTCGGTACGAGTATCGGCAGCCTTATAGGGGCCGCGTACTGCCTCGGAGTAACCCCTGAAGCCCTGGAGGAGGAAGCCGCCAGGTTCACATGGCAGAATATCGTGGATCTGGGGTTCCATTCCACGGGCCTGGTAAAAGGCGATAAATTCGAAAAGTTGATCATAGAAACGATAGGGTATAAAGGGTTTTCCAATATGAACATGCCGTTCGCCCTGACAACGACCGACCTGGAGAACGGTGAAGAGCTTATGCATACTTCCGGAGACCTGGTAAAGTTGATAAGGGCCAGTTGTTCCTGGCCCGGGACTTTCGCGGCCGTCGAAATAGATGGCAGGCAGCTTGTCGACGGGGGATTGAGAAACAGTATCCCTACCAAGGGCGCGCATCAGATGGGAGCGTCGTTCATTATCGCTGTCAATCCGGGGTTCGGGATAAAAAATCAGCGGGTGAAGAATGTGATCAAGGCGCTGATCCAGTCCGTGCAGATCATGGGCGACGAGTTGAATTCTTATCAGTCCCGCCGCGCCGATATCGTGATCGTTCCGGTACTCAGGAACATAGATCAATTTGATTTCGACCAGGCGCCGATGATCATACAAAAAGGGGAACTGGCCGCGGAAGAAGCGATGAAGGCCCTGAAAAGAAAACTGAGGTTTCTTTTCTGACCCGGACTTTAAACCCAAATTTTGTGTTAAACTAACAGGATCCGTCCGGACCCGGAAGGCCGAAAAACCGGACGAAAAAATAGAGGAGCTGGCCGGGATATGAAGAATTTGAAGGACAGGGTGTTTGCGGTCGTGCGTATAGCCGTGAGTTTTGGGCTTATGGGGTTATTGTTCTGGGTCATGAAAGACGATATACGGGGCATATGGGCGACGATCGTCAAAAGCAATATGGTCTTTATAGGTTTCGGTGTGGTCCTGATACTTATAAATACCGCTCTGATGGGCTTCCGGTTACAGGTTATATTTCGCGGCGAAAATCTTTATATATCGCTGTGGGAAGCCGTGCAATTAACGTATATCGGATATTATTTTAACAATTTTATGCCGACCGCGGTAGGCGGAGACGTTGTAAAGGCGCATTACGCTTCGAATTTCACGAAAAAAAGGATAAAATCCTACGCAAGCGTCCTCATGGACAGGTTCATCGGTCTGTACGCGTTTTTGATAGTAGCCGCGATAGCCCTCGTTGTTGACGGAGGAAGGTTCCGGATAATGGCCATCAGGCCTACCGTGTTCATACTGGTCATAGTCGGCATAGCCGGTTTTATCATCGCTACCAACAGGGCCGTGGCCGGATTCATGCAGAGGTTTTTTTCCCGCATCAAAATGCTGCGTATCGGGGAGAAACTCAACGCCTTATATGACATTGTGCATGATTACAGGAATCGGGCGGATGTGGTCGTGAAAGCGTTCGTAATATCCATATTCGCGCAATGCCTGTATTTTTACGCTGTATATATCTTCTTCCTGTCACTGGATGTCAGGGTCAGTATAGGTCTTATCTTTCTGATAATGCCGATCGTGACGTTCATAAGCATGATCCCGTCGCTGGGAGGGCTCGGAGTAAGGGAAGGGGCCATTGTCGCGTTTTTCATGTCCATAACGGGGAAAGAAACGGCGTTCGCGACAAGCTTACTTCTCTTGTTCGGTCTTTTTGTTATAAGTTTGATAGGCGGCGTGATCTATTTCTGCTGGGGGTTTTCCTCGTCGGAAGATAAACAGGAAGCGCAGGTAGAGTGAGATGTTTTATTTTTATTTGGTCCCGGCGCCTATGCTTAGTAAGAGCAGGGGGGCCGGGATGACGTTTTTTCTCGGGAGGCGAAATGATCAAAATACTGGTTATACACGGGCCTAATCTTAATCTTTTGGGTAAGAGGGAGAATGACATATATGGGAGCGAAACCATTGATTCTATCAATGACGGGATCAGCAAAACAGCGGAGCTCTGCGAAGTAGAGGTCGAATTCTACCAGTCCAACCATGAAGGTGACATCGTCGACAGCATAAACCGTACGGACGCGTCCGGCATATTGATAAACCCGGCCGCTTACACCCATACAAGCGTGGCGATACATGATGCCCTCAGGGCGAGAAATGTCCCTGCGGTGGAGGTGCATCTTTCGAATATTTACGCCAGGGAAGAGTTCAGGCACAAATCCCTTATCGCGCCAGTGGTCACCGGGCAGATATCGGGATTCGGGAAAAACAGTTATATCCTCGGGATAAAAGCGTTAATTGATATAATAAAAGCCGGATAAGATGCCGCATAGAGAAAAATATATTGAGAAAGTCAGGGCGAAGATATCCGGGGCGGGGATGGACGCGCTCCTTGTCAGCGGCGAGAGCGATATCAGGTATCTGACCGGATATTATTCTCATGGCGGGTTGTTGCTTATACCCGTAAAAGGTGAAGCGTGTTATTTTGTCGACGGGATGAACGCCGCGTTTGCGGAAAATGTCCTGGGAAGGACGGGAGTGGCCGTTAAAAAGGCATGCGGCCCCGTTACGGCGGCTTTCGCGGAATATGCGAACGATATAAAATTGAGAAGCGCAGGGTTCGACAGCGGGGATATGTCAGTCGCGGTCTATGGCTGCCTGAAAAAGCTTTTGCCGAAAACAAGATTTATCCCGGAGACTAAAGCCTGCCCTGTGAACGGGATAGTGGGTAAGATACGCGAGATAAAGGACGAGGCGGAGATAAAGGCCCTGAGAAAAGCGGCGAAGGAAACCGTCAGCATATGGCGTGAAGTGAAAAAGGGGATAAGGACGGGTATGAGCGAAATGGAGATAGCCGTCATGTTAGACGTTTCCGTACGCCGCCGCGGATATGAGAATTCCTTCGAGACCATTGCCGCGATCGGGGAGAATACCGCGTATCCGCATGCCATACCTTCCTCAAGGCGCCTTGCCTCCGGGGAACATGTGCTGGTAGATTTTGGCATAAAGCTCGACGGCTATTGTTCTGACTTGACAAGAATATATTGCAACGGTAGAATGAACGGACAAATCAGGGGTTTCCGTGGATCCGTGCGAAGAGCCCATGATCTTGCCATCGCGAAGATAAAGCCTGCCGTGACAATAGGTTCTGTCGCAAGCGCGGCGGATAGTATCCTGAAAAAAGACAGTTTCGGAGAATTCATCCTTCATGGCCTTGGGCATGGCGTGGGGCGGGATGTTCACGAAGGGCCCCTTGTAAGGAAAGGTTCCGCGGAGAAGTTCAGGGCGGGTATGGTGGTTACCGTTGAGCCCGGTCTGTATAAACCGGGGCTGGGCGGTATCAGGCTGGAAGATATGGTGGTGGTCACAAAAACAGGATGTGAGGTGTTGACGATATGATAAAAGCAGGGCAGTTAAGGCCGGGGACGATGATAATCTATAACGGCACTTTTCATGAAATTGTCGAAGCGCAGCATCACAAGCCGGGCAAAGGCGGAGCTTTTATCCGGACCAAGCTGAAGAACCTTTCGTCGGGCTCGACAAGTTCCATAACTTTGAGGCCGGACGATACTTTTGAAGAGGTATATACGGAACAGAAGAACATGCAGTATCTTTACAAGGACGACCATGGTTATTGTTTTATGGACGAAGAGACGTATGAGCAGTTCCATATCCCGGAAGAAAAGATAGGGGACAAAGCCGGGTATATGAAAGAGAATACCAGTGTTATAGCAAAGATATGTGACGGGGATATTTTGAGCATAGAACCGCCCATACATGTGGTGCTTGAGGTAGTTGAAACAGAGCCGGGGCTTAGGGGCGATACTGTTTCGGGCGCGACCAAACCCGCCACGGTCGAAACCGGAAAAACGGTAAAAGTGCCTTTGTTCGTTGAAAAGGGCGATCATATCAAGGTGGACACACGCACGGGGGAATACGTAGAACGGGCATAATAAAGCGTTTCATGCCGTTAAAGTTACGCAAAACACCTGTTGAAACTTATAACTTAGTAAGAAGGGGAGTCCAATGAACATTAAGCAGATAAAGGAACTCGTGGAATTAATGAACGGGAACGATCTCGCGGAGATAGAGATCGAACAGGAAGGCGTGAAAATAAAGGTCGTGAAGAAACAGCAGGGGCTGGTCGGGTACGCGGCTCCCCCTCTCGTGGGAATAACGGAATCTGCCCAGAAAAGGGTATCGCCGGCCCCCGCCGAGGAAGTAAAAACGAACAGGCGCGAGGTCAAATCACCTATGGTAGGGACGTTCTACAGAGCGCCTGCGCCGGAAGTCGCGCCTTACGTACAGGTGGGTGACACGGTCAAGAAAGGGGACGTGCTTTGTGTAGTCGAGGCCATGAAACTGATGAACGAGGTCAAGGCTGAATTCGGCGGAAGGATAGTGGAAATAAACGTCGAGAACGCGGATCCGATAGAGTTTGGGCAGACCATGTTTGTGGTAGAGGTGAACTAACAGGAAAGGATTGATACGGGGTTCAAATGACGGCGGGATAGAGGCATGTGATCCTGGCATGGTCCGTATCGGGCAAAAAATGTTTTCAAGAATATTAATAGCTAACAGGGGAGAAATAGCTCTCAGGATCATCCGGGCGTGCCGTGAAATGGGCATCAAGACGGTAGCGGTCTATTCCGAAGCCGACGCGACTTCACTTCATGTAAGGCTGGCCGACGAGGCCATCTGCATAGGCAAGGCTATGCCTGTCGGGAGTTATCTGAACATCCCTTCCATCATAAGCGCCGCGGAGATCACCGATGTGGAAGCGATACATCCCGGGTATGGTTTTCTCGCTGAAGACGCGCATTTTGCCGAGATATGCGAATCCTGTAAAATAAAGTTCATAGGGCCGACACCTGAGAATATCAGGCTCATGGGAGATAAGATAACCGCGAAAGAGACCATGAGGAAAGCGGGGGTTCCCGTAATCCCCGGGTCGGACGGTTTGATCACGTCCAAGGAAGGGGCTTTAAAGGAAGCTAAAAAGGCCGGATATCCGGTCATTATCAAGCCGTCGTCGGGCGGAGGCGGAAAAGGCATGAGGGTTTGCCACAACGATATCAGCCTGATAAGCGCCATGTTGACGGCCCAGAGTGAGGCTAACGCGTCATTCGGTAACGCCGATATATATATGGAAAAATATATCGAAAACCCGCGGCATATTGAATTCCAGATCCTTGCGGATGTGAAGGGCAATACCGTTCATCTCGGAGAGAGGGAATGTACGATACAGCGGCGCCACCAGAAGCTGATAGAAGAGTCTCCTTCGGTGTTCTTGAACAAGAAGATGAGAAAAAAGATGGGAGATGCCGCGATAAAGGCGGCTAAGGCCGTGAATTACCTGGGAGCGGGGACCATCGAGTTCCTTGTCGAGGAGGACAATTTCTATTTTATGGAAATGAACACGCGTATACAGGTAGAACACCCGGTGACCGAGATGACCACGGGGATCGACCTTATAAAGGAACAGATAAAGATCGCCGCGGGGCAGAGCTTGCTTTTCAAACAGGAGGATGTGGAGATCAAGGGATGGGCGATCGAATGCCGTATAAACGCGGAAGACCCGGACCATAACTTCCGGCCGGCCCCGGGAAGAATAGAGGCCATACATATACCGGGAGGCCCGGGAGTGAGAGTTGATACTCACGTGTACGCGGGGTACAACATACCGCCTTTTTACGATTCGATGATAGCCAAGCTTATCACTTACGGGCGCGACAGGAAGGAAGCCATTAAGATCATGCAGAGGGCTCTCGGCGAATTTTTAATAGAACCGATCAAGACCACTGTGGATTTTCATAGAAAGGTCATGGATAATCCCGACTTCCAGAGGGGACAGTTTTCAACACATTTTGTGGAAAAGTTCTTTCCGCAGAAAGAGGAGGACAGATGAATTTTATTAAAAGACTTCTTGGATTTTTCTATGCGTTCCTGATGGCAGGCGCGGGTTTTTTGCTCATACTTATATCACGCAATATGATCTCCGCCGCGCAGTTCGAGGAAATGGTCAATATCGTCAACAGCGACGTTATTTATCAGGTATCCGCCGGGTGTATCGGATGCATTTTTGTGTTATTGGGCGTGACCGCCCCGTTCAGCCTGGAAAGGCGGCTCAAGAAGAACAGGATAGTCTCTTTCCAGAACCCCGATGGGGAAGTCACGGTTTCCCTGTCAGCTATCGAGGATTACGTAAAGAAGATAGCCTCAGGAGTTCCCGGGATAAGGGACGTAAGGCCGAGAGTGGAGATCAGCGGCAGAGGCATCAACATAACGGCCACCGTTTCGATATCGCCCGAGGCGAATATTCCCGAGGTGACGGAAAAGATCCAGATGGAGGTCAGGGGGAAAGTGCAGGGGATGCTTGGCGTGGAAGAAAAAGTAAATATGAAGGTCTTCATCAGGAAGATCCTGAAGGGGGCGGTGCCGGCGGAAGGCATGGCGCCGGAAAGCGCTCCCGGCATGTCAAGGGTCCCCTTCAGAGAGATGGAATAAACGGCAAAAGATCCGGGGGAAAAGGCGATCTTGAAAGGGATCGGGGCGGACCATATGGATATCAGCGCTGTTACCGTAAAAAAAGTGTTTGAAGAAAGCGTCAGTGTTAAGAACCGCTTTTTCTCCGATGACGGGAATGTTGACGCGATCGTTAAGGCCGCGGCCCTTTTAGCCGAATGCTGCCGTTCAGGCGGAAAGGTCATAGTGTTCGGTAACGGCGGAAGCGCGGCGGACAGCCAGCATATGGCGGCGGAACTTGTCGTGCGTTTTGAAAAAGAGCGTAAAAGCATCCCGTGTATCGCGCTTACCACCGATACTTCGGTCCTGACCGCGGTTGCCAATGATTATGATTATAACCGTGTGTTCAGCCGTCAGATAGAGGCGTTAGCCGGCCCGCTTGACGTGGCAGTGGCCATCTCTACGAGCGGTAACTCCGGGAATATCCTTGAGGCGGTAAAGGCCGCGCGCGCCAGGAAGACCGCGGTGATCGCGTTGACAGGCAGGGATGGGGGGCTCCTGGCGGGGGAAGCGGATATCCCCATCGTGGTAAAAGCGGAGAGCACTGCCCGCATTCAGGAAGTGCATGTGATGATAATACACATTTTGTGTAAGATACTGGAAGACACGCTAAGGTGACGATGACAGGGAAAATAAAAACGCAGAAAGAACTGTCTGAGCTGGCCGGGCGCCTGAAGAGAGAGGGTAGAACGACAGGCTTTACGAACGGTTGCTTCGATATACTGCACAGGGGCCATGTAAGGTATTTGGACATGGCAAAAAAAGAATGCGACCGGTTGATAATAGGCGTTAACAGCGATGCGTCCGTAAAGAGGCTCAAGGGGGACAGCCGTCCGGTTAACGGCCAGGAAGCCAGGATGGAAGTCCTTTCCGCCCTGGAAAGCGTAGATTTTGTTACGCTTTTCGAAGAGGATACGCCCGAAAAACTGATAAGGATGCTTACCCCCGATATACTTTTTAAGGGCGGGGATTGGGAAGAAGATGACATAGCGGGGTCCGGCTACGTGAGGTCTACGGGAGGTAAGGTCAGGATAATCCCGTATGTGGAGGGATATTCGACGACGGGAGTGATCGAGAAACTTAAGAAAGAATAGGTTTTGTGGAGGATAATATTCATGGATGCGGTCGGGAGAACGGGCCTTTTGGACCGAAACAGTATGGAGAAAGATATGGATAAGGGCGTATACAGGATAATAGACGCGAACCTTAACAGGGTCATGGAGGGGATACGCGTATGTGAGGACATCATCAGGTTCTCTTCGAATAACGAGCGTTTGACGTTCAAATTGAAGACCTTGCGGCACGAGGTTTTCAGCGCCATAAAGGACCTCAGGAAAGAACATCTTGAGGAGCTGGTCTCTTCGAGGGACCTGAATGACGTGGGGATGAGGTCTACTGATTCTGAGAAGAAGAAAGATAATCTTGTCGACCTGTTCCTGGCGAACACGCAGCGCGGGAAAGAATCGTTAAGGGTCCTGGAAGAAGTGCTTAAATTGTTAGACCAGGAGCTGTCGCAGAAGTTCAAGAAGTTAAGGTTCAAACTGTATGAGATAGAGAAATCGGCTGTTAAGGACCTTGAGAGCATAGCATGTGACCAGGGAAAAGGTATCGGAGACTAAAGTGATAAAAATCAATAAAGGCCTTGTCGCGAAGATAGCCGCGGATGAACAGGTGAAAGCGGTGGACATAGAAACGGGTATCCGGGCAGGCCATATTGTCGTCCTCAAGAACCGGAAGCGCAGCGTATCAAAACCCTGTGCCGTAGGAAAAGGGCTGACGACCAAGGTCAACGCCAATATCGGGTTATCGACGGAAGTATCAAATATCGGGCTTGAAATGAAAAAAATGGAAGCGGCGGTCAAAGCGGGAGCGGATGCCGTTATGGACCTGTCTACCGGGCCCCTGCAGGGGAAGTTGCGCCGGAAAATAATATCCGAATGCCCCGTGCCGCTGGGGACCGTCCCCATCTATGAGCCGGCATGTAACAAGGCTAAAAAGTTCCGTTCGATGACCGATGACGATTTTATGGAAGTTCTCCGGAAGCAGGCGGAGGAAGGAGTGGATTTTTTCACGATACACTCGGGTATTACGCTTGCGGCGGCGCGAAGCCTTTCGAAAAAGCCGCGCATATTGAACATAGTGAGCCGCGGGGGCGCGCTCCTGGCATCCTGGATGATCGCCAATAACCGTGAAAACCCTTTTTTATCGCGTTTTGATGAAGTGATGGAAATAGCCCGGGAATATGACATCGTGCTGAGCCTGGGAGACAGCCTGCGCCCGGGGGCCATAGCGGATGCTACGGATTCACTTCAGATACAGGAGCTTATTGTTCTGGGGGATCAGCAGGCGAAGGCGCTTTCCCGGGGAGTGCAGGTGATGATTGAGGGTCCGGGCCACGTGCCGCTTGACCAGATCGAAACCAACGTAAAACTTCAAAAATCCATATGCCATGGAGCTCCGTTCTATGTCCTGGGGCCCCTGGTCACGGATTCAGCTCCCGGGTACGATCATATCGTCGGGGCTATAGGAGGAGCGATAGCGGCCTGGCACGGCGCGGATTTTTTGTGCTATGTGACCCCGGCGGAACATTTGCGTCTGCCGGACGCCGAAGACGTGAGGCTGGGCGTTATAGCTTCAAAGATCGCGGCTCACGCGGCGGATATCGTGAAGAACGTGCCGTCCGCGATCAAAAGGGACAGGGATATGTCAGAAGCGCGCGCCAAACGGGATTGGAAAAAACAGTTCAGTTTAGCGATCGACCCGGAAACCCCGGCGAAGGCCAGGAAGTTGTCTCAGCCTAAAGAGTCCGATGTATGCACCATGTGTTCGGAGTACTGTTCCATTAAAATAATGGAAGAGAGTATCGAGGGGACGAAAGTGGAAGGGGTTTCATGAAGCTCACGGTCATAGGATCAGTGGCCCTGGACAGCGTGAAAACGCCTTTCGGAGAAAGAAAGGAAGTCCTCGGAGGGTCCGCGACTTATGCCTCGCTAAGCGCGGCCTTTTTTGCGCCTGTAAACCTTATAAGCGTTGTCGGTACCGATTTCCCCGTAAAATACCTCACGATGTTCGCGAAGCGTGGAGTGAATACGGACGGGATGGACAGGAAAAAGGGCAGGACCTTCCGGTGGAAAGCGCGGTATAATTATGACTTGAGTTACGCGGAAACTATCAGTACGCATCTTAACGTGTTCGAAGGGTTCAGGCCGGTGATACCGCCGAATGTAAAGACCGGGGATAATCTGCTTCTTGCGAACATAGACCCGGAACTCCAGCACTGGATATTCGAGCAGATAAGCCCCAGAGGGCTGGTCGCCTGCGATACGATGAACCTCTGGATCGAGCATAAGAAAAAAGCCCTGCTTAAACTGCTGAAAAAAGTCGACCTTTTCCTGCTGAATGACGCCGAGGCACGGCAGCTCTCGGGAGAGACCAACCTGGTGGAGGCGGCGAGATATGTTTCGGCCAGGGGCCCGAAGATGGTAATAATAAAAAAGGGGGAACACGGGGCGTTATTCTTTTCGAACGGGTTAAGGTTCATGGTGCCGGCGTATTTACTGGAAACGATCACCGATCCGACCGGGGCGGGGGATACGTTCGCGGGCGGCATGCTGGGGTATATCTCGAAACATTCAAAGATCACAGATGGGGTCTTGAGGAGAGCGCTTGTCTATGGCAGTATATTGGCGTCTTTTACGGTCGAAAAATTCAGTGCGGAAGGGCTTCTGCGGACGTCTCTTACGGACGTGAATAAGCGGTATAAGCAATTCGAGAAATTGACAAGGTTTTAAAGAGCGAGTGTAGTACAATGGTAGTACATCAGCTTCCCAAGCTGGCTACGGGGGTTCGATTCCCCTCACTCGCTCCAAACTTTTTTGGGTAAGTCAGCTCGCGGAGGAAAAAGTTTGGAAAAAAGGCGGCCTTTGGCCGCCTTTTTTGATATTTTCGTTCGAAGATCCGGGAAAAATTCTTTTTCCCGGATCTCCTCGCTCAAATATCATAGCGAGGTCGTGGGCCCCTTCTTATAGCCTCGTGAGCTTGCACGGGGTCCCCTCA
>JBDRFA010000020.1:0-4491 GCA_043819235.1 Candidatus Omnitrophota bacterium | reverse complement strand
TCTCCCCGGCGAGGACCCGGAGAATCCGTACGAAATCGGTTACTCGTACACGTATAACGGTAACTACTATATCAAATTGGGAAGCGGGCTTGAAGGTGACCCGCTCGGCGCGCCGGAACTTCCGGCGGGAGCGGTGCCGTTACTGGGCGTGGTGCTCGGTGCCGTGTTAGCGCGCAAAAGGAACGCGTAAGAAGAGAGTGTCAGAGAGAGTGGCAGAGTATCAGAGTGTCAAAGTGTCGGGGGGTGCAAAACGGTGCTGACTTGGCGAAAAGAAACACAACAGATGCAATCTAAAGGTACATAGCATGCAAGCGTTTTAAGGAGAAACTAACGGTACTTAACGGCACTTATTTACGACCAGGCAAACACAACGGAACTTATGCAGGAAAGCGAGACAAAACGCTTGACTGGACTTATGTATAATAACCGTACGAGCGCGAACCAGACGTTTTTTAATTGGACGCCTAACGCAAACACAGAGGATATAAAGGTCGTAGTAGGGGCTAAAAATTTTTCGCCCCTACTTTTTTTATACGCATATTCTGACATCCGGAGACGTTTCATTTCGATATTGATAATGCTGGGGCACGGCGCGCCGTGCCCCTGCCGGTTCGACATGAGATCGTAGCCAAGTTTATGGGAATAGGGGGACGTTTCACCTGCTCATAAGATCTTTATTTACAATCATTTGGGACTGAGCTAAATCATTTTTTCTGCAATTTTTCCCATCTAATCCTATTCTCTCGTAAATTCTTTTGCGAAAAAATGTGATAAAAACGTAATTTGTGCGGTTATAAGTACTTATGGCAAAATGACTTATATCCAGGTGAAACGTCCCCATAAAATGACACCGGCGAAAGTGCCCACAATATGTTACACTATCTGACAAAGTTTTCATTAGACTAACCAACGAGTTTATGCTATAATATTAGCAGTTTTATCCAGATTGTAGTATTAAACTTTAATCGTAAGTGAAAATGGTATAGGCTATGAAAATGTATTTACGAAAATACAGGACATTATTTAAAACAGTAATAGTGGCCAGCTTAAGCTTTTTTATGATCAATTCGGTCTCATCCGGGCTGTTGACCGGGTGGGATACCCTTCCGGAAAAGACAAGTCTTCAGGTCCAGTCGATATTCAAGCCTATTCTGGACGCGGTGGGAACACAATATAAAACACAGATCAGAGTGGAGATGGCGTACATACTGGCAATGGCCTTTAACGATAAGGACAAGCCATGGCACGACATGAACGGTGAACTTGACGAGTGGATAAACGCGGTGCCTTTTTCCAAACATGAACGGATATACGCGGAACGGTTGCTGGAGGTTGTTTCCGGACCAATAGAGACCGGTGACGGCATGGAGATATGTATACGGCTGACAGGAGGCCCCGTTCGGGGAAAAAAGTTCAGGATAATATCAACCTGGAAGAACATTAACGATATTCAACAGGACGGGGACGGGTTGAGGGTCGAGGAAATAAAGGACATGGGGACAGTGGATCTGTTCCGGCAACGGGGGGAAATGCACCGGAAAGGCAAAAAAAATGTCACCGGTCCCAAAGCGCTGTCAGACGGGGATCTCCCGCGGTTTAATGAAAGGGTTAAGGCTGTCAGGGACCTCTGGCGGAAAAAGAACAGGGAATACGGACTTGATCTCGAGTTTTCCGGGAATGATATACAGGGTCTTATGGATAACGACCTTAAGAGGACACAGATAGCCGCCGGCCTTCTGCCGGTAGTAAAATGGATGTCAAAAAAAGAAAGATCCGGCAGGGGTATCGACGGTGTTATGGTTTTATCCCGGGGCGCGGACCCCATCGGGTGGATGTTGAAAAAGATGATCGATGAAGCGCACGCGGGAAGATATATCGAAAAAAAGCCTTTTTTCATGAGCGAGATCATTGGCACTCCTGACCAGCTTTCTCTCGGGAGTATCCTGATTAACCAGATGACCTGTCATGAAAAGGGTATGAGGCTGGATTCGAGGGAACTCGGAGGGCTAACGGATGAATTGCTGGCTATTTATGACGGTTTGACCAAAGAGGTGAAAACGGAGGTTTTGAGGAACATAGTTTATATTACCCGTAATCTTTCGAGGGAAGAAGCGGAAAGGCTGGTCATAGAACCCGATGATCCGGAAAAATTCGGGGACAGGTTCAGTAGCCTTATCGGCGACCCGGATGCCACGTTAGGAGGGGTAGTCGCTGTTCTGGGGGATGTATATCTTAACAGGTTCCGGTGCGATCTCAACTGGAAGGATAGACATCCTGTCAGGAAAGACCTTTCTATTAAAGCGTTCAGGCCCGTGTTGAACCGTTTATTTCTCAATACCGGGATAGGGAAAGCGTTGAAAGGCAGGGATATACTGGTGATTGACGAATGGGTAGAAACGGGCGGGACGTTATTCATGGCGAAACTGGCCCATGGAGCCGTTGTCCCGGAAGGCGGCCTCTTTTTCGGCCTGCTTATGCAGAATGACTGCGAGGGCGTTATCGGAATGGACGCGCTGAAAGAAAACTACGGGGTCGACCTTTC
Organism: Candidatus Omnitrophota bacterium; assembly: GCA_043819235.1. Lineage (GTDB taxonomy): Bacteria > Omnitrophota > Gorgyraeia > Tantalellales > Tantalellaceae > JBDRFA01. The sequence continues at coordinate 1,949 of JBDRFA010000020.1, read as the reverse complement.
TGTCGCGGGATTTTTTTCCGGAAGAAGTAAATTTGACTGGCTGGAATACCATGGGTTGGGATACAGCTGGAAAAAAGAACTTGAAGAACGCTATTTTTTCAATCATCGGGAGGTTTTAAGGATCAACAGCGAAAATATCCTTAAAGACGGCGGCCTTGAGCCGTCCTATTTGAGGTCACTTATATTTGAGGAAATAAAAAAGAAGACGGCCGGAAAGGTCCCGGAGGAGTTAGCCGCGAAAGTTACGGGGTATTTGATCAGGAAACATTTCTCCGAAGAAAAGATATGGGGTATGTTCAATACCCCATGGAAAACACTGGCGGAAGAGGCCGTTCTTAGGGCCCGGCTTGGAGATGGATTCGAACAGGTAATATCCGGTGTCGAGAACGCGTTGAAAGAGATAATTTCAGGTAAAGGCGAAGAAGATATGGATTTCCCGGAGAGCGCTTATCTGGATTACCGGAGTTTTCACCAGCGTAATATTTATAAATGGGTGAACGACATGAGGGGGCTTATCAAGAGGGTGTCAGAAGGGTGGGGGCTCATTAGAGACACACCGGTTATCAGGGACCTCGTACATGAGTACCTTAGCCGGGACCGGGATCAGGAGGAAGAGACCGCGTATATCGATCTCATCATGCTTCTTCTGAACAGAAGTTTAAAGACCCTTCCGTTCCTGGAGTTTGAGTTCAAAGAGGTCCCCGAAGCGGTCCAGCGGCGGGTAAAGGACATGTTCGAAAATATGGAGAAAAAGCGGTATGACGCATGGGATGACGTCTACGGGTTGCTGGGTATGGGGATATATGATGTTAAGAGGGCGGTCGTTTCCACCGGCTGTGCGCCCGGGGAAGTAAATGTTACCCTGGAGAGGGCGGACGGCCGCGTTTCTGATATATCGCTGCAAACGGGAAATGTGGAAGAGGCGGGGAAGATACCCGCGGAAGAAGGTAGATCCGTTCCAAAAGCGGGCCCCGACCCGGGAGAAGATATCCGGCGCGTTGAACACGATGAAAAAAATGTCGGAAAGACCATTAAAGAGACGAACCGCAACGGACAGCGGCTGTTTCTCCGGGTCAGTGAATATGCCGGGGATATAACGGAGGGCCTGATGCCGGAGGGGAAGGGGACCCCGATAGATATAGTCGTGGACCTCTCTCTGATCCCCGGGGAGGATATCCGGGAGAACATGGAGACATGGGCATACCTGATCCTGCTGTGCAGTGACATGGAGAACGTGAATTTCAGGTTCGAATTGCCGGATCCGTCCGGTAAAGGGGATATCCCGGAAACGCTGTCGGCCGATATCAGGCACGCGTCCGGAACGGAGCGTGTCCTGGCAGAATTAAAAAAAGCGCTAGACGAGAAAAGCGTGTCTTTCCGGCCAGAGGTGGATGTTAAAAAACTCTTCAACACACGTATAAATGCCGGGTCGTCCCGGGATGCCATAGAGATACCCGTATGGAATATCGAATGGCTCAAATGGATGCGGGAGAAAAATATAGAGCTGGAGGATAACCAGTATCCGGTCGCGTTGGACGGGCCTACCATAGGGGAGACAGGGGTGGCCTTGCGGAACTTTGAGGCTGCCGTCATCATAGGGCTTGTCGAGGCGGCTATAGTGATCGCGCGCAGAAAAGACGCCGAAAGGAACGACGGCGCGGAGACGGAATTCATGAAACTGATTTTTGGAAAAAATATAATCGGGAAAATGTATGACCTGTACAAGGTCTTCCGCGGGGATACGGACATCACGGAAGATACCCTGCGTTATATGACACATCCCGCCTCACGTGTCAGGCTGAACCGTGCTATAGAATTAGCCCTCCCGCCGATAATCCGGATGGCGGTAGGTTCTTTGAAAGAATATCACGGGTACATACAGTCCTTCCTGCAGGCCGCGTAAGGGGAGCCGGCCGGAGACATAGCCAAGGTTAAAGGTTATCGGTTTA
>JBDRFA010000019.1:0-6318 GCA_043819235.1 Candidatus Omnitrophota bacterium | reverse complement strand
CGTAAGGAGGCCGATCTTATCCTGGAACTGCGCGTAAAAGTCCCGGAATTTCTGATTGGAAAGGGCTTTAATGGGAGCGGTATATACCGCTCTTTTATTTTGAGCGATGCACGTGGAAAGTACGTATTCGGCTATCACGGTCTTTCCCGAGCCCGTAGGAGCGGAAACGATAACCGAGGTCCCGTGCTTAATGCAATCTATGGCGTTTTTCTGGAACGGATCATATATCATTGTAGAAAAAGACACATCAAATTAAAATATTAGAGAGAACATATAACGAACATTGTAACATCTTTAGGGTTTTCTGGCACCAGCTATTTTACGGCGGGGTATATGTAGTGACAAGAAAAAGCAGGAAAAGAAGCAAAGATGAACGGCATTGCTCCCGCCGGAAGTTCCGGTACGCCGCCGCCGAGCGGAACTTATACCATTTAAACCTGATTGGTATTGTTATTTCTGGTGATAACCGAGATGGAACTGTTCACTATACTCCTACCCGGGCCCCTCCGCCCGGTGTGGATCCTCCCGGTACGGAGCAAGAGTGAACAGTCCCATCAGAAAAATGTTTTCGTTTTGTGCCATAGCTACAATACTGATTAAGTTAAAGCCGTATTAATTGCCCGAACATCGGTCAATGTCATGTTATACTATAAGTTGTTGACAACTAATATTTTAAATATCTAAAAAAGTTACTCACAATGTGACAAATCCGAAGTTATAAATGCTTTGTTTTGAATATGTTAAGAAAATATAACATTCAACTTGTTGACAACTTAAAATTTTGTGATATACTAAAGTTGTCAACAAGGGGGGGGGCAAAAGATGAACCTGGATGTGAAAGAGTTTATATTGCGTATGCTTGATAAGAAAAAAAGTATCAAAGCCGCCGATGTCGCGCGGCTATGCGGTTTTTCAAAAGCTTATGTAAACAGATCCTTGCAGGAATTAAGAGAAGAGGGAAAGATCGCTCTTTTCGGCAAGGCCAACCGGGCGCACTACATCAGGGTAAAAGATCAGTCCGCTGTGGACCGCGCGCGTTCAGATATTAAGACAATTCATCGTGTTCTCAAGAACGCCGGTTTGTCTGAAGATATCGTGTTGGACGAAATAAAAAAGTCCACAGGGATCTTTCCGGAACTTCCCGCGAATATTTCGAGCATTTTAGGCTATGGATTCACCGAAATGCTGAACAACGCCATAGAACACTCAGGCGCGAGGCGCGTTGAAATAAAAATGGCGAGGGATGACGAATCGGTTCGTTTTGACGTCGCGGACGCCGGTGTGGGAATATTTAATAACATCATCCAAAAAAAACACCTTAAGGACGAAATGGAAGCCATACAGGAGATACTGAAAGGGAAACAGACGACCATGCCCGCGGGTCATAGCGGCGAAGGGATATTTTTCACGTCCAGAGCCGCCGATATTTTAACGATAAAAAGTTCGGGCAAAAAAATTGTCTTTGATAATCTTATTAAAGATGTTTTCATCCGAAACGTACGAACCGTGACCGGGACGAAAGTCACGTTCGTAATAAATACCAGCTCGGATAGAACATTAAAAGACATATTCGACAAATATGCCGATGATTCCTTCGCGTTCAACAAGACAGAGGTAAAGGTTAAACTTTTTAAAGGCGGAACGGAATACATATCGCGCTCGCAGGGGCGCAGGATCGTAAGCGGATTGGATAAATTCAAAACGATCGTTCTCGATTTTGACGGCATAGAAACGGTCGGGCAGGGGTTTGCCGATGAAGTCTTCCGTGTGTGGCAGGCGAATAACCCCGGGATAGGCGTGACGTACAAAAACGCTAATGACAATGTAAAATTCATGATCGAGCGGGCGAAAAAGCCGTAACGGGGGCGGACCGTCGCTCGCCTGTCCCGAGCGAAGTCGAGGGGTCGCACGTGACACGTCGCTCGTAGAGGTACGCGAGTTACGGGTCGTGGTCAATAGATATCATATTCCAACAACCGGCACTCGATGTCGCCGTTATAGAATGGAACGCGTTTTTTCGCGGCAAGGCCCACTTTTTTTGAAAGGTCACGATTGCCCGTAAAAACATATCCCGTATACCCCACGCATTTTTTCTTAAAAAAATCCCCGATCTCCTTGTAGGTGCCGGTTAATTTCGCGATGTCACCCATACGTTCGCCGTATTCGGGGTTCAGCATTACTATTCCTTTTCCCTCGGGGATATCCGTGTCGCGGAAGTCGCAGGTTTTAAATTCTACGAGATGGTCCACGCCGGCGGTTTTCGCGTTCTTCATGGCGGCGCTGACGGCTTTCTCCTTTATGTCGGTCGCGATTATCCTGAAATCAATTTTTTTCGCGGCAAGATCAAGAGTTTCTTTGCGCAGGGTTTGCCAGTATTCGGAGTCGAAATTTTTTAGATGCGTGAGCGCGTAATTGCTCCGTAAAAGGCCCGGGGCCTTGCCCAGGGCGATAAGGGCCGCCTCGATGGCCAGTGTCCCGCTTCCGCACATGGGGTTCACGAAGTGGCATTTGCCGTTATAACCGGACGCGAGGAGCACCGCGCCCGCGAGAGTTTCCTGCATCGGCGCCTCAAGGGGTATTTTTCTATAGCCCCTGTCGGCCAGTTTTACGCCGGATGTATTGAGATATATCCAGGCGTTTTTATTTTTCCAGTATAAATTGATCACGATATTCTTTCTGTCCGGACCGGCGTTGGGGCGTTTTCCCAGCAATTTGTGCATGCGGTCGACTATGGCGTCTTTAAGTTTTTGATTAGCGAACATCGAATTTTTTATGGTGGGATTGTCCACTTGTGAAACGACCGAAATGTATTCGTCCGGCGGGATGATATTTTCCCATTCGATCCCGCAGGCTTCGCGGTACAATTCGTCCGGATCGGCGCACTTTATTTGCTTGATGAGGAAAAGGACGTTGTAGGCCGTGCGGAGCATGAGGTTGAGCTTGTAAGTGTCGATCAGTCTCGCGGTAAGCACAACGCCGGTATCGTGTGATGATTCAACGGGATAGCCGAGAGATCCCACTTCCGTTTTCAGAAAAGGAGATATCCCGCGCGAACAGGTTATCAGTATTTTGTTTGTGTGAGCCAGGTCCATATGGCTTTAGAGTATAGCGCATATCACTTGCTGGTTTCAAGGAATATATGCTTGCCTTGAAAATACCGGTTTGTTGGGATATAATATTAAAAAACAATTTTATATTTATTTTGCTTTTCGATCTGGGATCCGGGATCAGAGATGATCTATTAAAAAAAGGAGGGCAGGGATGTCTCAGGGTATAACCGCGATAAATGAAAAAGTTGAGAAGGAAAGCCTGTTCATCGAGGATCTTCTCGCTGAAATACGTAAGGTGATAGTCGGGCAGGAATATCTTGTGGAGAGGCTGCTGGTGGGGCTCCTGGCGAACGGGCACGTGCTTATAGAAGGCGTTCCGGGCCTGGCCAAAACGTTGTCGGTAAGAGTGCTGTCTTCGGCCATAAGTACCAGATTCCAGAGGCTGCAGTTCACTCCAGACCTCCTGCCGGCTGACCTTATAGGGACTCTGGTCTATAACCCCAAGGACGGCGTTTTTACGACCAAAAAAGGCCCGATCTTTTCGAATATCATACTTGCCGACGAGATCAACAGGGCTCCGGCCAAGGTCCAGAGCGCTTTGCTTGAGGCAATGCAGGAGAGGCAAGTAACCATCGGCGAGAACACTTTCAAGCTGGACGAACCTTTCCTTGTGCTTGCCACGCAGAACCCCATAGAACAGGAAGGTACGTATCCTCTCCCGGAAGCGCAGGTTGACCGGTTCATGCTCAAGATAAATATCGGTTATCCCAATAAAACGGAAGAACTTAAGATACTGCAGCAGAACGCGGTTACCGATAAAAAACTGGATGTGAAGCCTGTTGTGTCGCCGGAGAAAATACTCGCGGCGAGGAAGGTCATAAACGAGATATATATGGATGAGAAGATCGAGAAATATATCGTCGATATAGTCTTTGCCACGAGGTACCCCAAGGACTACGGGATGGAGGACCTTGAGGGACTTATAGATTACGGCGCCTCGCCGCGCGCGAGCATCAACCTGGCGCTTGCCGCCAAGGCGTACGCGTTCATAAAACGGCGCGGGTACGTAACCCCGCAGGACGTGAAATCCATCGGCCCCGATGTCCTGCGGCACAGGATCATCCCGAGCTACGAGGCCGAAGCCGAGGATAAGACATCCGAGGATATCGTTAAGAGGGTGTTTGATGAGGTGGAAGTACCTTAATCGTGAATGGTGAATAGTGAATGGTGAATAGTGGATGGGGGGTGAGGGGTGGAGAGTAAAAGGATAGAGAATTTTAAGGATTTGAGGATCTGGCAGGAAAGTATTGTGCTTGTTGAAGGGGTTTATGCTGCAAGCAAAGGATTCCCGAAAGAAGAACTATACGGAATTACTTCTCAGATGAGGCGCTCCGCGGTATCCATTCCTTCGAATATCGCGGAAGGTTTTATGAGGAAGCATCCAAAAGAGTTTAAACAGTTTTTGTTCATAGCGTTGGGAAGTGCCGCGGAACTTGAAACTCAATTAACGATTTCCGCTAATTTGGGATATTTGGACAAATCGAAGATGGGGCAATTAGCGGAGAATATTGATAAGATAAACAGGATGATCATGACCCTGGCCAAAAAACTGTAACCTTGAACAGCAAACAGTCAGTATATACGATTCACAATTCACGAAAAACGATTCACGAATATGATATCTAAAGAAATCATACGAAAAATAAGGCGCATACAGATCACTACTTCGCGGAAGGTCACTGACGTTTTCGCGGGGCAGTATCAGAGCGTGTTCAAGGGCGTCGGTATGGAGTTCGACGAGGTCAGGGAATACCTGCCGGGCGATGAGATACGGTCCATTGACTGGAACGTCACCGCGCGTATGGGGCACCCTTTCATAAAGAAGTTCGTTGAAGAGCGGGAACTCACTATCATGATACTGCTTGACGTGTCCATGTCATGCCGGTTCGGCACGGCGGGGCGCGTTAAGAGCGACCTCGCGGCGGAATTATGCTCGGTCATCGCGTTCTCGGCGACAAAGAACAATGACAAGGTAGGCATGCTGACCTTCAGCGACCGCGTGGAAAAGTATATACCGCCGAGAAAAGGCCTGCGCCATGTGCTGAGGGTCATCAGGGAGGCGATCTATAACAGGCCGGAGGGGACCGGGACGGACATCAACAGTATACTGGAACACCTGAACAGGGCGGCCACGCGCCGTACAATAACTTTCATAGTGTCGGATTTTTACGCGCCCGATTTCAGGAAGAACCTGTCCATAACTAACAGGCGCCATGACGTTATCGCCGTTACGGTCACGGACCCTTCCGAGCTGAAACTTCCGGAGGCGGGGATAATAAAACTGCATGACGCCGAAACGGGTGAGCCCTGTTATGTGGATACACTGGACGCGTCCGCGCGGAAATTTTATGAAGAACGGGCCGCCAGGTTGTTCGATGAGAGGGGCCAGATGTTAAGGGCCGCGGGCGTGGATAACATAGATATACGCACGGACCGCTCTTACGTGGAGCCGCTTATACGGTTTTTCAGGATGAGGGAACGGAGACGGATGAGAAGGTGAGGTGTTAATGCGGGGGATAATTCGCAGGGTCAAGTAGCAAGGGGCAAGGGGAAGGTAGGGGCACGGCGCGGCGTATCGCCAGGCTTGTTCGATATGCTCCTACCAGGGCCCCTCCGCCCGGTGTGGATCCTCCCTGTACGGAGCATATCGAACAAGCCTGGCTGAAACTCGCCGGAGGGGGACGCAGAGAATGCCCATGCCGGATGTTCGCTTTGCAGGAGATAGGGGGCTAAGTTGGATGAGGGACGGGGGATGAAAAAATATAGGTATGTTTTATTTTTAGGATTTTTTGCCGTGCTGGCGGCGGGGGTTGTGTCCGGGGCGGAAAGGCCGGTCAGCGTGACGGCGAGCGTCGATAAGGATAAGGTCAATATCGGTGACAGGGTAAAGCTGACTGTCGCGGTGCCGCAGGCGGCGGGGTTTGAGCTTGAGTTCCCGGAAGCGCCGCAAAACCTGGGGGATTTTTCTTTTATTGGGTCCCGTCCCGTCAAGTCAAGGCTGGGGATCTCTTCGAAAACCGGCAGGGCGTACGTTATGGGGATATATTCTACCGGGACGCATGTTATCCCGCCGATAGAAGTGAAGTACAGAAAGCCCGGGGATAACGAGTGGCAGTCGGCCGAAAGCCCGCAGGTGCCCATAGAGGTGGAAAGCCTCCTTACGGGTGAATATTCCGACATAAGGGATATCAAAGGGCCGTTCTTTCCC
>JBDRFA010000018.1:0-4920 GCA_043819235.1 Candidatus Omnitrophota bacterium | reverse complement strand
TCAACACTTCCACCCTCCCGAGACTGTCCAGCTTGATCCCTATTACGTCTATACGGCAGGGGGCGTCGCATTGGCCGTGCCGTTTAAGGTAATACAGGCAGTTGTTGATGATATGTTTTCGTTTGACTTCCGTAATGGCGGAAAAGGGGGAACCGAACCGTTCGGATGTCCGTGTTTTAACCTCGACGAATACGAGATATCCATCCTGTTTTGCCACGAAATCTATCTCTCCGAACGGTGTCCTGAAATTGCTTTCAAGTATCGAGAACCCCCGTGAAACCAGGAATTTTCCGGCTATCTTTTCCCCGGTTTTTCCCGTCCTTTGATTTGTAAGACCCGTTTTCATCCTACGCTTCTTTTGTCCTCTGTTTCTCGGAATAATATTCAAGGACAAGTTCCTGCAGTCCCTGGCGTATTTCTTTTGAGGCGGGGAAAAAGATGTCGTACCATTTCCCGTCACGGCTCTGTTGCTGCGGCATGCCCACAAAAAGTTCTTTCTGGCCCTGGACGATCTTTAACCCCTTTACGAAGAATGCATCCAGGATCATAAGGTCACAGAACGCCTTTGTCGGACCTTCCCCGTTCAGAAGATGCATCCGTTCCACTTTGACGATCGGTTTAGAGTTCATGTTGTTACCTCCTTTTTGGTTTTTTAAAATGAACAGTTCTCCCAGGTATATAAGACAACTTTTCCGGAGAAATTCTTTCAAAAAAATTACCGAATTATGTATCAAAGGTTACGGGGGGAAGGATCACGTACGCAGGAAAGGGAGGATGTCTTATCTTTCGGATCTTTCCGGAGAGGTTTTATCTGCCGCGGCGGCGCCCTTATTTTTCGCCGCTTCCTGAACCATTATCATCATTTTTGTCGTTCTGGAATCGATCACCCATTTAGCACCCGCGATGAAGGCGGCGGCGAGGAACTGGAGAAAATACTTCGGAAAAAGAAAGGACGCCGCGAGCAGGGCCGACGCTGCGGCGAACCACAGGTTCTTTTTTAGCCGGCCGCACAGTGAAAACCATGTCTCATGTATGCCGGGCCGGCTCAGGACATGATGGGCGTCCGCGAGCAGCCCGCGACAGTTTTTACAGCCGGCAAGGTGTTTTTCAAGTTTTTCCCCCTCTGGCGGGGAAAGAACCCCGCTCAGGTATTCGCCGAGCATCTCTTCCGATGGGCACAACCTGCTTTTGGGCCGTGTGTCTGGCATTTTTCACCTCCATTGGTATTTCTTGATTTCCAATTCTTTCCCACATATATATAGACAACATTTTAACATGTTTTCTTTCATTTTTTAAGCGGTGATGACGTTTCGCCCGTCCTCATCGCCTCACACTTCACTCGAGTATTTGCCCATCAACTTCTCCCTGAGGTGTTTCTTTCCGCGTCTTAAGATCACGGCTACCGTGCCTTCCGGTATTTTCATTATCCGAGCTATATCTTTTTGTTTTTGCCCGTCATAGATATTGAATTTCAGGACAAGCTGGTGTTTGGAACTGAGATCGGATATCGCTTTTTCAACGGCCTCATTCAGCTCATTCGCTTCCGCCGCCTCAAGTGTGTTGAACTTTTCGGACGGGAGTACGTCTTCCAGCGTAAGCCCCGGTGACGATGGGGAGATCGGGTCATTTAAAGAGAACAGGGTTTTATCCGTTTTGAACAGCGATCTCTTGCAATAATTGTGTGTCATGTTGAAAGAAACTATCACGAGCCAGCCTTTGAGGGAGGCCGGTTTTGTCACACAGGAGAGTTTATCTTTTTCCCATATCGCCAGAAAAATATCCTGCACGATATCCATTACCTCGTCTCTCGGAAGCCGCATATCCATTTTGTACAGTTTATACCGCACACTTCTGGCGACAAGGGCGTGATAGAGCCGGACAAAGTCGTCCCAGGCGTTCATATCTTTCTCGATACATTTTTTCAGCAGCAGTTCAACGGTCATAGAGGCCCATTATAAACAAGTTTGCCTAAAAATCAAGCAAAATTTAACTATTCATCAAGGAAACCCGCAAAAGGGGACGTTTCACCCGTTTGCTTGTTATGGCGAAGGAGAATGTGAAGAGGTGTAAAGGTTGAAAAGTTTAAAAGTTAAAAGGTTTCTACGGAAAACAGGTATTTAGTTTGAAATTTTACACTTTTAAACTTTTTCTTGTGTGATATGATAATTTTGCTAAACTAAGATGGATATCGGGAAGATTTTTCAAGGAACAGAAAGAACGGGACGGAGTGATCCGTGATCCGGTTTAAAATAATACACAGATGGAGAAAATATGAAAAGGAAGAAAAAGGGTAGTAAAAAACCGCCGATAAAGATTTCGCATATGTGGAAGCCGGAGGGGATGTCGCTGGAAGGCTGGCAGAAAGAGCTCAGAGCGCTGATGGCCGGCAAAGAGAAATTCCGGATGAAAAATAAAGGCGGGCATCCCGTGTTTTCAACATTTGAGGTTCGCAATCCGAAAACCGGGAAAACGTACAAGGTGGTCATAAGAGGAGAAGAGCCCGGAATAAATTATTGTTCGTGTCCGGATTTTTCGATTAATACTCTGGGGACATGTAAACACATTGAGTCTGTCTTGCGCAAGCTGCGAAGGGTGAAAGGCGCGAAACGGATATTGAGAGAAGGATATGTTTCGGAGCATTCATCCGTAACGCTTCGTTATGGAACCGAACGAAAAATTGTATTTGTAACAGGACGGGGAGCGAGCGCCCGGCTGAAGGAGACAGCCGCGGAGTTTTTTGATAAAAATGGAATGTTAACCGGGAAGGGGTTTAAACAGTTCGATAAATTCATGATGAAGGTAAGATCGCTGAATGACGATGTGCGGTATCATGACGACGCCATTGAATTTATAGCCCTGAAACGTGATATGACGGAACGCGGAAAACGTGTCAGGAGAGTCTTTTCCGGCGGCATAAAGGACCCCGCGTTTCAAGATCTTTTGAAAACGGATTTATATCCGTACCAGCGGGAGGGGGCGCTTTTTGCCGTTGCGGCAGGGAGGAGCCTGATAGCGGATGATATGGGGCTCGGGAAAACCGTGCAGGCGATAGCGGCCGGTGAGATCATGGCGAAGTGTTTCGGGATAGAAAAGGTATTGATCGTCTGCCCGACCAGCCTGAAATATCAATGGCTGAGAGAGATCGAGCGGTTTAGCGGCCGGTCGGTCCACGTAATACAGGGGATGTTACACAAAAGAAGAAAGATGTATGAGGAAGACAGATTTTTCAAGATCACGAATTATGACGTTATTCATCGGGATATTGAAGTGATCGGGGACTGGGCGCCGGATCTGATCATTCTGGATGAGGCGCAGCGGATAAAGAACTGGAAGACCCGCCTGGCGCGTTCGGTGAAACAGCTTTCTTCTACCTACGCGATCGTTCTTACCGGGACGCCGCTTGAAAACCGGCTGGAAGAGCTGCATTCGATCATGGAGTTTCTTGACAGGCATCATCTCGGACCGCTGTTCCGATTTTTACATACGCATCAAAAAGTGAATGAGACCGGGAGAGTGACCGGATACACAAAGCTCAATGATATCGGAAAGTCTCTGGAACCGGTCCTTATCCGGCGGCGAAAAGAAGATGTCCTGACCCAGCTTCCGGAGAGGGCGGACAAAAATTATTTTGTGCCGATGACAGCGGAACAGGCGGAGATACACACGGAAAACGCGCAAATTGTGATGCGTATCGTTAATAAATGGAAACGATATGGGTTTTTGACCGACGATGAAAAACAGCGGCTTATGTGCGCTTTGCAGAACATGAGGATGGTAAGCGACAATACGTACTTGATCGATAACGAGACGGTTCGCGGGGATAAGGTCGATGAATTGGAAGAGCAGCTGAAAGAAATATTTGAGACGAAGGGAACGAAAGTAGTGATTTTTTCAGAATGGCTCAAAATGATAGAACTTGTAACGGCAATGCTGGATGAGAATAAATGGAAGTATGGGTATCTTCACGGGGCGGTTCCAGCCCCCAAAAGGGGAGAACTTGTCCGGGCGTTTAACGAAGACCCGGATTGCCGCGTTTTCATGTCGACGCAGGCCGGAGGTGTCGGGCTTAACCTGCAAAGCGCCGAAGTGGTTATCAATATGGATTTACCGTGGAACCCCGCTGTGCTGGAACAGCGTATCAGCAGGGTGCACCGTATGGGGCAGAAGAGACCGGTAAGGGTGATCAATTTTGTTACGGAAGGATCCATTGAACACGGCATGTTGTCTCTTCTCGCGTTTAAACGGGCTATGTTCGAAGGTGTCCTTGACGGCGGACAGGATGAGATCTTTATGGGAGAGACACGGTTCAGCAGATTCATGAAAACGGTAGAGGCGGTTACGGACGCGATGGATGCCGGCCGCGGGGATCCCTCAGATCAGTTGATACAGGAAGAGATCAAAGAGACTCTTCAGGACGCGCGAAGTTCCCGGGAGGAAATCACGGAAGATGCTCCGGACGAGGGCGGTTCCGCCGGAACGGGGAGCGGTATTGCCATTGACAGCCGGATGGTCGGTAATTTTCTGACGGCTGGCGCGCGTTTGCTTGAAAATCTGAACAAACAATTCGGGGCTTCCGGGGATGAAATGTTTTTACCCGCATCAGGATCTTTTCCGGGTGTCAAAGCCGGGCATGACAGGGAAACAGGTAAAAAAACGATCAATATCCCGATGCCTGATGAAGATACGATGAAAAAAATCGCCCGGATCGGAAATATGATCAACGAACTTTTTAAGAAATAATGAAACTTAAAAGCGCCTGTAGCGACAATGACAAGATTTTTGTGCGGGGTAAATTCGCCGGTGTTGACAAAATTGCGGGCGAAAAGATCGCCGGGATTCGGCGCGCTGGATAAATATCCGTATAAAGAAGTGGAAGCATGGGGTGAAAAAAATATGGATGGATATGGATAATCCTGAAAG
>JBDRFA010000017.1:0-9794 GCA_043819235.1 Candidatus Omnitrophota bacterium | reverse complement strand
CAGGAGAAACTTACGGAACACGAATACAGTATAGTGGCGGGAGATGCCGACTATTTCATATCACTTGCCGAGCTTAGCAGGGCGGTGGGCATTTCGGATCATTTCAAGCCGGGTTATGAAAATAAGGAATACAACGAATGGCAAAAGAAGATCGAGGAAAGAAAAATAGAGGAAGAGAGGGTCAAAACGGAGGAATTGGAGCTGGTAAGAAAGGCGGAGGAAGAAGAGGCGAAAAATAAAAAACTCGAGGATATCGCGGCGTATATGCAGGCGGCCGGGAAAAGCCTTGAGGCGAACAATTTTGATAAGGCGCGAGATTATGCCAAAAAGGCGTTTGAAATCGATGAAAATAATGAAGGAACCACGGCGCTCTTTGTGTCGATAGACGAGGAGGAAGCCGCATACAGGGAACAACAGCAGGAACAGAAAGCCGCCGAAGAAGCCGCGCGAAAACAGGCGGAAGCGGAGAAGGAAGCGGAACGTCAGAGACTTGAAGAAGCGAGAATAAAAGCCAGGGAAGAAGCGGAAACGGCGAGGACCGCAGAGCGTCAGAGGCTTGAAGCGGAAAAGATAAAACAGCGGCAGGAAGCGGAAATCAGACGGGAAGCCGAAGAAGCGGCGCGACTGAAAGCGGAAGAAGAAGCCGCAGCGCAAAAGAAAGCCGACCGCGTGTCGGGCTATATCGCGAGCGCGCAGGGCACACTGGCGGACAACAAGTTCGACAAGGCAAGAAGCTACGTAAACCGCGCGCTTGATATTGACGAGACGAACGCCGCCGCGAAGACGCTGTTAGCACAGATAGACCAGGTTGAAAACACGTATAAAGAAGAACTTGCCAAACAAAAAGCCGCGGAAGAAGCCGCGCGAAAACAGGCGGAAGCGGAAAAAGAAGCGGAACGTCAGAGGCTTGAAGAAGCGAGAATAAAAGCCAGGGAAGAAGTGGAAGCGGCGAGGACCGCAGAGCGGCAAAGGCTTGAAGCGGAAAAGATAAAACAGCGGCAGGAAGCGGAGGCGAAACGTAGAGCCTTGGAAGAGGCGCGCGTGAGAGAGGAAGAGGGAAGAGAAGCCCGAAAAAAGTCGGAGTCCATTAATCGATATTTGGAAGCCGCGAAAGATGGCATAAAGAGTAACGATGTCGACCGTGCCAGGAAATACGCGGATAAAGTCCTTAAGCTGGACCCTGAAAACGGGGAAGCTATCAAGATACTGGCTGAGATAAGGGAAAAGAACCGGGAATAAACCCGGATTTTATTTTCTATCGCAAATTTTGGGATAAACGGAGGGGCGGTATGGATAAAAATATTTTCAAAAGGTTGTTTAGCGGATTAAAAGAGAAAGCAGGCGGTATAGCCGGCAGGATAAGCCTGGAGAAGATCGGCCTTAAAAAAATAGACCTTAAAAAGATAGACATGAAAAAGGTGAAGAAAAATTTCATCTGGATATTACTCGGCATATTGATCGTGACGGTACTTCTGGCCCGTACGGTCGGTAAAATAAAACAGGTGTTTTTCGGGGTTAAAGAAGAGAAGAAAAAAGCGGTGGAGTTCCTGGAGACCACGCCTGTAAAGGTGTATAAGGTGAAAAGAATGGATTTCAAGGATACGCTGCCGGTGATGGGCAGAATAGAGGGGTTTAAGGAGATAGACCTCGTCTTCGATTCGAAAGGCATTATGGAGAGCTTCAACTTCGAAGAGGGGGAGAGGATACTCGAAGGTGATATCATAGCCAGCATCGATCAGAAAGACGCGCTTCTTAAGCTTAAATACGCGAGCCTTGAACTTGAAAAGATCAAAAAGTTGTTTGAGCTCGGCGGTCTCGATAAACTGGCGCTGGACCAGAAGAAACTGGAATATGAATCGGCGAAACGCGACCTTGAGAAAACGAACATATACGCCCCGAGCGACGGATATCTCGGCAGCAAGGAAAAAGATGCCGGCGCGTATGTGTCCTCGCCGGAAAAAGTAGGCGTTTTTGTCGATTTCAATGAAGTGTACGCGGCATTCGATGTTATTGAGGAAGATTCCCCGAAAGTGGAGATCGGCCAGAATACCGAGATCTTTCTGGACGCGTATCCGGGGTCTTCGTATAAAGGTACGGTGGATATGGTCTCCCCCATGATCGAGGGCCGTACGCGGACGCAGAAGATCAAGGTGGAACTGGAGAACGAGAGCGGGGAGATGAAACCCGGGATGTTCGCCAGGGCTATAATCAACACTTATGAGAAGAAGGACGCCCTTATAATACCCGCCGCGTCGTTCAAGAAAGTAGAGAACAAATATTATGTGTACGTCGTCCACCGGGAAGCCCAGGAGGAAGGCGAAGAACCGGCCTCCGAGGAGGAATTTTCGGCGGACACAGGTATTGTTGAAGAGAGGGAGATCGCGATAGAATACCTTACCCATGACGTCGCGGAGATCAGTAAGGGGCTTGAGGTGGATGAACTGATCATCCGTGAACTACACCAGGAGTATAAGGATAAAGATAGGGTCGAGATAACGGAAGTGCAGGAAACGATATTCTAGTTATAACTTAACACTTAAAACTAATCATGGGACTACCAGATTTTTCAATAAGAAAACCGGTGACCACGGTGATGATGTTCGCCGGCGTTATGCTTTTCGGGATCATATCTCTCGCTAAGCTTCCGCAGGAACTGTTCCCGCCTATAGAATACCCGCAGCTCACTGTGTTCACGGGGTACGCTAACGCGGCCCCGGAAGAGGTCGAGACACTTTTGACCAAACCTGTCGAGGAAGCCGTAGGCACGGTTAGCGGCCTCAAGTCGCTGAGGTCCATCTCCCGGGAAGGCACGTCGCTTGTCATCGCGGAATTTGACTGGGACCAGAACATGGATTTCGCTTCCTTGAGGACAAGGGAAAAAGTCGACCTTATAAAAGCCCGTCTGCCGCGTGACGCTTCCGAACCGCTGGTCGTGCCGTTCAACCCGTTTGAATTGCCTGTCATGACGGTGAGCGTGACGGGGGACAGGAGCCCCGTCCAGCTGAGGCAGATAGCTGTCGATACCATCAAGGAAGAACTTGAAAAGATAGACGGCGTGGCTTCGGCTTCGGTCGAAGGCGGGCTTGAGAGGGAAATACAGGTCGATGTCAACCAGGCGAAATTACAGTTATACGGGGTTTCCATTCTTGAGGTATCGGACGCTATCACTAACGCGAACCTTAATTATCCGGCCGGTACGATCAAGGAGAGTTTTTACGAATATCTTATCCGTACCCTGGGGGAATTTAAAGATGTTCGTGAGGTAGAGGACGTGGTCGTGAAGAACAGGTCGGATGATGAGGACCAGCGGTCGCTTCCTTTTGAAGAAAAACTGGCCGAAAGGAAGATAAGCCCTGAAGCGAACCTGGTGCAGGTCAGGGACGTTGCCGTCGTGAACGACGCGTTCAAGGAACGCAGCAGCTATTCGAGGTTCAACGGCGAGGAGAATGTTTCGATCTCAATACAGAAACAGGCGCAGACCAATACGATGCAGGTCATAAACAAGGTGCTGGCGGCGTTCCCGCGCATGCGGAAGGTGCTTCCTCCGGACGTAAAAATAGAAGTCATATATGACCAGTCGGTCTTTATCCGCGATGCCATTAACGGCGTCCGTGACGCGGCGTTCCAGGGGGGCATACTGGCGTTCCTGGTGCTACTGGTCTTTTTGCGCAATTTCAAGTCATCCGCCATAGTCACATTGAGCATTCCCATCTCGATCATGATAGTTTTCACTTTCATGTATTTCGGGGGGCTGTCCATAAACATGATGTCGCTGGGAGGGTTGGCGCTGGGCGTGGGGTATGCTGGTGGATAACGCTATTGTCGTAATGGAAAATATTTTCCGCCACAGGGAAATGGGGAAGCCCGCGGAGAAGGCCGCGGTTGAAGGTTCGGAAGAAGTGTCGAACGCCATAGTTGCCTCGACCCTGACGACGGTAGCGGTCTTTCTGCCGATGATATTTGTGGTGGGAGTGGCCGGACAGCTTTTCAAGGAACTGGCCTTTACGGTAACGTTCTCCCTGATAGGCTCTTTGTGGGTGGCGCTTACGCTTATACCGCTGTTGAGCTGTAAGCTGGGCGGAGAGGGAAAAAAAGTTTCAAAAGGAACCGCGGCTTTCACGGGCGGCGAACAGTGGAAAGGGATGCTGAAAAAATACGAAACCCTCCTCAGAAAATTCCTGAAGCATAAAAGCATCGGGCTCACGGTGGTACTCGCGATATTTATCGCCAGTTTATTTATCATTTTCTTCCTTGAAAAAGAACTTATGCCCAAAACGGACCAGGGCCAGTTCATCCTGAAAATAGATATGCCGGTAGGTACCAAGGTATCCGAGACCGACCGGATAGCGCTGAAAGTCGAGGATATAATATTACATAACCCGGTTGTCGAGTCCGTCAGTTGTGTCGTCGGATCCACGAGCGGGTCCTCCGCGAAGGACATGGTTACAAGGATGGGGTCGAACCAGTCCGAGATAATCGTAAAATTAAAGGGGAAAAGAAAAGTTAAAACTACCGAAGTCGTCCAGAAGCTGAAGAACAGGTTCGAGGTGGACGAGGAACTCAGGCATATCCGTCTGGAGTTCGCTTTGCAGCAGGGTATCATTTCGGGGGCGTTCGGCGGCACGGGGAAACCGGTAACGATAGAGATCAAAGGGGATCAACTGGGGGTGATGGGGAGTCTCGTGGAAAAGCTCCGGGTGGACCTCGAAAAGATAAACGGTGTTTTCGGCGTGGAGGATGATATGCCGGAACCTTCTCCGGAAGTCAAGATCCTTGTGGATAAGGATAAAGCGTCGTTATACGGCATTTCAGTGGTCGACCTGGCCAGGACAGCGCAGATGTCATTAAGGGGGTTTATTCCTTCCCAGTTCAAGGAAAAAGGCCATGAGATAGACATCAGGGTCAGGATAAGGGAAGAGGACAGGGACAGTTACGATAAGTTATATCGTATACGCATCGATTCTCCCATCGGAGGCAAAGTGCCGCTCAGCGCAGTCGCCGCTTTTGAAAAGGGCAGGGGGCCGAGCGAGATCAAACGTCTTGGCCAGGAACGTACCATAATAGTCTCGGCCGATGTGATAGGGAGGAAGACATCGGACGTTATCTCGGAAGTGGAAGATGTCTTAAAACGAATGGAAACGCCGAAGGATTATTTCGTGAAACTGGCCGGGGAGTCGGAAGAGATGAAGACATCTTTCAACAGCCTGCGTTTCGCCCTGATCCTCTCGATCGTCATGGTCTATATGATAATGGCGGCGCAGTTCGAATCCATGACACAGCCGCTTATAATCCTTTTTACGGTGCCGCTTTCCCTGATAGGTGTCCTTCTGGCGCTTCTGGCGACAAATACGTCAGTGAGTGTCGTGGCGCTTCTGGGCGTCATAATGCTCGGGGGGATAGTCGTGAATAACGGTATAGTCCTTATCGACTATACCAATATACTTATGCGGAACGGGAAAGACGTGATGGAGGCGGTGGTTGAGGCGAGCCTGGCGCGTCTCAGGCCGATAATCATGACGGCGCTCACTACGGTATTGGGTCTCTTTCCCATGGCGCTGGCGTTAGGGCGGGGGTCCGAGCTGCGCGCGCCGATGGCAATAAGTGTCATGGGCGGGCTGACGGTCTCCACTTTTCTCACGCTTGTCGTGATCCCTTCGATCTTCGTCCTCGAAAGTGAGATAAGAGGGAATATCAAAAGTTTTTTCAGCACTCGGCAGAAGTAATACGATGAGCTTATCCAGATTTTCCATAAAAAGACCCGTAACGACCATAATGATATTTACCGCGTTGGCGCTTATGGGTATCATTTCCCTGACGCGTCTGCCCGTGGAACTTTACCCGGATATTTCTTTCGGCCGGATAAGTATCATAGTCTACATACGCGGAGGCATACCCCCTACGGAAGTGGAATCCATGGTGACAAGGTCCATAGAGGAAGCTGTAAGCACCGTATCGCATCTCGAGAGCCTTTTGTCCATATCCAAAGAAGGGGAAGCGACGGTCGTTCTCAGCTTCGAACGGGGCATCGATATGCAGCTGGCGGCTATGGAAGTCAGGGAAAAGTTCGCCAGGGTCAAGGAAAAAATGCCTAAGGAAGCCGAGAAACCCATTATCGCGCAGTTTTCCCAGACGGACGTCCCCATAGTCATTTTTTCCGTAACGAGCCGTAAACGCACGACGGAAGAACTGCGCAGGATCGTCGATGAGGAGATCAAAGGGCGCATAAAACGCATAAACGGTGTGGCCAACGTGGAAGTCGGAGGAGGGCGTGAACGTAAAATAATCATAGAAGTGGACAAAAAAGCGTTGTACCGGTATTCGGTGTCCATAAATCAGCTTATTTCGGTGCTTGGGGCCAATAACCTTAACCTTCTGACCGGTGAGCTCGAACAGAAAAAAGATAAGATCCTTATAAGGGTAATAGGCCAGTTCGAGGATATCGGCCAGATCAAGAATACGGTTGTAATAACCACTCCCAACGGGTCCGCGGTGAGGATCAAGGACCTTTCCGAGGTCAAGGATTCTTACCTGGAACCGAAGACATATGCCCGGATAAATATAAATCCCATAGTGTCCGTATATATCCAGAAAGAGTCCAAAGCTAACACTATAAGTGTTTCCCGGAGGATACTTGATGAGATAGAAGTGGCCAGGGGGCTGCTTCCGGAAGACGTTAAACTGATCGTTACCAAGAACCAGGCGGAGTTTATCCAGACATCCATAGCCAATTTGCGCGATTCCCTGCTTCGCGGCGCGGTCATGATAATATTCATACTTATGCTTTTTATGGGCAAGCTCGGGAAAAGGTCTTTTATTATAGTCCCGGCGGGACTGTTATCGGCCATCTTCTTCCCCAGTATCGCGCTTTATTTCCTGCTGCTGTGTATAGTAGTCTTCCTGGCGGTTTTCCGGGAGCACAGGCCGATCTTAATAGTCGCTATTTCTATCCCCATATCCCTGATAATAACTTTCGGTTTCATGGAACTGTCAAACATGTTCATGGCGGGGGTAATGGACCTGACGATAAATTTCATAACTTTATTCGGGCTGGCTCTGGGAGTAGGGATGCTTGTCGACAATTCCATCGTCGTGTTCGAGCACATCGTTACAAAAAGTGAACAGGGATTGGGACAGGTAGACGCCGCTATCGAGGGCAGCACGGAGATGAACGTGGTCATTTTCGCGTCGACCCTTACAACGGTCATAGTTTTCCTGCCTATGCTTTTTGTCAGCAAATCGATGAGCCTGCTTTACGGCGGGGTCGCCTGGACGGTGACTTTTTCCCTCACCGTATCCCTTTTCGTGGCGCTCATGATAGTTCCGCTTATGAGCTCCAGGATAAAGGTATCGGAAAAGGGCGGGGATTCCGCCCGGGTCAAAGAAGGATTCCTTTCGACGTTCTACAATATCCAGGAAAGGGCGCTGTTTTTCGTTTTAAGGAGGCGATTTCTGTTTCTCGGGGTCTTTGCCGTACTGTTCATAGGGGCCTTATACCTTTACGGCAAAATGGGAAAGGAATATCTCGGTACGACCGAGCAGAATAAGTTCACGATCTTTATCGAGCTTCCCACGGGAGCGAAACTTGATTCCAGCGATGAAATAGTCAGGAAGGTCGAGGAAATACTGCGGGAGATACCGGAAGTGAAGGAATTCACCGCGCGTGTCGAGGCATGGTCAAGCAAGATATACGTGGCCCTTGTAGGGCTGAAACTGCGGCAAAGGTCCACGAGCGAAGTGATAGAGAGCTTAAGGCCCAAAGTAGCCAGGTTACAGCCGGCCTTCATCTATTTCGAGGAAGAACAGGAAGTCGGCACAAAAGAGATAATACTGAATATCTTCGGGTATAATTATGATATCCTGCGGGAGATCGCCATCGCCATAACTACGAGCATGGGAAAGATCCCGAATTTTACCGATACCAAGATACGCATGCGTGAGGGGAGGCCGGAACTGGACATCAGGGTAGATAAAAAGAAATCGGCGCAGTTCGGGTATACCACTAAGGATATAGCCGATATGGTGCACGCGAAAGTGAGAGGCGTAAGGGCGACGATGTACCATACCCGGGCCTCGGAAGTCGAGACAATAGTGCGTATGCAGGAAAAATACCGGCGTACGGTGAAAGATATACACGAACTGACCGTTTCCGGTACCGGGGATGACCGTGTTCAGCTTGACCAGGTCGTGGATTTCGAATACGGGCTTGGCCCCAGCGAGATCTGGCGGAAAGACCGGGCGCGTATGATACAGGTCAGCGCGAATATAGGCGAGCTATCGCTCGGGAAAGCCGTCCAGATACTGGATAAAGAACTCTCGAACTTGAAACTCCCGGAGGATTATTTTTATGAGGTAGGCGGGGATTATGAGACACTGGTGAAGACACAGCGGGAGTTTTTAGTTACAATCGTAGTGATACTTATGCTGATCTACCTTGTGCTGGCGTCCATATTCGAATCCTACCGGCAGCCGTTCATTATAATGATCACGGTCATGCTGGCGACCATAGGCGCTATAGGGTCCCTTTATATCACCGGCACTTCCATAGGTATGGGCGCCCTTATAGGGCTTATGATGCTCGCGGGGATAGTCGTCAATAACGGTATCATACTTGTGGACCACGCGAATGAATTAAAAAAACACCGCCGGAACCCTTTCAGGCTTCTTATACAGGCCGGGCATGACAGGTTAAGGCCCGTGCTTATGACGACGGCAACGACTATTTTCGGGCTCTTGCCTATGGCGCTGGATAAAAGTGAGGGATCAAACCTGTGGAACCCTCTCGCGATCACTGTGATAGGAGGGCTTTTTTTCGCCACGCCTCTTACGCTGGTCATGGTGCCCGCGATATATTCGATCTTCGAGCAGTTCGGCCAGATCGTCAAAGACGCGCTTAGCCCCGGGAATCTTGGCAGTACTATCCGCACGTTGTGGCGTATGCTGTTCAAGATGTTGAAAAAGATAAAGCTGCCCAAAATAAAGCGGAAATCCGGTGAAAGTGAATATTACGATGAAGACGATGAGGATATAGAACCATAATCGCCTGAGGTTCCTCGCCTGTTCCCCTGCATGAACCGTGAGCTAATCTATTACTTTTTTATTACTGAGCGGATCCATTTGTTAGACTAAAAAAATGATTGCAATGTAACTTTTTTATTGACTAAAATAGATTTTTATGCTATTATGACTATGCTTTTCCAAGATAATATAGATTATTAAAAAGCAAGAAACTCAAATATTATTGAACATTAAAACATGGGAAAGAACTAATATGACAAAACACTCTTCACTATTCCAAAAAATCTTTAGCTGTTTTATCGCCGGTATTTTTCTTTTTAACGGCGTAGCCAGCGGATCGGGAATGGCCTGTCGGACTATATCGCCTTCTCTTATTTTTCAGGAGGATGCCCCGACGGAGGAAAGGGCTGAATTCATGGACAATGCCCTGCGCGATATGCGGTTCATGACGGTCGCTTTTACGATAGCGGACCATTTTCTTAAGTGGGAAGGCCGGGCGGAAGGGTTGCGCGCATGGCTTGAAGACATTTTTACCGGTAATTCCCGTTTCCTCGAGGACCAGAAGATCGATCTCGGCGGCGTAACACTGGAAGGCGGAACGGTATCTATCCCATTTGAAAAAGACGATATCAAAAAGATAGCGAAAATACGCAAAAGTGAGGATATCCGCAGGCCGGGCGATAAAGAAGAAGAGCAAAAAGCCGCCGCTTCGGGATGGGACATTGCCGGCGAATACGCCATAATGGTCACGGATAATAAGGGTCCTCACGCGCCGGGAC
>JBDRFA010000016.1:0-3984 GCA_043819235.1 Candidatus Omnitrophota bacterium | reverse complement strand
ATTCGCCGACGTTAAAACCGGTAATGAGTCGCTGAAAGTGTTCCTTGAAAACCTTGAGGTAGTGAAGGGGAAGGGGGAAAAGCTTCTGAATAAAAAAGGCAACGTGAAACCGGAAAACATCATTGTCGTGACAAAAAGTTCAAACATGGAATACTTCCGCGGTGTGGAAGGCGCGGCGGTCATCGCGGCTGTCGATGACAGGGATTTCCCTGAGATGGCGTACCTTCCTCTACTGGAAGTCATCCTTTTCGCGATAGGGAAATATTTGAAGTGGGATGAGGATATGCTCAGAGAGCATTATTCCAGGATCCCGAACGTCCTTTCCATGAAAGACCTGTCGAGGGAAGATTATGAGAGGCTGTTCAGGAAAGATCTGAGAAGTATGGTGATAAGGCTTATCCCCGATGCTGCCGAGTTTGATACGCAGGAACTGGTCGGGATGATGGAACGCATCAGGGATATCCTTAGAAAAGCGTAATAATACCATTTAAACCTGATCAGTATTGTTATTTCTGGTGATAACCGAGATGAGACTGTTTCCTATGCTCCTACCAGGGCCCCTCCGCCCGGTGTGGATCCTCCCTGTACGGAGCATAGGAAACAGTCCCATCATAACTTTTGTGCTATAGCTACAATACTGGTCAAGTTAAAGCCGTATGACCGGTAAAATAGGAGGGGATGGGCCTGCCCGTTCCGTTAAAAATAAAGGCAAGGACAAAAAAAAGGGGAAAGATAAGATGAAAAATAACAAAATGTGCCTGAAAATAAAAAAAATAATAAGCGTATTTATCGCGATATTATTATTGCTCTTTTCATCGGGTATCGATCCTGTTTTTGCCCGGGGATATTCCGGCATGGATATCGCTACGCAATCCATATTCTCCCCGCTGACAAATACGGAGATCAAAGATATCGCCATGCTGGAATATGTCCTCATGTCGGGTATACGTTCAGGGAAATTGGACCCGATGCGAGAGGCCGGAGACAGGACCGGCCTTTCACTGGGTATCGATCTCGGCGGCGAAGGCGTTGAGACGAGTTTCCAGTTCAGTAGAGCCTCCGAGTTTGAAAGAAACGGGGTGAGGCTGGTCCCGTGCGTGTTCAGGAATGCGGCGAGGACGGTTGAATACTGGTTCAGTATGACCGGAAGCGCCGATGACGCGCCCCGATATAAGGTTACATTCATTACGGGGCGGGAAAAAGGGGGCGAGGGTTTCGCGGAAAAGATAGGGAGATTGAAATACGCCGAAAGGGCCGAGAGATCCGCGGTATCCCGGGCCGCGGAAAGCGAAAAAGGGCACGATGAAAAAATACGGGACGCGATATCTAACGGAAAGTATCTGGCGGTAACAAAAGAAAATTACGATCTGCCGATTTTCGGTATTTACGCGTTTCTTAACGCCGTGTCCCAGGGGCTTCTCAGGGATTTCATGGAACTTGTCGATTCCGGCCAGCTGATGATCATAACCGAGGAAAGAGAAGGCCGCAGGCTGGAAAAGCCTCACGCGGGCGGCAGGGGGATATATCTCCCGAACGGCCGTTTATACCTTTCCCCCGAGATCGTTGTCCATGAACTTTTCGCCAAAGCCGGATTTAAGGAAGAAGAATGCCGTATATTCCGGGGTTTATTCAAACGGGTCCTGGAATATTCCACCGACGGAGTCATTGTTCCCCTCCGGGCTTTACCCGAGGGAATGCCCCTTTCGGGGGTGGAAAGGGCCCTGCTCGAAGAAGCCCGTACCGCCGGGTTCATTGACCTTACGGAAAGAATACTGACAAGGGATTATTCCGCCGGGAAAGAACCGGCAGGGGAAGAGTTGACCGATCATCTCGCGACAGAAAAGGGCATGGCGAGGAAAAAGGCGAAAAAAGAGGTGGAGGAAAGCGAGCGGAAATTCAGGGGGATCTTCGACGAGTCCCCTATCGGGATAATCATTCTTGACCCGGATGGCAGAATAACCAACGCGAACAAAGCAAGCCTCAAAATGGCGTCTTTTTTGAGGTCGGAAGACATAGAGGGGTTAAATTTCCTGGATTATGTGGATAGCGTCATTAACAAGGGACTGAGAGATGCACTTTCCGCCGGAGAACCGGTGAGATTTGAGGCGGCAGTCAATTTAAACGGGATAAAGACGGCCAGGACGCAAACCGCGCAGACCTATATTGATTGCCTTATCACGCCTTTAGACGGCGGCGGGAAGACGACCGGGTATCTGGTGCAGATACAGGATATTACGAGCCAGAAGGCGGCTTCAAACGCGCTGATAAACGCGTACGCCGTTTTAAACGGAAAGACGGTGGAACTGGAACAAGCGGTGGTGAATCTGAAAGAAAGCCAGATGAGGTTAATGCGGGCCGCGAGGTATTCGGCGCTTCTCGAAAACACGAGATCCGTGCTTCATGAAGTAACCAACCCTCTGGCTAACGCGCTGATCGCGGCCGAAAACATAGAAAACACGCTCTCCCGTCTGCAGGGTAAGGGATTTGTCGAAGCGGAAGAGATAAGCAAGAACCTCAAAGACGCCAAAGCGGCGCTGTTCCGTATCCAGAGCGCCACGTCCAAGCTCCAGGACCTGGCTGAATCAATGGTTAACGTAAAGAAAGTCCCCAGTTCCGTTGAGGATATCCTGCAAACTATTATGGGCATAACAAGGACGGAAATGGAAAAGAACGGGATAAAAGTCAATCTGGAATTAAGAACGGGGTGGACGGATATCCTCGCGGATAAAGGTAATTTAGTAGAGGCCTTTTTGAATATCGTGATGAACGCCGGTTATTCCATGAGGCACACGGAAAGGAAAGAATTAACGATCAGGACGGAGGAAGCCGTGGATGAAGAAGGAAAAGATATCGTGAGAGTATCTTTTATTGACACGGGATGCGGGATACCGGAAAACGACCTGGAAAGGATATGGGAGCCTTTTTACAGAGGGTGGAAACCCGGAGATATATGGACTGATATCGAAGGCGATGATACACCGGGCTATTTCCGGAGGAGCGAGAACGAGGGCATCTGGACCGGACTGGGGCTCGCTATCGTGAAAGATGTCGCGAGGCAGCATAGCGGAAAGGCCAAAGCGGTAAGCCAACCGGGGCGCGGGTCGACATTTATCATGGAGTTTCCCCTGATCGACAGCAAGAAAAAAGTGATAAAACTTTTCACTTCCGCGGCGCAGGAAAATATTCGCGGAAGCCTGCTGCACGATATCAATAACGCGCTGGCGATGTTCGGTTATTTCGCTTTGATCCAAGTGAGGTACGGTGAGGCGCTTCCGGGTCGTTTAGCGGAAAAATGCCAGTCGATCCAGGACGATATTGACGCGGCGGTGGCGCTTATAAGACAAATACAGGAATTGCGACAGACCGGCCCGCCGGAAGAAATTACGTGCGCGCAGGTCTCCGAGGAAATGGAGTCAGCGGCGAGGGTCCTGGAGGCGATCAAAAATGTCGATCCGGATGCGGGAAAAGACGCGATGGTCGAACAAGCGCGAAATATGCTGCGGGAGATCGACCCGAATGATCTTTTGCGGGAACACCCCGACCTGATGGGCCTGGTGAAAGAGATACTGGATGCCGTGAATGAAACCAATAATCTTGAAAAGTTTCTCCGTGCCATAGAGTTAAAACTGGACATGACGGAGTTAAGGTTCCAGGACATAACAAGAGAAATGTGCCGTTTTGGCGAGGAACGCGGGGAAAAGGACCTTAAATTATATCTGGAAAAAATATCGGAAGGTTTCAAGAAAACACAGGCGAGCCTTACGGAAGGGCATTGTCTGCTGGGGATCGGGGAGGCGTTTCCCCAAGGGTCTCAAAAATTAGATGTGGTAAAGACCGTTTCGAGCGTTCTACGCGCGTTTAAAAATTCAACGAGATTTTTCAAGAACGCGCAGATTTACCCCGACGATGTCGAGGTATCGACCCCCGACACGGGTATTTTCATGAAAGCTGAAAAAGCATCGTTCAAGTTTGTCTTGTATAACG
>JBDRFA010000015.1:0-9136 GCA_043819235.1 Candidatus Omnitrophota bacterium | reverse complement strand
ACACAAAAGCCCGGGGATCAACCCCGGGCTTTTACACTTTATCTAACGGTTACCTTAATGCTGTTCGCGCTGTGCGGCGTATTTATGCCGTTGTCGCTTTCTTCGTTTTAGCGGCTCTTGCCCTGATGCTCTTTTTCGTGCCGGACTTTTTTAAAAGGTTCCGTATTTCCACAGGCGTCATCTTGTCCAGAAGTTCCTTCGCGCATCCTAACACCGTTAATCTTTTTTTCTGGCTTAAAACTTTCTGTTTTTTTCTCGCCCCGCTTTTTTTAGGGCGTGATCTGAAATTTTTTCGAGGTTGCATCGTTTCTCCTCCCGACTGATATAAAAAGCTGATTATATGGACCGAATGAATAATTATACATAAAACGGGGCGTTTTTCAACTTATTTTCCTGTTATTGTCAAGCCAAAGTAAGAATGTCCGAGTGTAATGTAATGGCTCTTGCTCGCCGCACCCACTTATGTTAAAGTATTGGACATGTTGAATGAACTCAAAAAAGACATAGATAAGAGCCTCCGTTCACTGCTATCTGATATCACCGGGGTTCTGGCGCTCAGGTCGTCCTCGGCCGTGCTTTACGAAAGTATCGAGGATTACCTGGGGCGGGACGGTAAAAGGATCCGTCCCATACTGTTCCTGTTAAGCTATCTCGGATACACCAAAAAAAAGAGGCCCTCATACAAAAAACTCGTCCGCTGCTCTCTGGCACTGGAACTTTTGCACGATTTCCTGCTGATCCACGACGATATTATCGACGGTTCCGCACAGCGCCGCGGTAAACCGGCCCTGCACCGGGTCTTTAACACCCGGTTCGGCATGCCTTCTGGGAACGCGCTCGGTCCCAATCTGGGCATCGTTGCCGGCGACATAATTTTCGCCCTGGCCGTCGAAACGCTGCTCTTTGTGGACGAAGACCCCTGCCGCAAGGAACTGGCCCTCAAAATATTCACCCGCGCGGCCGCCGCGACCGGCATCGGCGAATTCATAGACGTCATCAACAATATCAAAAAGATCGATTCCGTCACCGAGAAAGACGTCTTCCTGACTTACGTGATGAAAACGGCGAAATACACTTTTGAAGCCCCGCTGGTCATGGGCGCCACACTTGCCGGTTCCGGCGGCAAAGAACTCGAGGCCCTCTCCAGGCTCGGCATACTCCTGGGACAGGCTTTCCAGATACAGGACGACCTGCTCGACGTGTTCTCGACAAGCAAAAAAATAGGCAAACCCGTACTTTCGGACCTTAACGAGTCGAAAAAGACGCTCCTGGTATGGAACGCGTATAAAAACCTGAAAGGTCCCGAACGGAAGGCTTTAAAAGGCCTGCTCGAGAAAAAAAAGAAAACTTACGCGGACCTCTTGAAATTCCGCAAACTGATAAAAACATCCGGCGCGGATGAATACTGCCGCGAAAAAGCCGCTTCCCTCTTCAGGGAATCAACCGCGATATGTTCCGGATTACGCATGAAGGCGCACTATAAGACCGCTCTGGCGCGGTTCATAGACGACCTGGCTGGAAAATAAAAATGTTGCGTTTTAACGGAACGGTTCCGGTCGGGTTCAAGAATATGAAGATAAACATAGCCAAAAGCTCAGGTTTCTGTTTCGGCGTCCGCCGGGCTATAGACATAAGCAAGCATCTCGCTTGCAGCGGAAAGAATGTCTATGTCCTGGGAGATATAGTCCATAACAGTTTTGTCGTCAAGGAACTCGAAGAGAAAGGCATAAGAAAGGCCTCGAAGATACGCCGGTCCCCGGGCGCCACGCTGATAATACGGGCGCATGGCGCCCCGGAAAAGACCTTCGACAGGGCCAGGTCCTGCGGCTACAAAATAGTCGACGCCACGTGCCCGAAAGTAAAGGACATCTACAAAATAGCCCGGAAACTGGAAAGAACGAATACGGTCATAATCATCGGCGACAAAGGCCATGACGAGGTTAAGGGCATCGCCGGGCAACTGAAAAATAAACCGGTAACGATAGAATCCGCCGGCGACATCCCGTCCAAAAAACTTTCAAAGATAAAAAAAGCCGCCGTGATAACGCAATCCACCCAGACCATGGAGAATATCAGCGCCATTATGTCACGCCTTGAGAAGATCATCCCGAAAGTGAAGCTCTATGACACTACATGCCTGACGACCCGGGTAAAGCAGGAAGAGATAAGATCTCTCCCACGGGAAAACGACACAGTTCTGATAATCGGCTCAAAGACCAGCGCGAACACCAAACGGCTTTACCAGCTATCCCGGAAAATAAACCGCAACACGCACTGGATAGAATGCGCTAGAGGCCTGCGGCCGGAATGGTTCAAAAATACCGCCGGGGTCGGCATCATGGCCGGCGCTTCCACCCCGGATTACGTAACGCGAGCGGTAGTCGAGAAACTTGAACAGTTAGACTGATCAGTTATGAGTTATGGGTTCATAGTATGACTCAAAACGAAAATATTTTACTGATGAGGCCGTTCGCTCTTGCTCCGTACAGGGAGCCTCCACGCCGGGCGGAGGGGCCCGGGTAGGAGCAAGAGCGAACGGCCTCATCCCGGTTCTCATCAGCAATAACAATATCAGTCAGGTTTAATATGTACCTACTCATCGACAATTACGACTCGTTCACCTACAACCTTTACCAGGCGTTCGCGGAAAACGGCGTACGTCTCCTCGTCAAACGTAACGACGAGATAACGCTTTCCGATATCGAAGAACTGCGTCCGGATAAAATGATCATATCCCCGGGGCCCAGGACTCCCGCGGAAGCCGGTATCTCCGTTGACGTTGTCAGGCGTTTCGGCGGCAGGATCCCCATCCTCGGCATATGCCTGGGGCACCAGTGCATAACTTCCGCTTTCGGCGGCAGGATATGCCGCGTGGAAAAGATAGTGCACGGCAAAACATCTCCCGTATCCCATGACGGCACCGGCATATTCAGCGGCGTCCCGTCCCCTTTCAACGCGGCGCGGTACCATTCGCTCCAAACCGCGGACATCCCTGCCTGTTTCGATATAACGGCAAGGACAGAAAACATCGTAATGGCCGTACGGCATAAGGAATTCCCGATAACGGGCCTTCAGTTCCATCCGGAATCTTTCTTGACGGAACACGGCCGAAAGATGATCAGCAACTTCATAGGGCCCTGATGGAAAAATACCTGCCAAAAATAAAACGGACACCCGTGATCGGCCGGATCGCCTCGGACAGCTCCCCGGAAAAGGTTTACGCCTTATTCGCGGACAGGGCGGATACCGCCCTCCTTAACAGCTCGTTCGCGACCGACGCCGGCAGGTATTCGTTTATCGGCATCGACCCTTTTCTCATCCTCAAAGGTTCCGACGGCAAACTTTCACTCGGATTCGATAACCACAAGCTCGATCTCGCCGGTAACCCTTTCAACCTCCTCGCGTCGATACTGGATACTTTCAAGACGGAGTCTCCCGTACCTCTTCCATTCACCTCGGGCGGCATAGGATACCTATCGTATGACCTTAAAAACTCGCTGGAAAAACTGCCGGCCGGCGCCGCTGATGAGCTGGGCCTGCCGGACATCTATTTCGTTTTTTACCGGACTATCCTGATCTTCGACCGGCAGGAACCCGGCGTGATCACCGCTAGCATACTTGAAATGGATCCGGACGGCCGCAAAAAACCGTCGGACATCCTGAAAGAAACCGCGGCGGCCATAACAAAAAGCATCGTCCCCGCCAATGAGCCCCTCTCCGCCGGCCGGAAGGCCGCGCGCGTCGCGTCGAATTTCTCGAAAAAAGATTACGTGAAAGCCGTGGAAAAGGTCCTGGACTATATCCGCTCGGGTGATATCTACCAGGCGTGCCTTTCCCAGCGTTTCAAGACGACATGGGACCGTTCCCCTTATGAACTGTACCTGGAACTGAACAAAATAAACCCGGCCCCTTTCAGCGCTTATCTGAACTATGACGGTTTTCAGATAATATCTTCCTCCCCGGAACTGTTCTTACGGTCAGACGGCCGCGTGGTCGAAACACGGCCGATGAAAGGGACGCGGCCGCGCGGCAGGAACGCGGAAGAGGACCTGGCGCTGAAAGATTCCCTCGAAAAAAGCGAAAAGGACGGCGCGGAACTTTCCATGATCGTCGACCTCCAACGGAACGACCTGGGCAGGATCGCGAGGCCCGGCACCGTAAAAGTCGCGGAACACAAGCGGATCGAACCTTATCCCACGGTCTTCCAGACCATCTCGGTCGTGAAAGCGGAGATCGACGACGGGATAAGCCCCGTGGACATCATCAAAGCCACGTTCCCCGGAGGATCCATAACCGGATGCCCGAAAATAAGGGCGATGGAGATAATAGCCGAGCTTGAACCCGTTAAAAGAAGCGTCTACACCGGGTCCATAGGTTACATCAGTTTCCATAATACCATGAACTTAAGCATCGCCATCCGCACAATGATCATGAAAGGAAAAGACGTCTATTTCCACGCCGGCGGCGGCATAGTCGCCGACTCCGACCCGTTATCCGAATACGAAGAAACCCTGGCGAAAGCGCAGGCAATGATAACCAGTTTACAGGGGACGTTTCACCACTCTGTAACATATTCCAATAAAACAACTTAGGAACAGGCAAAAACGGTTTTCTGCGCTTCTTTTTGGGCCGAAAAAAGGAAAAACCTTAAGCTGTAAGTTATTTAGCAACAAGGAGTTAGGGGCAAGCGAAACGTCCCCTTATAATTCGGCGGCTTTTCCGGTTTTGGTGAGGATGTAGCCCAACAAGATGCCGAGGCAGGCTCCGACGGCGACATCCGAAGGGTAATGCACTCCCAGGTAGAGCCTGGATACGGCGACGATAACGGCGGCTGTGTAGAACAGGTACTTCTTCCCGAAACAACCTGCCAGGAGAAATGCCGTCATAAAAACCATTGACGCGTGGTTTGACGGGAAAGAAAATCCCGGTTCCTGAAAAGGGACGTACACATCGGCCAGCGCATGAAAGGGGCGCGGCCTCATCACGGCCCCTTTTAATAACTGGCCGATATTGTAAGAGAACGTCAGGCCGGCCATTAAAAGGATACCGGTCCCTTTGACCTTCTTTTGTTTGAAAAGCAATAACGCCAGCGCCATGATAAAGAGGACAGCCCCGTCCCCGAACTCCGTAACGATCGGCATGACGCTGTCAAGAACCGCCCTATGGCATGTCTTATTGAAAAAATAAAAGATATTCGTGTCGAGAACGGCAAATATCTGCATCTCCCCCTCCTCACTCTGTTATGTCTTTCAGTCCACCAGCGTCCCGTCAACGTCGAATATCAAAAGATCCACACGCGTCATATTGTAGCTCCTTCAACTTTATTATATAATAAAGATATGAACACTCAAACATTCTTTTCGGTGATAATACCGTCTTTCAACAGACGGCATTTTCTTAAAGCCGCGGTGGATTCGGTACTGGCCCAGGAATACGGGGCTTTTGAACTGATCGTCGTCGATGACGGTTCCACTGACGGCACAGAGGACCTTATGGCCTCCTATAAAGACAGCCGCATACTTTATATCCGCCAGGAGAATAAAGGCGTTTCATCCGCCCGCAACAAGGGCCTTCACGAGGCGAAAGGCGGTTTCATGGCTTTTCTGGATTCGGACGACCGCTGGACGCCCGACAAGCTTGAGAGAACGGCCATGTACATCGGCCGATACCCCGATATCGGGATATTCCACACTGAAGAGATCTGGTACCGGGGCGAAAAACTTCTTGCCCAGAAACAAAAACACAAAAAACCCTCGGGCCATGTATACGGCATGGCCCTCCCCCTCTGCTGTATAAGTATTTCAACGGCCGTGGTAAGAAAGGATATCTTTGAATCCGTGGGCGTATTTGATGAAGGCCTTGAAGCCTGCGAAGATTACGATTTCTGGCTGCGCGCGGCCAGCCGTTACCCCGTAAAACTCATACCGGAATATCTCACCATAAAAGACGGCGGCAGGCCCGACCAGCTTTCCCAATGCGTATGGGGCCTTGACCGGTTCCGGATAAAAGCTCTTGAAAAGATGCTCTCATCCGGATCGCTGGACGAGAAACATTACCTTATGACGTTCGAGGAACTGGAAAAGAAATGCGGCATCTTTGCGCTCGGAGCGGAAAAACACGGAAGATCTGACGAAGCGGAATATTACCGGAACTTGCCGGGAAAGTATATTTAGCCGGCATTCAGCCCAGTTTTCCCTGCGAAGATTACGCTTTGCCGGCGCTGCCGAGCACGTTGATGTTCTTATGCTTGTACATCTTGATAAGCTCATCGCGCGCGGGGCCAAGGTATTTTCTGGGGTCGAATTCTGACGGTTTCAAAGCAAACACTTCACGGATCTTCGCCGTCATCGCAAGCCGTCCGTCCGAGTCGATATTTATTTTGCATACAGCCGATTCCGCGGCCTGGCGAAGCTGTGATTCCGGTACGCCCACCGCATTGTCCATCTTACCGCCGTACTTATTTATCATATCCACGTATTCCGGGACGACAGAACTCGCCCCGTGGAGCACTATGGGAAATCCCGGCAGCCTTACTTCCACTTCTTTGAGTATGTCGAACCTCAGCGGAGGAACCTCTTCGCCCGGCTTCAACTTGAATTTATACGCCCCGTGTGATGTCCCTATCGATATGGCAAGACTGTCAACACCGGTCTTTGCGACGAATTCCTCGACTTCTTCCGGTTTTGTGTAGTGCGTGGTTTCATGGCTCACATCATCCTCAATACCCGCCAGAACACCGAGCTCTCCTTCGACGGTGACATCATGTTTATGCGCGTATTCCACCACTTTCTTCGTAAGCGCGATATTATCCTCGAACGAATGGGCCGAACCGTCTATCATAACGGAAGAAAACCCGGTTTCGATACATGAAACACATAGTTCATAAGTGTCGCCATGGTCGAGGTGCAGGGCGACCGGAATGTTGGACCCGGCTTCTTTTACCACATCCATGGCCCCATGGGCCAGATGGCGCAGCAGTATCTGGTTCGCGTATTTACGCGCGCCGGAAGACACCTGCAGGATAACAGGCGATCCCGTTTCGATACAGGCGATCATAATAGCCTGCAACTGTTCCAGATTGTTAAAATTATATCCGGGAATAGCGTATTTCCCGTCTATCGCCTTCGCGTACATACCTTTAGTGTTAACAAGACCAAGCTCTTTATAACTATGCATATCTCCGTCCTTTCTCTCTCTGTGGTTAAACCGGAACCGTCACGCCAACAAAACATTTAAGACAGTATTCTACCAATTTTCAAGGACAATACAAGGTAAAAATACGGAAGTGTCAAGCCAAATATAAAATTCGGGTTCGGATACAGTATGCGCAGGAATGGGCCTGGCCGCTATGTCCCGTACGGGGAGGATCCACACCGGGCGGTGGGGCCCCGGTAGGGACATAGCGGCCAGGCCCATTCGTAGGCTACGTTTTGGACTGACGCAAAATTCGGGTTTAACCGAGTATGTCTTTAAGGTCCTCATCCGGCGTCGTTACCGGCTGTATGTTGAACTTATCCACAAGCACCTTAAGAACATCCGGCGATATGAAAGCCGGAAGCGAAGGCCCCAGTTTAATGTTCTTTATCCCGAGTGAAAGCAATGTCAGCAATATGCATACGGCTTTCTGCTCGTACCATGAAAGTATCAGCGACAGCGGAAGCTCGTTCACGGTACATTTAAAGGCCTCCGCCAGAGCCGCCGCGATCTTTATGGCGGAATACGCGTCATTGCACTGGCCGCAGTCAAGAAGCCTGGGGATATCACCTATATATCCGAAATCCATCTTGTTGAACCTGTATTTACCGCAGGCAAGCGTGAGTATCACGCAATTTTTCGGCACCTTCTCGGCGAACTCGGTATAGTAGTTCCTCCCGGGTTTAGCGCCGTCACATCCGCCTATCAGGAAAAAATGTTTAACCGCTCCCGTCTTGACCGCTTCGACGATCCTGGCCGCCGCCCCCAGAACGGCGTTATGGGCAAAACCCACAAGGATCTCGCCGCCTTTTTCGTCCTCAGGGAACCCTCCCTCTTCCAGGGCTTTTTCTATCACCGGACTGAGATCTTTTTTCCCGCCTGCGCCGGCGTCTATATGCCGGACACCCGGCCATGCCACAAGCCCTGTGGTAAAAATACGGCCTTTGTAGGTATCCTTTGGCTCCTGCAAACAGTTCGTCGTCATAAGTATCGCCCCGGGGAACTTATCAAATTCGTCCCGCTGGTCCTGCCATGCCCCACCGTAGTTACCCGCGAGGTGCTTGAACCTCTTGAGGCCCGGATATCCGTGAGCCGGGAGCATTTCCCCATGGGTATAAATATTCACCCCTTTTCCTTCCGTCTGCTGAAGAAGCTGCTCCAGGTCCAGAAGGTCGTGTCCCGAAACAAGTATCGCCGGGCCTTTCCTGGAGCCAAGAAATACTTTAGAAGGAACGGGGTGCCCGAAACGTCCGGTATGCGCTTCGTCCAACAGTTCCATGCATTTCAAGTTCACCTTCCCCAACTCCAGGATAAGACCGACAAGGTCATCACCCGTCAGAGCATCATCCGAGATCGCCGATAACCCTTTATGAAAAAACGCGTTAACTTCCTCGTTCTTTTTCCCCAAAATGGCCGCGTGGTCCGCGTAAGCGGCCATCCCCTTCAACCCGTAAAGCAGTATTTCCCGAAGGCTCCTGATGTTCTCATCCTGCCCGGCGATACGCATAACGCCTACCTGTTTCCCCTGCGACACAAGGCCTTCCAGGTCACCAGCGGGTTTCCAATCGGCCCGTTCGCTCAATTGCCCTTTAAATTCCCCGCCATGGCTTTTGCTGTATTCCCGCATGAAAATACCTTTTATCCTCTCTCTGACATCATAAGACTTAAATACAATATCCTTAAGCCTCTCGGGATCAAAATCGACGTTTGTGACCGTCGCGAAAAGGCCTTCTATGACACACCTGTCCGCTTCAGCGTCCCGTACACCTATCTCCCCGGCTTTCGTGGCATAAGTGCCTATTTCCTTAAGCAGATGAACTAAAAGGTTCTGTAAAACCGCCGTCCTGTCATCCTTGCCGCAGACTCCCCTCACCGTGCACCCTTTGCCCCCGGCAGTCTGTTCACATTGTCTGCAGAACATATTCATTGTTTTACCTCCCTT
>JBDRFA010000014.1:0-3409 GCA_043819235.1 Candidatus Omnitrophota bacterium | reverse complement strand
TAAACTGTTATTTTCCGGGTTGGGGATTATTTTTTCGCAAACGTAGGGGCACGGCGCGCCGTGCCCCTACATGTCAATTTATCGGTATCAGTTCCTGTCAAAAAACGGGTTTTTTTCGGAGGCGGAAAGAGGGATGCCTATCGCCTGGACGATACCCGCGCCCAGTAAACCCAGTTCTATGACGGCCTTTCCGACGGAGAACATGAGGCGGTTATCCGCGTGGAAGGCCGCGGCCAGCGCGGCGCATGAGCCGAGGGCGATGCCGAGGTCCATCGCGTTATACGCGCAGACGCTTTTTGTTCTTCCGAGTTCCTCGCAGGAAGGGTAACCGCAAAATCCGCAATTGAGCCCGAGAGGGATTTTTTTTGTCCCGATGACGACTATGGGGGCGGCGTCCCCGATGCTTTCGGCGTCACGGGCGCAGCTCGGGCGGGAGTCCCTTTCGGCGATCCTTTTCATCTGTTCGATCACTTTCTGTTTTTCATCCGCGTCAAGTATCGCTATTTCAAGGTTGTCCCGTCCCCTTGTTTTAGGGGCCGTTCGCGCGGCCACGCACATGAATTCGGCCACGTCCTTCAGCGCGGAATTCTTTATATCGGTATATTTTCTTGGCATGGGGGCCTCCTTTGTTTTACTTAGTATATAATATTGCAAGGGAAAGGCAAGGGGCAAGACATCCGAGTTTACGTTGGATCCCTCCACTCACTTCGTTCGGTCGGGATGACACTGGGGAAAGTGCAAATCGGGATTCCGCGGATCGATCAGGGCGGTTCACGAACCGCCCCTACGATTTTTATTGTGATGGGACATAACGATTATCTCCCCAAGTTGCGCAAAGAGCTTAATTTATTGACCCTGGAAAACGCATATGATAAAATGACGGCCATATGGAACCGATAGATGAACAACTGAAAATAATCGCGCGCGGGGCCGAGGAGATCATCAGCCTTCCGGAGCTTAAGGAAAAACTTTCCAAGGGACGCCCGCTCGTCATAAAGGCGGGGTTTGATCCGTCCGCGCCGGATATCCATCTGGGGCATACGGTTCTTCTTCGCAAAATGCGGCATTTCCAGCAGCTGGGGCACAGGGTATTTTTTCTTATAGGGGATTTCACCGGACGGATCGGCGACCCGTCGGGGAAGTCGAAAATAAGGAAACAGCTTACGGCGGAAGAGGTCATGGAGAACGCGAGGACCTATAAAGAACAGATATTCAAGATACTCGATGAAAAGCTGACGGATGTGGTTTTTAATTCGGAATGGTGCTCCAGGCTGGGGACGGAGGGCATATTCGATCTTGCTTCGAGATATACGGTCGCCCGCATGCTGGAACGCGACGATTTCGCGAACAGGTATAAGAACAATTCACCTATCAGCATCCTGGAGTTCCTGTATCCGCTTCTGCAGGGTTATGATTCGGTCGAGATGAAAGCCGATGTGGAACTGGGCGGTACCGACCAGAAATTCAACCTGCTTGTCGGCAGGGACTTGCAGAGAAGCTATTGCCTCGAACCGCAGGTCATAATTATGATGCCTATACTCGAAGGGCTTGACGGGGTGGAAAAGATGTCCAAGTCCCTGAACAATTACGTAGGCATATCCGATCCCCCGGAAGAGATGTTCGGTAAGATAATGTCCATTTCGGATGAACTCATGTGGAGGTATTACGAGCTCCTGACGGACACGGATCAGGAGAAGATAAGATCACAGGTCCAGAAAGGGGAGATACATCCAAAGGACGCCAAAACGGACCTGGCCCGGACGATCGTGACTGAATATCATGGCGCCGAAGCCGCGGAAAAAGCAAAGGCCGGTTTTAACGCCGTATTCGCCAATAAAGAGGTCCCCGAGGATATACCGGCATTCTATTTTGAGGCCGGATCAGTGGGGACGGCTTCGCTGATAAAAGAGTGCGGGTTCGCGCCGTCCCTCAGCGAGGCCAGGCGATTAATAGCTCAGGGAGGGGTGAGTGTCGACGGGGAAAGAGTGAATGACGAAAGGGCTGAGATCACGTTAGATACGTCCGGGAAGATACTCAAGGTGGGAAAACGCAAGTTCGGCAGGATCTTCCGAAAAACATAACATTTTGATCTTAATCGGTCCGCGAACATGAAATCCCGGGGCGGAAGACCGGAAAGCCCCGGTTTAAAAGGCTTATAAGGCGCAGCGGGCATTTAAAAGAGGTATATAAAAAAAATATTTAAAAGAGCTTGACATTTCTTTTTAATCATGTAGAATGTCATTTACGCCGAGACGAGGATTTGCTTAGAGGCGTATGGGTACTTGAAAATATAATGCTTTGTAAAATGATATGTTAGGAACGATGCCCCGCCAGGGACCTCGAAATATATTGGTTTTAAAAGCCGTTCTTTGAAATTTTGATAGCTGAAAACACATGGGTCCCAAGATTAAACTGGAGAGTTTGATCCTGGCTCAGAACGAACGCTGGCGGCGTGGTTTAGGCATGCAAGTCGAACGATCTCTCTCGCAAGAGGGGGATAGTGGCAAACGGGTGAGTAACGCGTGGGTAATTTACCTTTGGGTTCGGAACAACCTCGCGAAAGCGAGGCTAATACCGGATGAGACCACGGTCCCAAAGGGGCCGAGGTTAAAGATGGGGATCCTGAAAATGGACCTATCGCCCTTAGATGAGCCCGCGTCCTATCAGCTTGTTGGCGGGGTAACGGCCCACCAAGGCTATGACGGGTAGCTGGTCTGAGAGGATGGTCAGCCACACTGGGACTGAGACACTGCCCAGACTCCTACGGGAGGCTGCAGTCGAGAATCTTTTGCAATGCCCGCAAGGGTGACAATGCGACGCCGCGTGAGCGATGAAGGCCTTCGGGTTGTAAAGCTCTGTCAGCTCGGATGAAAGCGGAAAGGTTAATACCTTTTCCGCATGACGGTACGAGCAGAGGAAGCCACGGCTAACTCCGTGCCAGCAGCCGCGGTAATACGGGGGTGGCAAGCGTTGTTCGGATTTACTGGGTGTAAAGGTCATGTAGGCGTTCTATTAAGTCGGGTGTGAAATCCCCTGGCTCAACCAGGGAACTGCGCCCGATACTGGCAGAATTGAGTACGGGAGAGGTAAGCGGAATTCCGGAAGTAAGGGTGAAATCTGTAGATATCCGGAAGAACACCATTAGCGAAGGCGGCTTACTGGTCCGATACTGACGCTGAAATGAGAAAGCTAGGGGAGCAAACAGGATTAGATACCCTGGTAGTCCTAGCTGTAAACGATGGGCACTAGGTGCAGGCTCGCAAGGGTCTGTGTCGTAGCTAACGCGTTAAGTGCCCCACCTGGGGACTACGGTCGCAAGGCTAAAACTCAAAGGAATTGACGGGGACCCGCACAAGCGGTGGAGCATGTGGTTTAATTCGATGCTACGCGAGGAACCTTACCTGGGCTT
>JBDRFA010000013.1:0-5407 GCA_043819235.1 Candidatus Omnitrophota bacterium | reverse complement strand
CCCGCGGGATAAAAACCCTCGCTATTTCAGATTTTCCTCGGCGTACAGGGACAGCTCCACCATGCGTTCCAACAGCTGTTCCGCGGAAGCGCCGGGAAAATTCCGGTAAACAAGTTCCTTGGCGAAAAGCCGGCAGATATATCTCAACTTCCGCACTCGCTGCCTGCCCGAAAAAATAAAATCGCGGTGACCGCTGTTTATGACAACGATATTCCGCTTATCGTCATACCGTGACCGCCAAACCTGCCCCGGGGCGCTCTCAAGAGTATATCCCGGCAAACCTTTCGCTGAAAATACGTTCTCTCCCGGCGGCTGTTTAACCAGGGAATCTACGACCGTTATTACGCTTTCCGCGTAACACACGACGTCTCCCTGCGTAACCTTCACTTTCAATGTAGTAAGCCCCGGTTCTTCCGGCGCGCTGAAGACCGTTATTTCTCCGTCATGCCTGTCAAGACAACCGTTCCCTTCCGCGACAGACCATTCGAACAGGAGATTTCCTTCAGTCGGGCGTTTCCTGCGGTCCAGGCCGACGGCCCGGAAAGACTTGGACTGTCCCGCCTGGACAAGCGCCGAACCGGGCTGGATCCTTACGGAAAATAACGGTCCCGCGAACTCGAAGAACTCTTTCTGTTCTTTTGTCTCACTTTCGGCGCCCGCTTCACTCAGCGCGGTACCATCCGGTCCGCTCCCCACGCCGTCCCGGCCGGCGGAAACACGGCCTTTATTTTTCCCGTAAATGTCGAACCAGTCATACTCTTCCCTGGGCAGGACAAACATCGCTTCACGGAACGCGTTCTGCACCGAGCGGAGTATGTTCCTGCTCATGCGCTCCTCTTCAGCCCTGCTCTGTTCCGCCTCCACCGCCTCTAAACATTCCCTGATAGAAATAAGCGTGTCACAAAAAACAGCGAACTTCTCGTCACGTATGATCCCGTCCCTTGTCCCGGGAGTAATGTTTAAAAAAGGAGCGTCGATGATCCCCTGGAAATACCCCGATACCCACGGCCCGGCATGAAAGGCGTCCAATACCGTAATGGACGGGAGCAGACGTGTCCCGGAACGAAAAAGACTGATATAATTCTCCTCGCTCTTCTCGCTGAGATATAATTCCGTGTACACATCACCGAATCGTGTAGTTACCGGAGGCAGGTCATGCAAAAGCCGCCCTGAATACTGGCGCGGTTCGACGTTAAACTCAGCCCGGCTCGTCCTGTCGACTATGCTGATCTTCACGCCCGAATGCCGTATACGGTCCCTCAGTTCTGAAGCCAGATATCTCTGGATCTTCTCGCCGCTCAACATGCGTATCCCGGACAGAAGCGGAGAAATGGTAAGCCGCGCGCCCTTCTCAATAAACAGGCGGTGTTTCCGGGTGATCGTATATCCCGGCTTCTCTTTTTCCATTTGCATGAGGTAAGCTTTCCCGTCTTTCCCCGGCGAAAGCATCGTCAGCTTGTGACCGACTGTCCAGAAACTTAATAAACCGATACCGAATTCACCTTGTATATTTTTCGCGCCCGCCTCTTTCAACCGGCGTTTCAATGAATCGCATATATGGGTAGCCACATATTTGAAATCCGGGACACCCTCCTCCGTACATGGGATCCCCTCCCCATCGTCAATAATTTTAAGATCCTGCAAAGATGGTCCGATTTTTCTAACAATTCTGCTTCTTTGGTTTCCGTTATACTTGTTTAGGGAAAGACTCCGTTACCTCGTATATATCTTTCACAAGTTCTATACCTTTTTTCCAGATATCAAGGTCACGACCTCAACGATATAATTAATTCCATACCTAGCGATCAAGATTTTTCCATAGTGAAAGAATAGTAGCAGGCCGTGTGAGGGTTGTTGATACTCTAACTAAGAGTGGTACAATAGTTGGGGTCAGATCAGAGAGGCTGCACACTAGCAGAAATTAATGCATAATTGTTAATATTACAAGAAAATAGTTGCCTTCTATTCAATTATGTACTACACTTTAGTTGTAGTTGGAAACAACTACAACTAACTTTAACGCTTGGGGGCATCTTTCGAGGTGTCCCTTTTGCTTTTAGAGTCTTTTTCTTTATTCCAACAAATGAAATTTTTTATCTTCTTAATTTCAAAAATAACTAGTCCCTTTTTCCTTAAATCATTTAACTCCGAAGCTATTAATCTCGTAGATGCAAAAAGAATCACTTTTTTCCCCTGATCTAACAAGTCATTAATAGGATCATGGAAATCACTATCCCCACTCCACAAAACAAATGTATCGGGCGAAGATTCCACATTGTCTATTAGCATATCACTACCTATTTCCACATCGAAATTGCATTTCTTATCTTTCAGCCTATAAATGTCCCTTAAGTTCATCTCTTTAAATTTTTTATTCAAATATTCAATTGTCTCAATAGTATATTCCCTTAAAAGTGAATTGCGAATAAAATTTTTCAACAAGTCAGTCGATTGTGGCGCAATACTACTATGATCAATTGAAATGTTAATCTCTTTTACATCTTTTGTCCTTACAATATATTTTAATCGTTTTGCATCTTCTATTAATTTCTCAGAATACTCGTCTCCAATAAGAGTTCCATAATAAAACCTGATCTTCTGAATATTTTCAAATGAATCCAAAAATCTTTTCAGCCTTTTTATATCAATATGCCAATTCAATCTTGTTGACCAATGTCTAACGTTAGCATAATCAATATATACATTTACTTTGCCTACCAAAAGACCCTCTAATTGAGCAATGACTTCAGGATTTTGTTCTTTAAGACAAAGCATATTTAATTTATCGGGAATCTCCATGAATACTATTTAACACTAACATCATAATTTTAACAATTAATAATGCTCCTCTTATTGGGAATGGGAAGAGATGAACCGTCTTGCCCCGTTATTCCTGTTAGAAGTGCTTTCTTCATATTAAGTTCCTTTTACGCGCCGCTGGCTGAGGTTTACTTTTTACTGCTCTACTGGGCATCTGTCATGGCGGACGGGTCAGGGGGTTTTTCGTTTTGCGTCTTGCGTTTTGGGTTTTGCGCAAATTTTTCGTTTTGTGTTTTGCGTTTTGCGCCCGAAGTCCACTATCGACTGTGGGCTATCATGCGCCTCCCACGCTCCGATACTTTTACCCTAATAAGTTCAATATCACCTTAACCATTGTATCCTTCTCCGAAGGTTTACTGGCAGCGATCATAAGAGTTAATGCGACAAGCGAATTGTTATCTATCCGATGGCTGCCGTCCTTGCGCGAAAGAATACCGTGTGCATTTTTTGCACATTGCTTTTTTCTGAGAACATCCGCTATCCGCGTCAGGGTATCCACAGAAACGCCGGGGAGACAAAAAACAGGAGAAAGGCTAAATCAAAAGTAAAACCCGGGCAGAGGGACCGTGGGGATTAAATTACCTCATCTTGAAAGATTTTTGATATAGGTCTCGACCTGTTTATGCGTCCCGACAAGATAAAAGATCAGGGCGTCCTTCTCTTCCTTAAACACAACCCTCAGATGTATGTCTACCCGGCAATACCCATATCCTCCTTTTCTCTTTTCCATCCCGATCCCTTTGGGCATGGGA
This sequence comes from Candidatus Omnitrophota bacterium, assembly GCA_043819235.1. Taxonomy (GTDB): domain Bacteria; phylum Omnitrophota; class Gorgyraeia; order Tantalellales; family Tantalellaceae; genus JBDRFA01. The sequence goes on along the minus strand of JBDRFA010000013.1, from coordinate 1,835 downwards.
GCCTCTCTTTCCCCCAAATAATAAACAAGCTTCTCAATGGTTTTATCTATCTGCTCTTGTTTCCCGGAAGATACTTTTGAGTAGGCTTTGTCGAATGATTTGAGAAAGATTATTTTCACTTTTTCATCCTTTTAAGATGGTTTTGCGCTTCAGCGACATTTTTATATTCCTTGTAATCGCCGGTTTTCATCTGACGCTTGATGTCAGAATCCATCGCCTTTACCTCCCCTGGAGTAAAATCCCTTTCCCTGACTTCGACGGGGGTGATTACCAGCCGTTTCCCCTCCACACATATCTTTACATAATCTTTCCCCTGTATTCGCAGCTTGCGGCAGATTCCATTAGGCAAGGTAATCTGATGTTTTCCGTTCACCTGTCGTACTTCGAAAGACCGTTCCATATCTTTCCCTCCTTCCGTAGTTTTCCTATCTTCCTACTATAATAATATCATATTTTCCTACTTTCGGCAAGTTTTTATTTCTTTTTCTTCCAATTATACATTCTGTATTATGGGAAATGTATAATTGAGGTTTAAAAATTGGATATATTTCTGTACTTATGTATGATGAACGTCAACTATTATTTCCGTTGACGACAACTATAATTACCGTTTTTTAGTTAATTTTCTGCCAGGGATAATTGTTTTAAGAAAAATATCATTTTGTGCTAAATGTCAATACATTTGACGCACAATTATTAATACAATTCATTTACCGCCTTCTCCATATCCTCATTCAAAACATCCGCGTAAACTTCCGTCACCTGACAGCTGCTATGTCCCAATTGTTTCTGTACCATTCTGAGATCTTTTGTGTTCCGGTATAACATCGTTCCGTATGTATGACGTGCGTTGTGCGGTTTGCGTTATGCGGCAGGGATATTCAGGTATTATTGATCCGGCTGTCCCGGGCAAGCTCCAAATAAATAGTGTCTGCCCCTTATTGCCCAAAGCAAACCCGGGGCAAAGAGATCGCGGGGATTAAAAAACATCTTCGTGTTTAGCTACCAACAGTATAAACGCCTCTTCTCCTTTTTTCCTATAGATACATCGATAGTTCATAGTAATACTAAACTCCCAATTATCTTTGGTCCCCTGGATGGGTTTGTGCCGCAGAGAAGGATGTTGCGGATTTTTCAATAGCATATTTAAACACCAATAAAATTTTTCCATTACTTGCTGCGGCAATTTCTTTTTTTTCTTTTCCCGAAGCTTCTTCTTTAGAGAATCTGGAATATGTATTTTCTTAATCACTCTCTACATCCTTTTTAAAATCTTCGGCAGAGTCATAAGAACTGTAGTCGCCTTTGCGGAAATCTTCTTCTGCCTGTTTGATTTCTTTTTGGTTTTTCGCGGTAAAAATATAAGCTTGATCCTTATTTACAATCTTTCCCGGCGAAACAATTATCTGATTGTCTTTGATCCCAACCCTCACAATAGCGCCCTCTTTTAGGTGTAAAAAACGTCTTATCTTTATGGGAATGGTCAAATGTCCGTTCCTTGAAATTTTACCAATAGTTTCTAAAGTCATAATTCACCTCCTTTTCTCAATGTAACCTAGTTAAAGTGTACCATAAATTACATAATATGTCAATACCATATTATGTAATTGTCAAGCCAAAGTAAGGGGTAAACGGTGAAAAGTTGAGACAACTGTTTTTGGGTAAGCCATACGGTCTCCTTCTCCAATCTGACTTCCAGATGATTTCCATATAAAACCACCTGCTCATCCAGCCGTTCTTTATCCTTCATTGGATACCCCTATATCTTTCACAAGTTCTATACCTTTTTTCCAGATATCAAGGTCACGATATGTCTTGTATTTGTTTCCCATTTG
>JBDRFA010000012.1:0-2634 GCA_043819235.1 Candidatus Omnitrophota bacterium | reverse complement strand
GATATAATCTTTATATGCGTGGGGACGCCTCCCCGGGATGACGGCAGCGCGGACCTTACGGGGATCGAAAAGGTTTCACGCTTGATCTCGGATTGTATGGATTCATACAAGCTTATCGTGGAAAAGAGCACGGTTCCCGTGGAGACAGGGGAATGGGTCAGGAATACTATCGATATGTTCGGGGCGCGCAGCGAGGAATTCGATATCGCGTCCAATCCGGAATTCCTCCGGGAAGGCTCGGCCATAGAGGATTTCATGAAACCCGACAGAGTGGTGATCGGGGTCGAATCGAAAAGGGCCGAAAAGATCTTATCGGAACTGTATGCTCCGCTCCGGACGAAGATCGTCGTTACGAACATAAAGGGCGCGGAGATCATCAAACATGCCGCGAACTCTTTTCTCGCCACCAAAATATCGTTCATAAACGCGTTGAGCAACATATGCGAAAAAACGGGCGCGGATATTAACGCGGTGGCCGAAGGGATAGGCCTGGACTCGCGCATAAACAGGCATTTCCTTAAGGCCGGTATCGGTTTCGGGGGGTCCTGTTTCCCGAAGGACCTTAAGGCGTTCATCCATATTTCGGAAAGCCTGGGATATAATTTTGACATGCTTAAAGAGGTGCAGAAAATAAATGAGGCGCAGAAAGGCCTGATGCTGCGTAAAGTATCGGAGATGTTATGGAACATCCCGGATAAGACGATAGCCGTATGGGGGCTTTCTTTTAAACCCGATACCGATGATATACGTTCCGCGCCCGCTTTAGATATCATCAAACGGCTAGAGGAGCAGGGAGCGCATATCAGGGCGTATGACCCCGTGGCCATGGAAAAGGCCAAAGCGGAAATAGGGAATAATATCGTTTACTGCCAGAGTGTTTATGAAACGGCCGAGGGGGCGGATTGCGTCATATTGATGACCGAGTGGAACGAGTTCAAGGAGGTCGACTGGCTGAAGATCAAGGCCCTCATGAAACAGCCGGTCGTTCTTGACGGCAGGAACATTTACGACCCGGCGAAACTCAAGGCCATGGGGTTCAGGTATTCGGGGATAGGGAGGAGGTAGGAGAGATATGATAGAAGGTGTGAGAATAAAAAAATTGAAGATAATACCGGATGAGCGCGGCAGGCTTATGGAGATATTGCGGTGTAACGATGATATTTTCGAGAAGTTCGGACAGGTGTATATGACCACGGCGTTTTCCGGAGTGGTAAAGGCGTGGCATTATCACAAAAAACAGACGGATAACTTTACCTGCATAAAGGGGATGATGCGTCTTGGGCTATATGACGCCCGGGAGGGTTCTCCCACCCGCGGCGCCGTGGAAGAATATATCCTCAGCCCGAGGGACCCCTTCCTCGTAAAGATACCTAATGGTGTATACCATGGTTTCAAATGCGTGGGCCAGGAGGAAGCCATAGTGATCAACACCGTGACCGAACCATATGACCCTGACAACCCGGACGAGTACCGCGTCGATCCGTATGATAACGATATAGAGTTTGACTGGAGAAAAAACAAGGGTTGAAGAAGGAGAGAAACATGAAAGGCATCGTATTGGCCGGCGGGCTGGGGTCGAGGCTCTTTCCGCTTACCAGGATCACAAATAAGCATCTTTTGCCGGTGTATAATAAACCGATGATCTACTATCCGATCAATACCCTGGTCGAGGCGGGGATAACGGATATCATGGTGGTTACGGGGGGGAACCATGCCGGGAATTTTCTGCATCTTCTCAGGAACGGGCATGAGTTCGGGCTGAAAGCCGTGAACTACGCGTACCAGGAGAAAGAGGGCGGTATAGCCGAAGCCCTGGGGCTGACCGAATATTTCGCGGACGGGGAAAAGATCGTGGTCATCCTGGGGGATAATATCGTAGAAAAAAGCATTCGGGATGTGGTCGAGGAATTCGGCCGGCAGAAGGCGGGCGCCAGGATATTGATCAAGGAAGTCCCCAACCCGGAAAGGTTCGGCGTCGTCGAATTCGACGGGGACCGGATCGCGCGTATCGTCGAGAAACCGAAAAAACCGGCGACCAACTATGCCGTTGCCGGTATCTATATGTACGACAGCCAGGTGTTCGATCTTATCAGGGGGCTCGAACCGTCCGGCCGGGGAGAGCTTGAGATAACGGATGTTAACAACATGTACCTTAAGAAAGGGCAGTTGGAATACTCAAAGCTCGAAGGCTGGTGGACCGACGCGGGGACGTTCGAGTCCCTGCTCCGGGCGAGCGAACTGGTGGCGGAAAGTCAGAGAACCGGAGAGTCGGAGAGTTAAAGTATCAAAGAGCGAAGTGTCAGAGAGCAAAGTGTCAGAGTATCAAAGTGTCAAAGTGTCAAACGGCGCGATTGCCTGACCTGATTACTTTCTGACACTCTGACACAGCGCCCGAAGGGCGCAATGACACTCTGACACTAGTGCCCGAAGGGCACTCTGACACTAGTGCCCGAAGGGCACGATGACACTCTAAAAGGAGCGATATGCGCCTGCTAATAACCGGTGGATGCGGATTTATAGGTTCGAATTTCATACATTTCATGCTGGATAAGTATGACGATGTGGCGATAGTGAACCTGGATAAGCTGACGTATTGCGGTAACCCCGAGAACATGTCGGACGTTTCCGGGGACA
>JBDRFA010000011.1:0-2068 GCA_043819235.1 Candidatus Omnitrophota bacterium | reverse complement strand
ATCCATGCGCAAGCCCGTAATAGATTAGCTGGCGAAAGAAGCGCTTATTTTTCGAGGGGTTTGAGAAACCTGATTGGTATTGTTATTTCTAATGATAACCGAGATGGGACTGTTCCCTATGCTCCTACCAGGGCCCCTCCGCCCGGTGTGGATCCTCCCTGTACGGAGCATAGGGAACAGTCCCATCATAAAAATGTTTTCGGTTCCCGGTTCTTATGATTCACCATTCACCATAAACTATTCACGGATCAAGCTGCCCCTCCGGGAACACCCACACCAGGTATCCCCGACAGTCTTTTGAGTTTTGAGCGAAACGTATTCCTTCCGTGAGCTAATCTATTACTTTTTTTATTTCCCTCTTGACAAGTAAAAATACTTGGTATATACTTGCTAAGTGGAAGGAGGCAGAGTATGGAGAGGAAGAATAAATTCAGGTTTTTTGCTACTGTCTCGGACAGGGGGCAGATATTTATTCCCAAGGCGTTGCAGGTATATTTCAGGATAAAGAGCCGGGATAAAGTGGCTTTCGTTGTTGAGGATGACGGCAAAGTGATCTTCCGGAAGAACAGCCAGTTATCCAAGTCTCAGGTTTAACGGGGCAGGCCGTTCGCGGGCGGATAAGCGGGCGGATAACAAGGAGGCGTCGGATGAAAAAGGGCGGACACAGGCAATCCTGTAAGATCGGAGGAGGAGAAGGGCGTGTCGCGGGCAAGGAAGTGGCGTTGCGCCGCAGGACCGTTGATAAAGAAGCGCTTAACGCGGTGTACAACAGATATTACAAAAATCAGGTCACGGCCCTGTTCAGGGCCGTGAGAGGTGACTAACAGAAAGGAGATAACATGAAATACCGGACGGTTATCGAGATCGTTTGTGACGCGGCGGATAAGGATGACGCGTACCATATCGCGGGTGAATATCTGCGCGGCAACATCGAGTCCGATGTTACCATGAACTGCGCGACGGCCGCTTTGAAGGGTTCTATTTTGGGATCGATCCTGGTAAACGAAAAAAGGGGGGGAGCATGAAAAGTCTGATCATTTGGGTATCTGTCGCGGTTATGGTTATTACGTGCGCGGCGCCGGTGCATGGGGACGGGCCGCTGAATAAACTGGGCAGGGGCGCGGCGAACGTCCTGACGTCTCCGCTTGAGATCATGAAAGGCATGAGTGACGCGAACAGCGAGAAAGGCATTTTCGCCGGGGTTACGACCGGTATCCTGACGGGTACGTTCAATTTCGTGAAAAGGGCGCTGGTAGGTGTTTATGAAATAGGTACGTTCCCCCTGCCGATCCCGAAAGATTATAAGCCGATACTGGACGATCCGGAATATTTTCTCGAGCGGGAAAAGGAAAGCGAGAGTTTGTCGAGCCGCTGACTTTTAATCCTTATAGTCTGTTGTGATTTTTGGGATTATCAGTTGACGCTCCGGGTATCTAATGATAATATAACGTCGATCATAACATGTTATGATTTCGGGGCGTAGCGCAGCCTGGCTAGCGCGCCACGTTCGGGACGTGGAGGCCCTGGGTTCGAATCCCAGCGCCCCGACCATTTTTCTTCTTAAGATGCCTGCTCAGGCATAATCCCGGATTTCGCAACAGAAAAATCCGCCCGCTTTCGCATACAGCTGACAGGGAGGCCTTGAATGAACGAAAAGCACCGGGTCCATGCTGTATTTTCCGGCAGGGTCCAGGGGGTAGGGTTCAGGTTCACCGCGGAGGAGATAGCCATGCATTTTGGTGTGTTCGGGTTTGTCCGTAATATGTATGACGGGAACGTCGAGGTGGTCGCGGAGGGGAAAAAGCGGCAGCTTGAAGATTTCCTCGAGGAGATAAAAACTCGGATGCGCGGTTATATAAGCGATAGCCGTATTGACTGGAGCCCGCCGAGCGGGGAATTCTCGACGTTCGGGATACGGTTTTAGCCGGGAGGATGAATATTATGGTATTTATCGTTATATCCGATGTTCACGGTAACCGGCAGGCGTTCGAGGCGGTCATCGAGTCGGTCCCGAAGGATAAAGATACCTCGGTCCTCTACGCCGGAGATATCGTCGGGTATGGAGGTG
>JBDRFA010000010.1:0-19447 GCA_043819235.1 Candidatus Omnitrophota bacterium | reverse complement strand
CACCCAGGCCGTATCGGATGTTTACCAGGACGTTTTCGGCGAAGGGTCTTTCATAGGTAAAGGCATATATGACGTGGATATGTTCTTAAGGTCGCTGGCCGGACGTCTGCCCGATAACCTTATTTTGAGCCATGATCTTCTCGAGGGGTGTTACGCGCGGTCGGGAATCGTGAGCGATGTACAGTTTTTCGAGGAGTCTCCCTCGAGCTACGCGTTGGATGAGAACAGGAGGCACAGGTGGCGGCGCGGTGACTGGCAGATAGCGGCGTGGCTTCTTCCGGGAGTGCCTTCTCCCACCGGATGGCGGAAAAATCCCATATCAACGCTTTCCAAATGGAAGATATTCGATAATATGCGGCGGAGCCTGGTGCCGATAGCGATGACCATATTATTTGTCGCCGGGTGGACCGCGCTTGGTAACGCCGTGTTCTGGACCATGTTCGGCGTCGGGCTTATCCTGGTACCGAAACTGGCCATTTCCGCGGCGGACCTGTTCAAAAAACCCGGGGAATCCACTCTGGCGAGTCATCTTGCCGGCGAGGCGGTTAATGCCGTTAAACGGCTGGTGAGGGCATTGTTCGTGATCATCACTTTGCCGTGTGACGCTTTTTTGAGCATGGACGCTATAACGCGCGCGCTTATCCGTATGCTCATCACGCGGCGCAAGGCCCTTGAATGGGTAACTTCCAGTGAGATGAAACGTCTGGCGCACACAAGCCTGGCGGGGTTTTACCTGTCCATGTGGGTGGCGCCGGTCCTGGCGGCGGTGACAATGGCCTGTGTCAGATTGAGAGGCCCGGAAGCGTTTCCCGCGGCGGCGGCGTTCCTGGTAATGTGGATATTATCTCCGGCGGCGGCCTGGCGCCTCAGCCAGACGTTTCCGGAACGCAAGGCCAAACTTACCAGAGAGGAGGACATTTTTCTGCGGAACACGGCCCGCAGGACATGGAGGTTCTTTGAGCAGTTCGTGGACCAGGAGAACAACTGGCTGCCGCCGGATAATTTTCAGGAGGCTCCGGTGATCTCTACGGCAAGGCGGACATCGCCCACTAACATCGGGATGGCGCTCTTGTCAGGCCTTGTGGCTTACGATTTTTGTTATATGTCGGCCGCGCAGTTTCTGGAAAGGACTTCCAATACGCTGGGGACCATGAAAAAGCTTGAACGGTTCAGGGGGAATTTTTTTAACTGGTACAATACCGAGACCCTTGAGACCATGCCGCCGCATTATATATCGTCCGTCGACAGCGGGAACCTTGCCGGTTCACTTCTGGTACTCAAACAGGGGCTGTTGGAGATCAGCTCGGCGTGGGTCATCCCCGCCGGGCTGATGAAAGGCATACAGGATACCGTCAATTTACTCAATGAAGAAGTGAAAAAAGCGGGGAAGGTCTCTCCGGAGATCGTTGAAGCGGTTAAAGAGATAGTGATAGAGGTTTCAGAGGGGAAAAGCACTGGCCGGGAGATAAGGGACTCACTTGCCGCGGTTACCGCGTTGTTGGACGGGATATCGGATCTGATATGGGCGGAGCGGAAAGGGGACTTCAAATGGTGGGCGGCGGCGCTGAAAAAACAGTGTACGGCGTGGATAGAAGAGATAGATATCCTGTTACCATGGACGGGCATGGAACCCCCGCGTGACCCGCGGCCCGGAGGCCTTCCCGGGGAAGAAGAGGCGTTTAGAGAATTTATTGATGAGATAGAAAAAATGAAGTTATTTTCCAGCCTCAGGGATATTGCGGGGATGGATACCGGCCGTGTAAAGGAGCTGGCTGTACGGCTTTCGGGAGAGAGGCCGGACCGCGGGAGAAAAAGTTCGCAGAAGGGCCTGTGGCCGAAAAAATTCATAAGCTCGATCGAAAGGGCCGCCCGGCATGCGGCCGAAAGGATAGCCGGGAGCGAACGCCTTGCCCTCGAGAGCGGAGAACTGGCGGATATGGAGTTCGATTTTTTGTATGACAAGGCGTATAACCTGCTGGCCATAGGATATAACGTTTCAGAACGCCGGCAGGACGGGAGCTGTTATGACCTCCTGGCTTCTGAATCGCGTCTGGCCAGTTTTATCGGGATAGCTCTCGGCCGTCTGCCTCAGGAACACTGGTTCGCGCTGGGACGGTTATTGACCTCGACCCGGGGAGGGCCGGCGCTCCTTTCCTGGGGCGGGTCGATGTTCGAATATCTGATGCCGCTTCTGGTAATGCCGACCTATGACAGCACACTTCTTGACGGCACCTATAAGGCCATTGTTGCCAAGCAGATAGAGTACGCTTCCCGTAGAGGGGTTCCGTGGGGTATCTCGGAATCGGGATATTACACTACGGACGCGCACATGAATTACCAGTACAGGGCGTTCGGCGTTCCGGACCTGGGATTCAAACGCGGGCTGGCGGATGACCTGGTGATCGCGCCTTACGCGTCCGTGATGGCGCTTATGGTCTATCCGCGCAGGGCCTGTTCTAACCTGGCGCGTATCCGGAACGAGGGGGGTATGGGCAAGTATGGTTTTTACGAGGCCATAGACCATACCCCGTCGCATTTGCCGCATGGGAAGCAGGAGTCCGCAATAGTACGATCCTTTATGGCGCATCACCAGGGGATGAGTTTTCTTTCTCTGGCATATGTGCTTCTGGGCAGGCCGATGCAGAGACGGTTCCTGGCCGACCCGGTGTTCCAGTCGGCAGAACTGTTGTTACATGAACGGGTGCCTAAATCCACGCCGTTCCACCCTCACGCGAATGAACCTTTCGGAGAGATCCGGAAACAGGGCGAAAAGGAGGCTTTTTTCAGAGTTTTCACCACCCCCCATACGCGTGTACCGGAAGTGCACCTTTTGTCCAATGGAAGGTACAATGTAATGATAACCAATTCGGGCGGAGGGTCCACAAGGTGGAAGGACCTGGCGGTTTCCCGGTGGAAGGGGGATACCACCCGGGATGATGACGGGTCGTTCTGTTACATAAGGGATGCCGACACCGGAGAGGTCTGGTCAGCCGGTTACCGGCCCGCGATGAAGATGCCGGAACGGTATGAAGCCATATTTTCCATGGGCAAGGCGGAATTCCGGCGCAGGGATAAAGAGGTGGATACTCATACGCAGATAGCCGTATCTCCGGAGGACGATATAGAGCTGCGCCGGATAAACATAACTAACGGTTCCAGGGACAGAAAGACGATGGAACTTACGAGTTACTCGGAGGTCGTTCTGGCGCCGCATGAGGCTGACGCCATGCACCCGGCATTCAGCAAGCTTTTCGTGCGTACGGAGATCGTCCGGGAAAAGCAGGCTATACTCTGTTCCAGGCGTAAACGTTCGGCGGATGACGCCATGCCGTATATGTTCCATCTCGTGGCGATCCACGCGACGGCGGAAGGGGACGTATCTTATGAAACGGACAGGGCAAGGTTCATAGGAAGGGGACGGGACCTTTCCACCGCTGAGGCGATGCAGGCGCCGACAAGGCTCTCGAATACGGAAGGGGCCGTACTAGACCCCGCCGCCTCTATCCGGTGCCGGGTAGTCGTCGAGCCTGAACAGTCGGCCACGGTGGATTTTGTTACCGGTATGGCGGAAACGAGAGAAAAGGCCATGGAGTTCATAGAAAAATACCGGGACCGGCATCTTGCCGACCGTGTGTTTGACCTCGCGTGGACGCACGCGCAGGTCGTTTTGCAGCAGTCTAACGCTACCGAAGCGGATGCCCAGCTTTTCGGGAGGCTGGCCGGCTCGATAATATACCCCAATTCCCTGAGGCGCGCCAGTTCCAGCATCATCATGAAGAACCGGCGGGGCCAGTCGGGCCTGTGGGGGTACAGCATCTCGGGGGACCTGCCCATGGTTCTTGTGCGGATAGCCGACCAGGCGAACATAGATCTTGTGAGGCAAATGCTTAAAGCGCATACTTACTGGCGCATGAAAGGGCTCACGGTAGACCTGGTTATCTGGAACGAGGACCATTCGGGGTACAGGCAGATATTACAGGACAAAATAATGGGACTGGTGACCGGGGGAACGGAAGCGCATTTTCTGGACAGGCCCGGCGGCATATTCATAAGGAGGCCCGAACAGATATCCGACGAGGATAAGGTGCTGTTCCAGACGGTGGCGAGGGTCATAATTTCGGATACCCGAGGGAGCCTGTCGGAACAGATCGACCGCCGGGGGATAGCCGAACTGAACGTGCCTCAGATATTGCCCGTGAGGAGCCAGTCCTTTCAGCCGCGGGAGCCGTATGTGCAGCCGCGAAGGGACCTGGTATTCTTTAACGGGATCGGCGGCTTTACCCCGGATGGCAGGGAATATGTCATAAATATCACGCGCAATACCGTGACCCCGGCCCCGTGGGTGAACGTGATCGCCAACCCGTTTTTCGGTACGGTGGTTTCGGAGAGCGGCGGCGCTTACACATGGAGAGAGAACGCGGGCCAGTTCAGGCTGACGCCGTGGTACAACGACCCCGTCAGCGACTTGAGCGGTGAAGCGTTCTATATAAGGGATGAGGAGAGCGGCCGGTTCTGGTCGCCCTCGCCGATGCCGGCGCGCGGTACTACCCCGTACGTCATACGCCACGGATGCGGATACACGGTATTCGAGCATTTTGAGGAAGGCATAGAGTCGGAACTCTGGGTTTACGTCGCGATGGACGCGGCGGTAAAGTATTCGGTCCTTAAGTTAAGGAACGCTTCGGGCAGGGAAAGGAAACTGTCGGTCACCTCCTATGTCGAGCCGGTGCTCGGCGAGATGAGGTCGAAGACAGGGATGCATATAGTTACGGAGATGGACCCGAAGACGGGCGCCCTTTTCATGAGAAACCATTACAGCGCGGATTTCGGGGAGTATACGGCGTTCCTGGATGTTAACGAAACGGCAAGGACCATAACCGGGGACAGGGCCGAGTTCCTGGGCCGGAACGGAAGCCTTGCCAGGCCGGCGGCGATGTCCCGGGCGCGTCTTTCAAACAGGTCCGGCGCGGGGTTCGATCCGTGCGCCGCCATACAGGCCCGGATAGGGCTGGCTGAAGGGCAGGGCAAAGAGGTGGTTTTTACACTGGGCGCGGGCAGGAACGACGATGAAGCGAGAGATATAATAAACCGCTACCGGGGCGCGGGAGAGGCAAGGGAAAACCTGGGGAAGGTCTGGAACCATTGGAACCATGTGCTGGGGGCGGTCTATGTCGAGACGCCGACCCCTTCGATCAACGTTATGACGAACAGCTGGCTGCTGTATCAGACCATCGCGTGCCGGACGTGGGCGCGGGCGGCGTATTATCAGGCCGGCGGAGCTTTCGGGTTCAGGGACCAGCTGCAGGACGCTATGGCGCTTGTGCATGCCGAACCGGGTTTACTGAGAGAACAATTGATCAGGGCGTCTTCCAGGCAGTTCGAGGAAGGGGATGTGCAGCACTGGTGGCATGAACCCGGGGGTGCCGGCGTGCGTACGCGTTTTTCGGACGATCTTATGTGGCTGCCTTTTGCCGCCGCGAGATACGTCAAAGCCACGGGGGATACCGGTGTTCTTGACGAGAAAGTGAATTTCCTGAAAGGAAGAACGCTGAAGGCGGAAGAGGACGCGCATTATGACCGCCCGGGAAGGTCCGAAGAGTCGGCGACGGTATACGAACATTGTGTCCGTGCTTTGAAAAAAGGGATCACCTCGGGGAAACACGGCCTGCCGCTTATGGGTACCGGTGACTGGAACGACGGTATGAACCTTGTGGGGGCCGGAGGCCAGGGGGAGAGTGTATGGCTCGCGTTCTTTCTTTACTGTGTGATCTCCGAGTTCCTGGAAATAGCGCGCATACGGAATGACGGGCCTTTTTCCGGGATATGCGCCCGCGAGATGAAACGTCTCGCGTCCAATGTCGATGAGGCCGCATGGGACGGGAAGTGGTATCTGCGCGCGTTTTTTGATAACGGCGCTCCGCTGGGATCATCCGCGAACGAGGAATGCCAGATAGATTCGATACCGCAAAGCTGGGCGGTGATATCCCGGGCGGGGGATAAAAGGCATGCGCGTACAGCCATGGAAGAGGTGTACAGGAGGCTGGTCCGCAAGGACGAGTCGCTTATCCAGCTTTTTGACCCGCCGTTCGACGCCTCGAACCTTGAGCCGGGATATATCAAAGGGTATTTGCCCGGGGTGAGGGAGAACGGGGGGCAGTATACGCACGCCGCCGTATGGGTGGTGATAGCGTTCGTACTGATGGGCGACCATGAGAGGGCGTGGGAACTTTTCAATCTGATCAATCCCGTAGAGCACGGTTCTAACGCCAGGGACATATCCGTTTATAAGGTGGAACCATATGTCGTTTCCGCCGATATCTACGCGGTCCACCCGCATATGGGAAGAGGCGGGTGGACATGGTATACCGGTTCCGCCGGATGGATGTACCGCCTGATCATAGAATACCTGCTGGGTATAACGCTGGAAAACTGCAAGTTGCGCCTCAAACCCTGCATGCCGGAGGAGTGGAAAGGTTTCGTGGTCCATTACAGGTTCAGGGAAACCGTATACCATATGCATTTTGACCGTACCGGCCCGTCTCAGGAGGTGCGCAGTGTCAAGGTCGACGGCAGCGCCGCGCAAGATCTTCTTGTGCACCTTGTTGACGACCGCTGCGAACATGATGTGAAGATAGAAATAGGCGGCGCATCGGGGAAAATATAAATTTATTTATTTTCTTTTTTTTTGTTCGGTGTATAATAACGGCATAAAGGTTTTGATGAGGGGTCAAAAAATGTCGATCAATAGGAGGAGATATGGCAGTTGAAAGAAAAAGAGCAGCTGTAAAGAAAAGCCCGGCCGGCACCGACGCGGCGCGCGGCAGAAAAAAGGCGCTTGATGCCGGGACTTTGAACGCGATGATAGCGCAGAAAGCGTATGAACTTTACGCGCAAAGGGGTTATCAGGACGGGAACGACCTTAACAACTGGGTCGAGGCTGAGAGGATAGTAAAAGGCAGCGTGTCTAGCCGCTAGTGGAAATAGATCCCGGTTAAGGTGTTATACCATTTACACCTGACTAGTATTGTTATTCTAAGTTTGATGAACGAATGGGACTGTCCACTATGCTCCTACCAGGGCCCCTCCGCCCGGTGTGGAGGCTCCCTGTACGGAGCATAGTGGACAGTCCCATCGTGAAAATGTTTTCGTTTTGTGCCATAGCAACAATGCCGATCAAGTTTAAACCGTATTATATCCGTTCCGGGGGGAGGTCAGGATGTCCATGTTTCGGTTCAGAAAACCGCTGGTTGTCGGTGTTTTTTTTATGTGCTGCGCGGCTTTCACTATGGCGGCGTGTTATGGTGAAGCCGTCCCTATGTCCGGGGATCCCCAGCTTGCCGGGGCGTACGAAAGTTATGAAAAGGGCCTGAAAAACGAAGAGCGGGGCGATCGGGAATTTACCGACCGTTTCGGCCAGGCGCAGCGGATGTACGAGCATGCGGAAGACTATTACCTTAACGCGGCTTTTATGTATAAACAGCTCGGCATGGAACACGGCATAAATGTGGAGCGCGAGATCGATGCCTGTGAAAAGGCTTACCGGAACGTACACGTGAAAACGAACAAAGCACGCAAGAAAACGAGGAAGAGGTAGAGCGTAAACACCCTCTCTCAGTTTTGTCATCCCGAGCGAAGTGCCCGCGAAGTCCCGAGCAAAGCGAGGGGAAGGGCGCGGAGTCGAGGGATCTAAGTTCGTTATAACGCAGCCGCTTATATCCGGTTAAGCAGTTCGTTCTTCTTGTCCTTGAATTCTTCTTCGGTGAGCATACCTTTATCTTTCAGCCGGGACAGGTTCTCTATTTTTTCGTAAATGGATATCGCGGGGGAATCGTCCGCGTCATCTTTTTTCTTTTTGCTTTCCCCTGTTCCTTTTTCTCCCGGTTTTGCCGGCTCTTTCGGCGGGCCTTTTTCGGGATACGGTTTCATGAAGACCGCCGAGGGGAATGCGACTATGAAAAGCAAGGCACCAAGCAGCCACCATGCCACGAAACTCCGGCCTTTGGCCTTCGCGATCGCGGCGGGGATAAAGGCAATCAGCATTGAGATCGCGGCCAGTTGAAGGGGGATATTTTTTCCGGGTAAGGCGGTTTTCCCTTTTGCGGGCAGCGGATTGATCTTTTTCTGCGGCGCGCTGCGGCGCTCGGGGGCGGAGGTGAGCCCCATTTCCTGTCTTACCTGGGCTTTAATGCCCGCCTTTAATTCTTCCAATGTCTGCGACGGGGATCGGACCGCGGAAAGAAAGTATAAACTGACGACCGAGATCGTGATCAAGAGGCATCTTTTTATCATGGTTTCTCCTTTTGGTCCGGGTTTACGGTAAGCCCGGGATGAAAGGTCCCGGGGCCCGAGGTTTGTATTTAATATTATAACACTATATACTTATCGTAGAAACGTAATTTTACATATTGTTTCCCGGGGCGATTAAGCTTAAAATGATGGGAAAAATATATTAGCCCCTTGGTTCTTTCAGAAACAAGGGGGGCGCAGGAGCCGGGATCACCCGGGCATTTGGGATGAATTTACAATTTATATACGCGATTTCAATACTTCTCATTATTATCGTGTGGGAAGTTCTTAAATTCCGGGTAAACCTTGAAAGACGGAAAAAAATAAGGACCGTTATTAACGTTAACGGGATCCGGGGTAAATCTTCCGTGACAAGGCTTTTATGTTTTGCCCTGAAAGAAACCGGTCGTAAGGTAATGTCCAAGACGACGGGAACGATCCCTCAGATCATTACCGTTGACGGTGAGGTAAGGGAGATCAGCAGGGGGGCTTATCCGAACATAAACGAACAGCTCAAGATAGTGAAAGAAGCGGCCGTAAGCGGGGCGGATATACTGGTGATAGAGTGCATGGCGGTCGACCCGGGGTACCAGAAAGTCGCCGAGGAAAAGATGTTGATGTCGGACATAGGCGTGATCACGAACGTCCGGAACGACCACCGCGAAGTCATGGGGACTTCCCCCGAGGCCATTGCCGCGTCTTTGTGCAATACAATACCGGCCGGGAAAGCGGTGTTCACGGCCGAACGCAAATGTTTCGACATAATAAGAAGAAGGGCGGAAAAGAAAAAGGCGAAGATCTTCCGGTGCAGAGAGACCGCCTCGGTGTCCGACGAGATGATGAAGCCGTTCCCGTTCCTCGAGCAGAGGGAGAACGTGGCGCTGGCCCTCGATATATGTAATTATCTCGGGGTGAACGATGAGACCGCTCTCAGGGGCATGTATAAGACGATCCCCGACCCGGGCGTTCTTAAAAGTTACAGGTTCACGGACAGGGGTAAGTGGTTCGAGATCGTTGACGCTTTCGCGGTGAACGATCCGGACTCGTTATCGGGCATATGGGACAGGATGAGCAAAGGTTTTCTGCCGGGAGAGAAAAAAATAATGGTGTTCAATTGCCGCAGGGACAGGCCGGTGAGGTCGGTGGATTTGGCCCATGCTTTCAAGTGCCTGCCGATAGACGTTTTTATAACGATCGGGACGGGGGGGAGATTATTTCAACGGGTCCTTGCCGGGGCAGGAGTCCCGCGGAACAAGCTGTTCTATCTGGGTATGGCCGGCGTTAATAAGGTATTCGAGCTTTGCTGCAGGGAGGCGTCGGAAAAAAATTTAGTGTTTTGCGCGGGCAACGTAAAAGGCCGCGGCATGGAGTTTATGGAATATGTGGCGCAAAAGAGCCATGAACCGGAAAAAAACAAGGAAGGTGGCCGTGTTTAACGTTGTGTATATCGCTATATTCGTAGGGCTTCTGGTCAACCTGATATCCGTCGATGTCCTCGGGGTGATCCTGGGAGGTTTTGTCGTGCCGGGGTACCTCGCGATGCAGATAACTAAACCGGAGTATATAGCCAATATTTTTCTTGTCGCGATAATTACGGTATTGGTAGTGAAGTTTCTGGCCAATTTTATGATCATCTATGGCAGAAAAATGCTGGTCATATCCGTCCTCGTCGGGTTCAGCGTGAATCAATTTTTATTCGCGTATATCTCCCCGGCAGGGAACAGCGGGGGTGCCGCGGATTTCGGGATGATAATCCCGGGCCTCATGGCTTACTGGATACAAAGGCAGGGTATCGTCGAAACAGTGGCGCTGTCGCTGATCGGCGCGGTGGTGACGAGACTCATACTCGTGATAGTGACGGGGGGGGTGATGCCGTTATGATGATACCCCAGAGACTTGATAAGGTCATGGTCGTGATCTTGAGCGTGATATCGGTCGTTATTATGGCTGTCGCGCATGATCTTTCGCGCGAGAATGTCTGGTACGAGTATAAGAAAAACGCGGCTGAGACCATGCTGAAAGCGGAGATCGCTTTAATAGAGCAAAAGATAAAACCCGGTGTCTATATAAAAAGAGAGAGCCCCGGTGAATGGCGCCCCTACAGCCTGGATTATGTGAAGAAGAAGATACAGGACATACTTATACATAAGAAAAAAACACCGCTCCGGACCACAAAAGGCGTGATCGGGGCGAAACGCGCGGCGACGGACCATGATCTGGCCGCGATAGTGGTGGAACTTTTAAAGGAGGCCGGCGTCAGAAAAGGGGATACGGTCGCGGTCGCTTTTACCGGTTCACTGCCGGGGGCGAATATCGCCGTGCTTTCCGCCGCTAAGGCGATGGAGCTTAACCCGGTCATTATATCTTCTCTGGGGGCTTCAAGGGGAGGGGCCACTTCACCGGAGTTCTCATGGCTCGATATAGAACGGATATTATACGAGAACGGGATGCTCCCATTCAGGTCGGCAGCCGCTTCCATGGGGGGACGTAATGATGTTCAGGCTTCGAAGAGCGAAAAGGACAGGCAGCTTTTAAGGGATATAATCGCGAGAAATAACGTTCCGCTGATATATGATGACGATAAAGATAAAAATGTCGCCCAAAGGATGGAGATATATAAGACAGGCGCCGGGGGACGGCCCATAAAGGCGTTCATAAACGTGGGCGGCGACGCGGCTGTCCTGGGTAAATACCGGTACCGCAGGAAAATACCTTCCGGAGTGGTTTTTAACCTTCCGCTGGAACAGTTTAAAACTAAAGGCGTGATATTGCGGATGGCAGAGGAAGGTACGCCCATAGTTAACGTAAGGGGCATAAAACAACTTTTTGCGAAATACGATCCGTCGCTCGGGGCTGAAGGCTCTTTGCGCTTGAGTGAAGGGGCGGTTTTGTTCGATAAAAAAAATAATGTATTGGTAAGCGCCTGCGCGCTATGTATACTGATAGCGTTATTTATATTGGCCATAAGGTTCGACGCGTATATCCTGCCACATATCAGGGAACGGCGGGATCCGGGTTGAGGCGCTTGCGGCCGGGGGATTTAACATAAGGGAGATACGCATGAGGAGAACAGCCGTATTGATCGTTACCGCGTTTTTCATGGCCGGATGCGGGAATGCCGGGCCGCGTGAAGGGAAGGTTCTGTCGGACCAGGAAGAGGGGAGACGGAGCGGTTTTTTCTGGCAGCTTACAAAGCCGCGTATCCAGCTTAACCCTATCGAAGAAGAAGAGATGCCGTCGGTGTTTTTCCCCGGTAAAGAAAAATGAACCGTTACCGGACCGGTACGGAAGGCGGAAGCTATGAGGATATGGAATATAATTTGAGGGACAGGATATTTGATTCGCTGCGGGAACATGCCGCCAGGACCGCGTTCCGGTTCAGGGAGGGGGATGAATGGCGGGAGACCTCTTATAAAGAATTCGGGCGGACCCTGGAGGCGCTTATCGCGGCGTTGTCGTCGAAAGGCGTGCGTAAAGGCGACAGGGTCGGCCTCTTGATGGATAACAGGCCGGAATGGCCGCTTGTTTTTTTCGCGGCGGTTTCAGCCGGGGCCGTAGCGGTGCCGGTCGACCCGGCCCTTACTTCAGAAGAGATGTCGAACGTTTTAAAAGATTCCGGGTGCGAGGTCATTTTCACGGAAAAAAAATACCGGGGCATGATAACGCGGGCAGCGGAGGGATGTACGGCTATAAGGGAAATCGTCTATGTGGAAACGGACCTGCCCGGCGCGGGGCCGGGCGCGGAAGGGGGCCGGGAGGCTCCGGCCGGGATAGAGAGCGATGATACGGCATGCATCCTGTATACTTCCGGGACGACTTCCGGGCCGAAAGGCGTCATGTTGTCGCACGGGAACCTTTTGTCGAACTGCGATTCGATAAGCGGTATAGGGCTTATCACATGCGGCGACAGCGTTGTTTCGATACTTCCCCTGCATCATGCCTATCCCCTGATGGTCACCATGCTGATCCCGCTTTTATGCGGCGGCCGGATCATATATCCCGGGACGGTAAGGGGGGAAGCGGTAATAGAAGCGATGAAGGCGACCGACCCTACGGTGCTTGTCGCTGTACCGAGAATATACGACCTCTTATCGAAAAGGATGCGCGAATCGTTACGGGCGCCTTTTCCGCTGAATGTCCTTTTGAAATATGCCATAGGGATAATGCGGGGTATCCGGGAGAGGACGGGGATGAACCCGGCGCGTTATTTTTTCAGAGCCATCCACAGGCGGTTCGGGAAGCGCCTGCGGTTCCTTATAAGCGGCGGGGCCAAACTTGGATTAGAGGCCGCGGAAACGCTGTACAGCCTGGGATTCACGATACTTGAAGGGTACGGGCTCACGGAAACCTCTCCGGTACTGACTTTCAACCCGCCGGGCCGGGCAAGAACAGGGTCTGCGGGGATACCGGTCGCGGGAGTGGAGCTTGAACTCGTGGATAAGCGTGAAGACGGGCCGGGTGAAGTCATCGCGCGGGGGCCCAATGTGATGAAGGGTTACTATAAAAAACGTGACGATACGGAAAATGTCATAAAAGACGGGTGGTTCCATACCGGGGACCTCGGGTATTTCGATAAGGACGGGTATCTTTTCCTGACGGGCAGGGTCAAGGAAATGATAGTACTGAGTTCCGGGCTCAATATATATCCGGAGGAGGTAGAGAGCGCTTATACCGCGCACGCTCCGGTCAAAGAGATGTGCGTGTTCGAGACGCCTTACGCCGGAAAGGGCCGGGAAGTTTCCGGGCTGTGGGCCGTGGTCGTGCCGGATCTCGGGTTTTTCAGGAAATACGGGGAGGTGAACCTCCATGACGTTATAAAGGAAAGGTTAGACAACGTATCGAAGTCGCTTCCGGCGTATAAGAGGATCATGGGTTTCACCGTGACCATGGAAGATCTTCCCAGGACTCTTCTGGGCAAGATGAAGAGGTTCGAGGTAAGGGAGAAATATCTGGGCGCGGCCATTGAAGAGAGAGGACGTGCCGCCCGGACCGGGCCATTGTCGGAGGAAGACATGCAGCTCATGGATTCGGAATGCGGCAGGAAAGTGACGGGATATCTTAAAGAAATGACGGGGGCCGGACGGGACATAATGCCGTCGGACCTTTTGGAGCTGGACCTCGGGATAGATTCTCTGGGCAGGATAGAGGTCCTGGCGGCTCTTGAGGAGATCTTTGGAAGGGAAATTGAGGATAAGATAGTGGGTGAGGCGTTTACGGCCGGGGACCTTATAAAAGGCATCGCCCGGGCCATGGGTGATGAAGGCCCCGCCGGAGAAACGAAACCGGGGGAAAGCAAAATAACGGATGTGAGCGGTTACTGGGCAAATATATTGCGGGTTTCGCCTGACAAAAAGAACCTTGAGAAGATAGACCTCGCGCCCGGGGCCGGGGCATGGCTGGCCGCTTTTCTTTTTGACGGTATCGTGTATGTGCTTTTCCGTTTATTTTACGGTATACGGATAAAAGGGCGGCAGAATGTGCCGCGGAAGGCCCCGTATATCCTGTGTGTGAACCATACGAGTTATTTCGATGGCCTTATAGTCGCCTGCGCTTTGCCGGCATACGCGCGGCTGGGGGTTTTCTTTCTGGGGTTCAGGCCATATTTTACCGTGCCTGTCATGAGGAACCTGGTCAGGATAGCGAGGATCATACCCGTAGATTTTTCATCGCACCTGACGGAAGCGCTCCGGAGCAGTTATTATGTTCTCATGAACGGCAGGAACCTCTGTTTATTCCCTGAGGGACTGCGTACGCTTGACGGCAATATTACAAGGTTCAAGAAAGGGCTAGGGATACTGGCCAAAGAGACCGGCGCGAAGATCGTTCCGGTCGTTATAAAAGGCGCGTTCGAAGCATGGCCGCGAACATCCAAATTCCCGAAACTCTGCCCCATCAGCATAGAGTTCGGCGAACCGCTGGATCCCATGGAACTCGAAAAAAAAGGCGCAGAAAAAGGCATCAAAGACCCCTACGAAGCAATATCCGCCGCCACGCAAGACATAATGACAAGGGGACGTTTCACTCCCGCCTAACACATTACAATAAAAGCAGTTACAACCAGGCAAAAACGATTTTTTAACAAAGAAATTCTGCGAAAAACCGGGTTTGCCTGGTTGTAAGTCTTTTTGGGTAAAAGAGTTGGATGGGGGTGAAACGTCCCCTTGTACGTCCCCTTGTATAAGGGGGGAATGGTGTGTATACTTTTCGGTATGCAGACTTTGATCTCGGATAAGGATACGGGGGTTCTGTATAGAAAATGGGAGGCGACGCCGGCCGGGGCCGCTTTTCTGCTGGTGCATGGGCTGGGGGCTCATGGGGGGAGATGGTCCTTTCTGGCGGAGTTCCTTCTTAAATACGGTATATCTTCATACGCTATCGAACTTAAAGGGTTCGGCGCGACCGATCATCCCAAAGGCCATATAGACTCGTTCAAGACATACTACAATGATATAGCCGCCCTGCGCGGCATTATCAGGAAAGAGTGTCCCGGCAAAAAAATATTTCTCACCGGAGAAAGTATGGGCGCTCTAATATGTTTTATGATGGCGGCCAGATCATCGGCGAGTGTTCGAGGGGCACATAAAAACGTGCGACGAGCGACAAGCGGCGAGCGACGATTCGACGGGGTCATATGCATATCCCCGGTGTTCGCGAGCAGGTTAAAGATCCCGGTTATCGGGTATCTCGGTATCTTTGGCGCGCTTCTTTATAACTCCCGGAAATGTTTCCGTCTGCCGTTCGATTCCGCGATGTGTACCCGTGATACGGCGTACAGGGAGGCCATGGATTCGGATGAATATGAGCACCGTTTCGCGACGGCAAAATTATTGTTCGAGATAGCGGCTGCCCAGGTATGGTCGAGATTTTTCGCCGGAAGGTTCGAGGCAAGCGTTCTATTCCTGATAGCGGGGGATGATAAGCTGGTATATGCCGGAACCTCAGCGCGCGTATTCAGGGCGTTGAGGACCGAGGACAAGACAATGATAGAATATCCGGGGATGTATCACGCGCTTTCGATAGAAGAGGGGCGGGAAAGGGTGTTTGAGGATATATTGAAGTGGGTGGAGGAGAGGAGAAGAAGGTGAAATACATATTGGCTATCGACCAGGGGACGACGGGGAGCCGCGCGGTCATATATGACAAAACCGGGAGGAAAAAAGCGGGCGCTTACGAGGAATTCCCGCAGTATTTCCCGGAACCGGGATGGGTAGAGCACGATCCCGGGGAGATATGGAAGAGCGTAAATAGTACGATACAAAAGGTCCTGAAAAAAGTGCCGGGAGGATCTATTGCCGCCATAGGCATAACGAACCAGAGAGAAACGACGGTCATCTGGGACAGGGAAACGGGAGAACCCGTGTATAACGCGATCGTGTGGCAATGCAGAAGGACAGCCGGGCGCTGCGACAGTTTGAAAAAGGACAAAAAAGAAGCGCGGTCTTTCCGAAAAAGAACGGGGCTTCCGATCGACGCGTATTTTTCGGCGACGAAGATAGAATGGATACTTAAGAACGTTCCGGGAGCGATGGCCCGGGCCAGGAAAGGAAAACTGATCTTCGGGACCACTGACACCTGGATACTCTGGAAGCTGACAGGCGGGAAAACGCACGCGACGGACCATACGAACGCGTCACGGACGATGCTTTTCAACATAGAAAAAATGGAATGGGACAGGGGAATACTTAAAAAATTCAATATCCCGGCCAGCATCCTTCCGGAAGTCAGGCCTTCTTCGGGTATTTTCGGCCGAACCGTGAAGATCGGGAAACTGCCCGCGGGTATACCCGTGTCAGGGATCGCCGGAGACCAGCAGGCCGCGCTTTTCGGGCAGGCCTGTTTTGAACCGGGCACAATGAAAAACACTTACGGCACAGGATGTTTTATGCTTTTGAACGCGGGGCATAAACGGCCTGATTCAAAACACGGACTCATCGTTACGCTGGGGTGCGGCGTTTCGGGAAAACCTGTATATGTTCTTGAAGGCGCGGTATTTGTGGCTGGCGCCGCTATACAGTGGCTGCGGGACGGCCTTAAGGTCCTGGACACGGCTTCCGCTTCGGAGGCTATGGCTCTCGAAGTTGCGGATACGGGAGGGGTATATTTTGTGCCCGCGTTCGTGGGGCTCGGAGCTCCGTACTGGGACCAGAACGCCCGGGCGAGCATTTCGGGTATTACAAGAGGGACGAACAGGGCGCATATCGTCCGCTCGGCGCTTGAGGCTATGTGTTATCAGGCAAGGGATGTTCTTGAAGCCATGAAGAAGGACTCGGGCCTGAAAATAAAAAGCCTGAAGGTCGATGGGGGCGCTGTCAGCAATGATTTTCTGTGCCAGTTCCAGGCGGATATCCTGGGGATAGATGTCATACGTCCGGAAGTGATCGAGATAACTTCGCTCGGCGCCGCGTATCTTGCCGGGCTTGCCGTGGGGTACTGGAAGAGCGCTGCTGAGATAAAGGGGACATGGAAAGCGGGCAGGGTTTTCCGTCCGGGAATGACGAGGGGGAAGGCTCTAGAGCTTTACGAAGGATGGCGGAACGCGGTTGGGAGGGTACTTTCCCGCCGCGAACGGTCCCATCATGCATAATAACATGAAAAAATACGATATCGCGATCATAGGCGGGGGGGTGGTGGGGACTTCGATAGCCCGCGAACTTTCCAGGTATGAGGTTTCTGTCGCGCTTCTTGAGAAAGAAGAGGATCTTGCTTTCGGTGTTTCGAAATCGAACAGCGGTATCGTGCATCCGGGCACACAGAACTCGCCGGGGTCGTTGAAAGGGAGGTTGTGCGTCCGGGGTAACAGGCTGATGCGCGGGATATCGAGGGAACTGGGTGTCGACTTCAAACAGGTGGGGGAGCTCATAGTCGCGTTCAGCGGGGACGATATTTCCCGGCTCATTGAGCTGAAAAGGGCCGCTGAAAAGCTGGGAGTGCCCGGGATAAGGATCGTCCGGAGCCCCTGGCTGCGGCGCAACGAGCCTAACCTGAGCCATGAGGCGGTCGCCGCGCTCTATGCTCCGACCGCCGGGATAGTCAGCCCGTACCGGCTGGCGTATGACCTTGCGGAGAACGCGGAGAAGAACGGCGTGGAGATCTATAAGGGGCGCCGTGTGGAAAGAATAGAACGGATCCGGCCGGCAGGCGGGCCCGAAAGCGGTCCGCGATTTGAGGTGCATACGCCCGGTGAGGTCTTCGTTGCAAAATATGTAATAAACGCGGCCGGCCTGTACGCGGATGACATCGCGAATATGGCGGGCATCACTTATTTTAAGATACGTCCGCGCAAAGGCGAAGAGTTCCTTCTGGATAAAAAAAAGCAGTACCTTACCAGGCACCTGCTGTTCCCCCTTCCGTCAAAAAACTCCAAAGGTATCCTGATTACCAGGACCGCCGACGGTAACCCGATGATAGGGCCGACGGCCGAGGATGTCTGTGATAAAGAGGACCTGTCGACATCGGATGAGGGTCTCAGGCAGGTAATGGTTTCGGCGAGGAAAATGGTGCCTTCGATAGATGAAAAGGACATCATAGCCTATTTCGCGGGTTTAAGGCCGGCCGTGGGGGATGATTTCATTGTACGGCATGAAACTGAGGTTCCCGGGTTCGTTAACGTGGCGGGGATACAGTCTCCCGGCCTGACCGCCGCTCCGGCGATCGCCTGCGAAGTGGCCGGCATACTGAAAAAGAACGGGCTCGGGATGAAAAGAAAAAAGTTCTTTCATAAGCATCGGAAGCGGTCCGTTCATTTATTCACCGATACTTTCTCCCGAATAAGAAAACTTATAAGGAAAGACCCGG
Organism: Candidatus Omnitrophota bacterium; assembly: GCA_043819235.1. GTDB lineage: Bacteria > Omnitrophota > Gorgyraeia > Tantalellales > Tantalellaceae > JBDRFA01. The sequence continues at coordinate 1,366 of JBDRFA010000010.1, read as the reverse complement.
CGTACGGGGATATCGTGTGCAGGTGCGAGATGGTTTCCGCGAAAGAGGTAAGGCGCGCGATAGCCGCCGGCGCCGGGACCCTGGACGGCATAAAGTTCCGGACCCGCGCCCAGTCAGGCAGGTGCCATGGCGGGTTCTGCACAACAAGGCTTATGAAGATCCTCTCGGAGGAAACGGGACAGGCGCTGACCGGAATAACAAAACGTGGGAAAGGGTCTGAGATAGTTAAGGGGGATAGGACTTGGCAGCTTTAAGCTTAAAGCTTAAAACCTACAGCTATAAATTCCATTATGCACAAACGAGATCTTATTATAGTCGGCGGCGGGCCCGCAGGGATGGCGGCGGCGGTTTCCGCTTACGAGAACGGGGTGCGGGATATTCTGCTCCTTGAAAGGGACCAGTATCTCGGGGGGATATTGAACCAGTGTGTCCATACAGGGTTCGGTATAAATTATTTCAAGGAAACGCTGACAGGGCCCGAGTATGCGGACAGGTTCATAAAGAAGATGGGGGGCATCCCCGGGATAGAGGTAAGTTTAAAAACCTTTGCCGTCCGCTTGTCGGCCGGCAGGATATTGACTTATCTGAAGCCCGGCGTTATGGGAACGGTAAAGGCCAAAGCGATCATCATGGCTACGGGGTGCAGGGAAAGGACCCGTGAGATGGCGCATATCGCGGGGACAAGGCCCGCGGGAATATTCCCCGCGGGGCTCGCGCAGAAACTTATAAACATTGAAGGGCTGCTACCGGGCAAAAAAGCGGTGATAGCGGGGTCGGGCGATATCGGCCTTATCATGGCCAGGCGGTTTGTCCTTGAAGGCGCGGAAGTGAAGGCGATAGTGGAGATCCGGAAAGAGGCCGGTGGGCTATTAAGGAACGTGGTCCAGTGCCTGGATGATTTTGATATACCGCTTTACCTGGGGTGCAGGATCGCTAAAATATACGGGAAGGACAGGGTAGAGAAAGTCGATGTGGTACGGGTAGATGACGGCCTTTCGGATGTCCCCGGATCGCTGTTCACGATAGACTGCGATACGGTCCTTATGTCGACGGGACTGGTGCCTGAGAACGAGCTTATAGAAATGGCCGGGGCGGAAATGGATAAGCAGACGAATTCTCCCGTTTCGGAGGGCCTCAACAAAACGTCGATCCCGGGTATTTTCGCCTGCGGGAACTCGTTCAAAGTATACGATCTTGTGGATTCCGTTACGCGCGACAGCGAAAAAGCGGGCCGTCTCGCCGCGGAATATATAACATCATTTAAACCTGATTAACATTGTTATTTCTAATGATAACCGAGATGGGACTGTTCTCTATGCTCCTACCCGGGCCCCTCCGCCCGGTGTGGATCCTCCCGGTACGGAGC
>JBDRFA010000009.1:0-5319 GCA_043819235.1 Candidatus Omnitrophota bacterium | reverse complement strand
AGACCAGTCAAAGGAGAAACATCATGGAGATAAAGACTTCACCCCATCATAGGCAATGCAAGTATCCGCTCTGCACGCAGATCCTCAGTGTTTATAACCATGAAGCCTATTGCCATGTCCATCTCGGCTCGGCTTTCTGGAAAGACAAGGTAGACGGCGAACCTGTCTATACGAACCCCGGGCGGGTTCCGGTTCTCGCCGGGGGACGGAAAGAGTCCCGGCTAAAAGGCTGAGGTGTCCCGGGACCTGTCCGCGGGTATCATAAGATACGCGTCGATAAACGCGTCATTCGTGATGCTGCTTTTCGAGGATCCCGCTTTTACTTATCTTTGTTGAGCTCTATCCCTCATGTGATATAATATTGACGTCTGGACAGGGGTTGTTTTAAAAACAATAAAGTATCATGGGGTGACGGGCAGGATGGAAGGCCATATTTTTTCACTCGTAATATTTTTAGCCGCGTATATATTGTTCATATTATTCCCCGGCCGAAGGCCGGTTACGGCGGCGGGCGCGAGCCTGGTGCTTATCCTTACCAGGATGATCACCCCGGAGGAAGCGTTCCTCGCGATAAACTGGAACGTGATGGGGATATTTGTCGGGACGCTTATAGTCGCGGACGTGTTCATGGAAAGCCGCGTTCCGGCTTATATCGCGGAAATTATCGTGGCGAGGGCTAAAAACACCTGCCAGGCGATATTGTTTATCTGCCTTTTAACGGGGTTCATCTCGGCTTTCGTCGAGAACGTGGCTACGGTATTGATAGTCGCGCCTATAGCGTTTTCACTGGCGAATAAAATAAAGATGAATCCGGTCAACATGTTGATCGCGATCGCCGTATCCAGTAATCTCCAGGGCGCCGCTACGCTGATAGGGGATCCGCCCAGCATGCTTTTAGGCGGGTTTACCGGCATGAATTTCATGGATTTTTTTGTTTATAAAGGGCGGCCGAGTATATTTTTCGCGGTTGAGGCCGGCGCGATGGTGTCGTTCATAGTTCTGTTCTTTATTTTCAGAAGCCGCGGGGAAAGACCCGATCTGCCGCGGGAGGAGAAAGTGAGGTCATGGACGCCGACGGTGATCCTTGCGGCCATGATATCCGCGCTCGCGGTATCGTCGTTCTTTGATACGGGTTTTTCATACATGGCCGGGGCGATATGCATGGTGGCCGGGGCTATCTCAATGGTCTGGGAGAAGTTCGTGAACAGGGGTTCTATCCTGCAAGGGATAAAAGCCCTGGATTGGGAAACAACGTTCTTTCTTATGGGAGTGTTCGTGCTTGTAGGCAGCGTTTCTCAGGCGGGCTGGGTCGAGGTTATTTCGAATTCTCTTTCGCATTGGATAAAAGGGGATATTTTCCTGGGGTATACTTTGATCGTCGTTATATCGGTACTCCTTTCCGCTTTTATCGACAACGTCCCGTTCCTGGTGGCGATGTTCCCGGTGGCTGTATCCATGGCGGACAAACTTCAGATCAACCCGTCCTTATTCCTTTTCGGGCTGCTTATCGGGGCCAGCCTGGGAGGGAATTTAACTCCTATAGGAGCTTCGGCGAATATTGTAGCGTGCGGCCTGCTCCGGAAAGAAGGGTATAAAGTCAGTTTTGGGGAGTTTATGAGAATAGGGATCCCCTTTACGCTGTCGGCGGTGGGCGCGGGGTACCTGTTCATCTGGATCGTCTGGAAATAGCGAAACGCGGAAGGCGGGGTCCTCCCGGAAGGGTGTTCAAAAAAAATTTCTTGTAAACGGCAAAAATAGTATAAAATGTATCGAAAGATATTAACCAAAAAGAGGTGCATATGATAAAGAGGATACTGGTGGTGTGCGCGATGATGTCGATGGTCTTCGTTTTTCAGAACTGTTCTTATGCCGCTGTCGATAGAGAGGCGAAGCGGGAAAAAGAGGTGGATGAACTGCAGAAACGATTTGAGTGGTGGCCGACGGACGCCAAACCCGGACCGGTGGAGGACAAGGAGAAAGGCGGGTACTGGTGGTGGCCGACGGAGCCGGGTAAAGTGAAGCTGTGGGGGAACAGGGGATATGTGTATGTAAGGAAAATAATTTTTGATTATAAGGAAGATGAACTCCCTCCCGCGAAACCGCAGGAAATGAGGGCGGCCCTGCTCGTAAGGAAGATCATCCGGAACGTGAAGGTCTATTTCGATTATGATAAGGCGGATCTCAGGGACGACGCCAGGGAGATACTGGTAAGCGCCGTGCGTACTCTCGGGAAGAATCCGGACGCGAGCATACTTATTACGGGGAGCTGTGACATACGCGGATCGGAAGCGTATAACGAAAAACTGGGCAAACGGCGGGGTGAGACGGTGAAAGAGTTCATGCTGGATAACGGTATCGGTGAGGACCGCATCAAGATAGTGAGCCGCGGAAAGCTGGACGCTATCGCGCCGGTCACCGATCTTGTCGGTATGCAGAAGGACAGGAACGCCCAGTTCATGATAGCGGAAGTGCAGGAAGTGATGATGCCTCACCCGGGCGCGCGGGAAACCGCCGGGGCGGAAGAAATAGAAGAGGGTAAATTCATCGTGGAGGAAGTCGAAAAAGTCGAGAGCGAGGTGCAGGTCAGGACGGAAGAATATATCGTCCAGAAAGGCGATACGCTTTCCGGGATAGCCCAGGCGCGCCTTGGAGCGGGGCATCGCTGGAAATACCTTTATGAGGTGAACAAAGACAGGATAAAGGACCCGAATAAGCTCAAGGCGGGACAGAGGATAATAATCCCCGTAGAATAGTTCTAAGGGGTTTTAGCGGAATTGAAAAGGTATTTAAAGATCACGACAAGGAGGATGTATGCTGGCCAGATTAGCGGTTATGTTTTTCGTGGTTATGTTCTTAGCCGGGTGCGCGACAACTGCGGATAAAAGCAAAAGTACGGAGGTGCAGCAGCTACAGGACCGTATCAGCAGCCTTGAAGAGGAACTCGCGGAAAAGGACCAACAGATAAGCAGATTGGAAGACAAAGCGTGGAGAGGGCAGGCCCCGGCATCGAGGGAGTTCACGCAAAAGTCCGGAAGTTCAGAGAAGTTATCCGCGAAACAGATACAGACAGCTTTAAGGAACGCGGGTTATTATCAGGGAGCTGTCGACGGGAAAATAGGCCCGATGACAAAAAAGGCGATAAAGGAATTCCAGGGAGCGAAAGGCCTTGAACAGGACGGTGTGGTCGGCAAAAGGACATCCGCGGCGCTCCGTGGATACCTGGAATAAGGCCGCGGTAAAATGATTACGCGGAAAATACTGGTCCCGATAGGGCTCAAGATAGGCATCGTGTTCTTTGTGCTTTTCTTTGCCGCCGTTCAGGCGACATGTTTCGTTTATTTTCTGCGAAGCCGCGAAGTCATGGAAGACAGGATATTATCGGATATCGCGGGCCTTGCGGAATCCAGGAAGGACTATATGCTCAAGACGATCGAAAAGGATATAGTCCAGACGGAACTCGTGGCATCGCGCGTGAAGACAAGGGAACTTTTAACGGCCCTTGAAACGGGAACAGACGACCCTGAAATATGCAGGAAAAGGCTCGCTGAAATTTTTGAGGATATAAAAGATCTGGCAGCATCCATAGAACGGATAGAGGTAGCGGACACCCGAGGCATAGTAGCGGCTTCGTCGGACCCGGCTGGAACAGGCCGGGATATATCGGCGGAGCCGCTTTTTTATAAGGGTATGGAAAAGGTATGCATGAGCGGTCTTTACCTTGACGGCGGACGGCTTATGTACAGTATGTACGCCCCCGTTTCTGACACCGCGGATGAAAAACTGATAGGCGTGTTAAAGGTCGAGATCAGCGCGGACGGCCTGATCGACGTTATGTCCGATTATGCGGGGCTGGGCAAGACGGGAGAAATGATATTGGCCGAACAGGTCGGCGACGAGATATATTACCTGGGGCCGCTGAGGCATGGGAAAAAGGGCGCCGTGACTTTTCACGTTCCGATGAAAGCCCTCGAAGGAAAAGTTTCCAGGCATGCTGTGACGTACAGGAATAAAGGTATTGTCGCCGGGGTGGATTACAGGAACGTAGACGTACTGGCCGCGTACCAGTATATGCCGCTTACCGGCTGGGGCCTTGTTGTCAAGATCGATGAAGAAGAGGCGTTTGAGCCGGTCAGGAAACTGTATGCGTGGATGTTGTTTGTCGGAAGTTTGGTGTCTCTGGCTGGGGCGGTGATCATATTTTTTCTGGCGAAGTTCATTTCCGGGCCCATTAAAAAGCTTGAAAAGGGCACGGAGATAGTCGCCGGAGGGGACCTTGATTTTCGCGTGGAAGTGGATACGCGTGACGAGGTAGGGCGGCTTGCCGGCGCGTTCAACCGCATGACGGAGAACCTGAAGAGGATAACAGCCTCACGCGATGAACTGGACGCGGAGATCGCCCGCCGGGAGAAGCTGGAGAAGATAAAAGATGATTTTGTGAACATAGTCTCCCATGAACTGCGCACGCCGCTCGCGACCATGCAGGGCGTGGTATGGACCCTTCTCCGGAAAGACGAGGGGGGGCTGGATGAGAGGCAGCTAAAGTTCGTGACGATGTTGAAGAACAATATTGAGATGCTGATAAGGATAACGAACAGCATGCTTGACCTGGCGAAGATCGAAGCCGGAAGGATGGAGTTCAAGAAGGAACCGTTCGATATCAGGGACGCTGTCATGCAGGCCGTCGGATTATTTATGCCCGCGGCGCGGTCAAAGGGGATAGAGATAAGGGCCGACCTGCCGGACAGCGGGGTCAATATCCTTGGTGATAGGGACGCCGTAACACGCGTATTCACGAACCTTATCAGTAACGCCGTGAAGTTCACAGGTGAGGGCTATGTAGAGGTATCCGTCAGGAAGCTGGGGGATATAGCCGCGTGCCGCGTGGCGGATACGGGTGAAGGTATCGCCACGGAGGACCTGCCGAAGGTGTTCAGCAAGTATTACCAGTTCGGGCAGGCCAAAGTATCCGGGGAAAAAGGTACGGGGCTCGGGCTTTCCATCGTGAAAGGGATAATTGACGCCCATAAAGGCGATATACGTGTCGAAAGCGAATTCGGTAAAGGCACAAAGTTCATCTTCACTTTCCCCGCGCAGTAACCCGGCGTCCATTCTATGAGTGTATACGCGAAGGAGAGGGGCTTCTACACTCTCCCCAAGTTGCGCGAAACGCTTAATTTATTGCCAAAGTATGGGTTTGGAATTACAATAAGGGGCATGTTGAATGGGAGGAAGACGGGGATAGTAGTGGTGCTGGTCGTGATCGGGGGGCTGATCGCTTTTGGGGTGTTGTTTTTTGCCAGGCGGCCGGTTCCCGAAAAG
>JBDRFA010000008.1:0-4122 GCA_043819235.1 Candidatus Omnitrophota bacterium | reverse complement strand
AGTGACCGAGGTGCAGGCGATGGAAGATTACCGGGAACTTGTCGGGATGGTTCACGGGATCCACGCGATGGACATGAAGGCCAGGCTGATCGAGCGCGAAATGGAAGGGCTGAAACAGGACAGGAACGCCGTTGAAAGACGGCAGGAACTCACCGGAAGGGAAGCGGGTTCGCTCGCGGCGATAGGTGACCGTTTAAAAATGGCGGCGTCGGAACTCGCCGGATCAGAGAGTGAAATAGCGGGCGGGAAACTTGAACTGGCGGAACTTCTGGGGCAGAAGTGGGTCATAGGCCGGTGGAACCCACGGGATCGGACGGAGATAATTTTTGCCGGCATGGGAGACCTGGAGTCGGAATTTTCAAAGGGAGAAGGCGCCGCGGTGTTGGGGCATATCGTGGATACCGTGATAGACGATATTGTCTCCGGCGATCCGAACATGAGGCTTGCCCGAGAGAGAATGGAAGTCGACAGGCTGGATGTAAGAGGCACGAAACTGGAAAGGTGGAACCTCAGCCTTGACCTGTTCGCTTCTTTAGGCATATCGCAGAACGGTACGATTACTTCCGCGGGGTCGAACATGTCTTTTACCCTGTGGGACTGGGGTAAGGACAAGGTAAAAACGCGCGTCGCGGAGCTCAAGAAAGAATGGGGCGACCTCAGGGTGCGGGAGGAATCAGACAGGATAACCAGGGAAATTGACGGACTCAAGAAGCTGATAACCGGCCTGAAGACCCAGTCGGAAACGGCGTATAAAAGGTGGAACGATACCCGCGAAACGGCGGACGCGGCCAGAAGGGAATACGATGCCGGCGAAACGGCATACGGCGCGTATATGAAAAAAATGCAGGACGCGCAGAAAGCGGAGATGGCCCTGATAGACGCCGTTACGCAGCTTAATGCCCATATAGGCACGTTCCAGACGTATCTCGATCGTCTTGATATAACTCCGGGAACCGTGGAAGTGCCGGAAGCGCCGGTTACCGTAGGAACCCCGGCCCTGGGGAACCTTCTTGATCTTTTGATCATGGAGGGAAAAGGGATGCCGGCCCTCGCCGCGCGCGCAGCGCCGGCGAAAGCCGTTTTACCCGCGGCAAGGGCCGAGAGGGAAGCGGTGGCCGTGGATATAGCCGGGCTCAAAGAAATGGTCAGGTCGAACATCACCGGGTTTCTCCGCGTGATGGATATAAAGCCGGCCGGGGAGAACGACCTCCCGGGGCTTGAAGGGTATATGTACATGACGACGAACGACTGGGTCGACCTCTGGGCCGATTATCTGTCCAGGAAAGACCTGGGCGGGAGACCTATATTAAGCAATGAGGACGCCGCCGCCCATATGAAAGCGTTCATACGCATAGCCGGCGAGCAGGGACTTAATGAAAAGCTCAAGGGGATAGACCTGCCTGACTGGCTCGGGAACTATATGAGGCAGCAGGTGACGATAAAGATGGCGTATGACCTGGACGAGGAAAAACCTGAGATCCGCGGAGTGATGCCGGATATTTTCGCCAGGATGGGCTATATGAACCTCCTCGCTCATATCGGGCCGAGCAATGCCGCGGAAGGCAGGAACCCGGACGATTATATTTTAACGCATGCCACGGCGATGGACCGGGAACATCTTGAGTCAAGGCAGCCGGTCACGCTTGAGGACAGGATACGTGCCGATGCCGGCGTTATGGCCGGAGCCGAAAAGGACAGGCCGGCGTTCCTCGTATGGCAGAACGCTTTCCAGGAAGTGGCGGATATGCTCGAGACCAGGACCTTCGACCGGGCCCTGTACGGCGATAAGCCGGAGTTCAGGGCGATGATAGAGAAATATCTGGGCAAACCGGTCACCGCCGATCCCGACGCGACGAAACCCGACGATATGTACCTGGCGGCGGCCAAATACATGGCCCAGAACGACCTGACATACCGGGACATGGAGATAATGTTCGCGGAGATAAGCGGCCGTCGGGGAGTAACGGACCTTAAGGATATCGCGGACCACCTGTACGGCACTCTTACGGAAGCGGATGTCGATCGGCAGCCGGAACTTTTCCCGATGTTCAAGAACATGAACGACGCGGTCAGGGAAACGCGGGCCGCTATCCGGGCGCTCGAGGCGAAAAAGGCCCCGGCCCCGGAAGAAAGATCCGAACTTGAAACCCGGCGCGGGAAGTTGTCGGAACTGGAACACATAAGGAGGATCAACCTGGACAGGTTCCTCTACACGGCGCCGCTGGCGAAAGTGGTTTTTGTATATAACGCGAGCCTGGAATTCAAGGCCCGGGAAAAATATATCGAAGAGCTCAGGAAGGCTTTGCGGCAGAGAGGGCACGACCTCGGCGCGGAAGACGTCGTACGCGTGTACGGTTATGACGAAACGGCGGTATACGAGATCAAGAGGAACCTCACGCCGGAAGAAAAACATGCCGCCATAAGCGCCATTATGAACAGGTACAACGACCCCGACGTAATAAGGGTGATCAGCGCGCAGCTTGGCGTGAACCTCGATGACAGGAAGGTAAGCCCCGGTTATGTGCTCGGGGACAAGGTCGTGACGGCTCTTCTGCATTCCGTTATCGAAAATAAGGTGGACGCCCGCGGTGCGGTAAGCGTGGACACCGGCAGGCTGCCCGTAAGGGAAGTTAAAACGGTAAGACGCTATATAAAAGGGGCCACGTTCAACGAGGACGGCGATAATACGAAGACGCATTACATTCTGCTGGGGCCGGACGGCCGTCAGATAGCGATGTATACGCAGGAGGCCGGCACGAACGAGATATTCGTTTCCACCGGTTCCAGGATACGTCCGCACGCTAAATGGAAAGGGGAAATAAAGTTCACGAGGGAAGGAGTGCCTTATATCGACGGGTATAAGTCTGAATCGTTCAGGTACGAGAAACTCCGGACGCGCGTGACCGCCGTGGTACCTTCGAAGGGGACGGAAGACCGGCGGAGCGGAAAAAAAAGTTTAGTATTCCCGGCCGGGACCATCCTGATGAAGGGGACCATGTATAGCCGGCCGGATGATATTTCCGGGGAAAAACCGGGGGAAGAGTCAGGGAGATCGTTCTTTTATTACGGGCCGAAAGGATCGGGCAGGATGATAGGGTTTTCGCAGATAATAGCGGCTCCGGGATCCGTACCGGTCCCGGGAGAGGTCGTGGAGACATGGGTCACATATTTCGACTCCAGGGGTACTACGGAAGGTTTTATAGGGGAAATAGATCTTTCCGCGGACGAGGAACAGATAGGCATAAGGAGTTCGCTGAAGGGTATAGGGCGTCCTGTATTAAAAGAACATATTGAACATGCCTACAGGGATGACGTAAGGACGGCAAGGCGCGTTGAGACGGAAGTAAAAGGGGAAAAGTACGATATATTTTCCGGCCGGCTCATAGAGAACAAAAGGGCCAGGAACGATAAGGACGGGAACCTTCTTACCCAGGAAACATTGGATTACGCGGCAACGGGCGCTTACGGGCAGATAGTGTTCACGGAAAGGGACGCAAGCGGGCTTGTGCGTAAATACGCCTTCCGCACGCAACCCGGGGAAACGCTCGACTATTATATAGCGGAAAGGGAAAAGTGCGAAAGGGGCCTTGATGAATGCATAGACAATCTTACGAAGAGGGGCATCGCGCCCATATCGGAAGGTTCTTACAGGCTCGTCGAGGGCCAGGATAAGAACGGGGACCCGAAGACGTATTGGGACATGGTCACTTACCGGAATTTCGAGACCGACGAACAAACGATCGATCCCACGGAATATACGTATGGGATAAAACTGCCCGACGGCAGGGAGGCGGTAAAGGTTACGTATCGCGGTATTTCCAGCGACGAGATGTCGAACAGGGAAGTTAAAGGCGAGTATTATATGCTCGCTAGGGGCAGGGAGATACTCTGGGAAACTTCGCGTGCGGATTATATTCTGCCGGAAGAGGAGGCTGTGATACGGGCCGCGGAAGAAGCGGCCGGGCGCGGTGTGGCCGCGCCGCTTCTTCCGATGGCAGCGCTTCCCGGGGCCTATTCGGGGTCCGTACAGGAAAAAGAGGCCATTGCGGACGGCAAAAAGAAAGTCGCCACGGGTTACAGTGACGGCAAGTTCTCGTACACGCAGGTCGATGACGGGCGGGC
>JBDRFA010000007.1:0-3279 GCA_043819235.1 Candidatus Omnitrophota bacterium | reverse complement strand
TTGAGGCGGACGTATGGAGAATATAGAATTCAGGGAATTGATAAACGAGGATATTTTTCGGACTTTTTCCGATATTACGCCTTCCGCTATTTTTATTTCACGCGAGAAATTCATATATGTCAATTCGGCCATAGAAAATGTGAGCGGTTATACGCGGGAAGAACTTCGGGATATGTATGTATGGGATGTAGTCCATCCCGATATGAGGGAAGCCGCTAAAAAAAGATTTTATGACCGGCTCGAGGGGAAGACGATACCTTTACGGTATGAAATTAAGCTGCTTACCAGGAGGGGCGAAACCGTATGGATAGACCTTTCCGCGAGGTTGATAAAATATAAAGGCGAGCCCGCTTTGCTGGGTTCTGCTTTGGACATTACCGGGCTTAAACTTACCGAAGAGGCGTTAAAGGAAAGCCTTGAAAAACAGAAGAAAGTGCTGGACGGTATCGTCAACACATTGTCTTCGGTCATCGAGCTCAGGGACCCGTATACCAGCGGGCACCAGCACCGGGTAAGTGATCTGGGCTGCGCCATAGCCGCGGAGATGGGGCTCACGGAAGAAAGAATAGAGAGTATCCGTATAGCCGGGCTTCTTCATGATGTCGGCAAGATAACCATACCCGCGGAGCTCTTGAGCAAGCCGGGCAAGTTGAACGATGCCGAGATGGCCCTGATAAAACTTCACCCTCAGGTGAGTTATGAAATACTGAAAAAGATAGACTTCCCGGGGCCCATCGCCGTTATAACGCTTCAGCATCATGAGAAACTGGATGGGTCGGGATATCCGTCGGGGTTAAGATCCGGGGATATCCTGCCCGAGGCGAAAATACTGGTGGTGGCCGATATCGTGGAGGCGATGGCGTCTAACAGGCCTTACAGAGTATCGCTCGGGATCGAAAAAGCGCTTGAGGAAATCGAGAAGAACAAGGGTATACTTTATGACCCCGTCGTCGCGGAAACCTGCCTGAAACTTTTCCGGGAAAAGACCTTCAGTTTTAAACCGTGACCTTATCGTACCATTTTAACCTGACTGGTATTGTTGTTCTAAGCTTGTTGAAGGAGAAGTTGATTCCATCGTGTGCGATAAGGGATCTTTATATGAAGAATTGGAAGGGGCTAACGGTATTGGGTTTTGTGACGGGGTTCACGGGGACTTCGCTGGGGATAGGAGGCGGGGTGATCATGGTCCCGGCGCTTATGATGCTGTTCCTGTATGATATAAAAAAAGCTGTCGGAACATCCCTGGCCACGATAGTGGCCGGTTCTTTTGTAGGGGTGGTGACATATTACGCGATAAACAGCGCCAATATCAAGTTCGGCATGGCGGTGCTTATCGCGGTGGGCGCGTTAGTCGGGGCGAAGCAGGGGGTTATACTGACCAACAGGATAAATTCCAGGTTACTTAAACAGGTGTTTTCGGTATTTCTTTTGATCCTGGCGCTCAGGACGGCGGGTGTCCTGAACTTCCAGCCGGCGGTTTCCTGCGACCTGTACGGGTGTCCGTTCCTGCTTATGGCACTCGGGTTTGCCGCGGGCCTCGCTTCGGCGCTGTTCGGGATAGGCGGGGGTATATTGATGGTGCCGGCTTTGAACATGTTCTTCGGGCTTTCCATGCACGAGGCTATTGCCACGTCTCTTACGGTTGTCGTGCCCACTACGCTGGCCGGGGCGGTATTTCACAGCGAGTTCGATAACGTTGACAAGAGCGCCATAAAGGTTTTGATCCCGGCGGCCCTGGCCGGCGCGACGCTGGGGGCGGGCACGGCGAGCATCCTTCCGGCGTATGTCCTCAGGAATATTTTCAGCGTGGTGATGATCCTGTGCGCTGTCAGAATGTTTTTCCGCAAGGGGCGGTAAGCCCGTATCCCTTATCTGCGTGGATAAGCATGTGTTCTATCCTTCCGAGACTAATGTACATGTCTACCTGGATCAGGCAGATACCGATGACATACAGGACAACGGCGATGATCAGGAACTTTTTGTAGATCGGGCGCATACTTGTATCCATACATATTCTCCTTTTTTCAGCTTTCAGTTTTTAGATGTTTATGCCGTTACTATACCGTTACAGGGTGGATGTTTCAACTCTTTTCTGCTATTAATCGAGCAACAAAAAAACCCGGCAATTTCTTGCCGGGTTTTTTTGTTTTTGTTGCACCAGACGTGCGATTACAATTTTACTACGTTAGCAGCTTCTTCGCCTTTGGGACCGGTCTTTATGTCGAATTCGACTTTCTGGCCTTCTTCCAAAGTTTTATAGCCGTCACCCTGGATCGCGCTGTGATGTACGAATACATCATTGCCGGATTCAGGAGTAATGAAACCATAACCTTTCGCGTTATTGAACCATTTTACAGTTCCTCTTGCCATCTCGTGTACCTCCTTTTTCAGGGAGAAGAGAAAATGACTTAAAAAAAACCGCAAGGTAAGTACATATTTGCCTTGCGGTTCAAATCTCTACCCCCCATTTCGCCACTAAGTATATATTAAAACATGGGTTTTGTCAAATATTTTTTTCTTCCGATCCTGGCAGCTGTATTTTTTTTGAACAGTTGGTTCAGACGCTTCGGGCTTTTCGTTTTTGCGAGATTCATATAAGTAATTCCGGTTTTATGATTTTTCCCGGACAGGATTGATTTTTCATTCGTAGTCTAACAAAACATGTTAAAAGAATATTATCGTAGAAATGCTTGACAAAAAGAAAATCATTTGTTAGAATGTACTTGAAATTAGAAAAAGAAAAAGTGAGAAAAGTATGAAAATCACATATCAAACAATTAAAGGAGGGCATAATGAAACCGGAGTGTGCATTTCTTTCACAAAAATTAAATTGTTTTAAAAAGTATTTAACATACAGAAAGATCATGATAGCGGCATATTCGCGAAATTCGGGATAATGCGGGAAGACGCGTGTGGCGTGGGGACCCCGGGAATGAATCTCCTCTGGCTCGGGGTCCCGCCCGTTAAAATAGATCGCATGATGATGTATCAAAAATGGTAATAGATTGGCGAAAGAAGCGCTTATTTTTCGAGTGGTTTAAGCGACGAGGGATACCTGGTGTGGGTGTTCCCTGCGGGGACGTTCGATTTTCTTAGACAGATCCCGCCAGGGGTATTCGCTATGCTCCTACCCGGGCCCCTCCGCCCGGTGTGGATCCTCCCGGTACGGAGTATAGCGAATACCCCTGGCTAGGCGTTAACGTGTTACTTGTGAGGGCTAATCTCTTACATTTATAGGGGTCGGCGCAGTTTGAGATTTACTTTTTTTGTTTTTTTTGT
>JBDRFA010000006.1:0-3169 GCA_043819235.1 Candidatus Omnitrophota bacterium | reverse complement strand
CAGTATCGACCGGTAATGTTCGATAGCCTTGGCAATATGTTCGGTTTTGTCGGCATTATCGGGATTGGACCCCAGTTGAGTATAAAATTCGGCTAACTTTAGACGAGCGGGGATAAAAGACGGATTTTTTTTGACGAAAGTTTCATAGTTGATGATCTTCGTTTCAAGGCTCCGGGGTCTGTTTTCTGTCCGCAGTAAAAAGAACTGTGTCTCTTTCATCGGGAGCGTGATGAGTAACAAAAGAAGTACGGCACACGCGAGCCCTCCGCCTATGATAAGATAAAGTTTTTTCGGTTTGATAGACAATTTCACCATAGCAGTATCATTATACATTATGGAAACGGATTATGCAAAAAACATGCCTCAAAAACTATTGTGGTATGATAAGTTTTAGCCGTTGCGCCATTCAGATAAACCCAAATTTCACTCACTGTAAGATCCGGGCTGAAATCTGGACATTTTGGGTATTGATAAGTATCATTATTTATTGTATAGTAGATAATCCGCAAATTTTCCCAGCGTTGGTATTTTGTTATTAAAGGAAGAAAGAGGTCTGGTAACGATGAGCAAATATCGTAATCGTGTCTTAAGGACAACCAATATTATTATCGATTCAGGGGTAGTCGCGGCGGCCACAGTCCTGACTTTTGCGATAAGAATGGCGCTGACCCCATATATTAACGCTACATATGAGATCAGTATGATGGATTATCTCCGTACGTTGTTCATAACCATACCCCTTTGGGATTTTCTGCTGCATGTCAACGGGCTTTATCCGACAAACCGGTTAAGGCCTTTCAGGGATGTTTTATGGATAATAGTTAAGACAGGCGTCGGGTGCGCGGTCATATGTATCTTTATCCTCTACTACACGAAAATATACATACTGGGAAGGGTCGCGTTAGTTGTTTTTGTTTTCATAGTTTCAGGGCTCTTAACGCTTAAAGAGATCGTTATGCGTGGTATCCTGGAGCATTCCAGGGCTAAAGGGCACGGTCTGAGAAATGTACTCATAATAGGCGACAAAGCCCTCATGCCGAAAATAATAAAGACCATAGAGGGAAAACCTCATCTGGGATTGCATTTATCGGGCGCTTATATACTTGATGACGGGAACGAAGGATCTTTTGACGGGATAAAGACATTTTCCCCTGAAAAGGACATAAGGCTTCTTCTTCTTGATAACCATATCGACAATGTTATTATAGCGGTAGGAAAAGAGAAACTTTCCGAAACGGAAGAATTGCTGCTTAAGTGCGAAGAATTCGGAGCGGAAATATGGCTATATGCCGATTTTTTCGAGTTGATGTTCGCGCAGAAGGAAATAGACGCTCTTGACGATATTCCGTTCCTGGTATTCAGAACTACCCCGAAAGCTTCATGGCCGATGGTATTTAAGCGGTTGATCGATTTTGCCGGAGCCGTTGTTCTGGGGATCATTTGCGTCCCCATAGGTTTGTTTGCCGCCGCGGGGATAAAGTTTACTTCCCCCGGGCCTGTAATATTCAAGCAGAAGAGGGTAGGCTTGCACGGCAGGAAGTTTGTTTTTTACAAATTCCGTTCAATGACGACGGACGCGGAACAGAGGCGGCAGGAACTCCTGGGCCGGAATATCATGACTGGCCCGGTCTTCAAGATCAAGAACGATCCGAGGATAACGCCTTTCGGTAGATTTTTAAGGCGTACCAGCATAGATGAACTTCCTCAGCTCTGGAATGTCCTTAAAGGGGATATGAGCCTGGTGGGTCCCCGCCCTCCGCTGCCGCGGGAAGTCGCGGAATACCGTGGGTGGCAGCGCAGACGTCTCAGCATGAGGCCGGGACTGGTGTGTCTGTGGCAGGTACAGGGCAGGAGCGAAATAACGGATTTTGATAAATGGGCGGAACTGGACTTGAAATACATAGATAACTGGTCGTTGTGGCTTGATCTTACGATACTCTTGAAGGCGGTTTTTGTAGTTCTTTTCAGGATCGGAGCGGAGTGATCGTTGAAAATGTTAAAAATTGTGGAAAAATAAGCGTGATGACATGAAATAACGTAGAATTATTTGACTGGACTTCCGGAATTGTGTAAACTTAGGGCTATATTCAAGGGACCGGCATGGTTTAACTGCATATAATATATAATTAAGAGGAAACACATGTTTTTATCGAACATCTGGAATAAAGGTATGCGCCGGCATATACGCGGCGCGGAAAGAAGAATATCGATCCGGCTTACATCGCACCATCTGGTGAAATACAAGGTGCTGGATAAAAGGGAGGAACTTTCTTTTGTTAAGAACATAAGTAAGGGCGGCGTTCTTTTTCATTCCAAAGAGGATCTGGCTCCGGGAAGTATGGTGGAGTTGATGATCAATTATCCGGGATATTCTCAGCCTATCAAAGCGACGGCAAAAGTGTTAAGAGCGCGGCCCTTAAAAAAGGTCGGAGGTTTCGATATCGCCGCCGAGTTTGTCAGCATAAACGAAGACGCGCGGGAATTTATTCGTGAAAAAATTGAATCTGTTTCTGCTAAAAAGAAAAAAAAGAAAAAGTGACTTGGCAAAAAGAAAAATAACGACGAGTTTTTTGTGCGCTTTAACTATCGCGACTTGTGTTGTGCCCTTATGTTATGCGACGGCTCAGGGAGCGGAAGAGCCCGGCGATGGATGCGTGGATGCCGACGACATGCCGGATAACGGAGGTAAAGCGCGCCAAAAGAAATATTTATTAGAGGAACTATGGATCTATCTCGAAGAAGGGGCTTATAACACTCGAAGGCATATCTATTTGGACTTGGGCATTGAGGAGGAGTATAACGATAACATTTTCCTGTCAAAGGAAGATAAAGAGTCGGATTTTGTGTCGAGAATATATCCCGGGTTGAGATATGTCTTTAAACCCGAACCGGTGCAGGGAAGGACGAGTCTGCTGACAGAAGCGGATATACACCTGGCGGGAGAGATCAAACGTTACGCGAAACACGGCAATTTGAACAGGGACTTCAATCTTGACGATAAAAGTTTTATCCAGTTCAATTTTTCAGCGCAGAGCACCTTCTTTGAAAGAGTTAACACGTATTGCCGGGCGCATAGAAGCGAGAAATTCGCTTCTCAGCTTTTTCCTGACGCGCGGACGTCTCCTACGGAACGGGAGAGAGAGGTGAAGACGTGGACGACATCTTATGG
>JBDRFA010000005.1:0-5571 GCA_043819235.1 Candidatus Omnitrophota bacterium | reverse complement strand
TTTCGCCGCGCCCCATATGAGTTCCGCCATACCCGCCGCGTTAGCGTCGTTCTCAAGCCTGGTCCTTTTCCCGAATTTCGCCTTTATGAGGTGCGTAAGCGGCACCTCCCGCCATCCCGGAAGGTTCGGGGGGTTATGGACTATCCCTTTTTTCGGGTCCAGTGGCCCCGGCGCGCATACACCTATGCCGGATATCTTTCCGCGTCCCACTCCGCCTGTTTCCATAATATCCCTGATGGACATGTACACCTGCCCGAGCGAAACATCAATCCCTTTTTCGGCGAACGTAGGCACTACCGTTTTTTTTACAAGTTTTCCCTCTTCGCTTATTATCCCCGAAGCGATCTTCGTCCCGCCGATATCAACCCCTATAACATATTTCCCCATAACCCGTCCCTTTCCGCTAATGTTAAATAGCCAACTTCATCGTTATTATCCCACAAAAACCCACCTTCCTCAAGCCTATTCACAATTCACTATTCACTACCTACCGCAAGCCGGACGCGGCGTTATATTAGGATAACCTGTCGCGGTAATCCTCGTAGCCGAATTCTTTTACTATGCGGACCTTGTCTGTTTGAGGGTTGTAAAGGGCGATGGATGGCAGGTGTACGCCGTTGAAGGTGTTGTTCTTGACCATGGTATAATGCGCCATGTCGAGGAAGGTGAGACGGCTTCCGACCGTGAGGCGCTCGGGGAAGGAATAATCTCCTATTATATCGCCGGCCAGGCAGGTCGATCCCCCTAACCGATACGTATATTTAAACCGGCCCGGTTCTCCCGCTCCGGCTATCGCCGGGCGGTACGGCATTTCGAGAACGTCCGGCATGTGCGCGGCGGCGGAAGTGTCGAGTATGGCGATCTCCATGCCGTTATCCACTATATCCAGTACGGCCGCCACAAGAACACCCGCGTTCAGGGCTATGGCTTCCCCGGGCTCCAGATAGATCTCGAGGCCGTAGCGGTCTTGAAGCCCGGTTATGATCCGGCCCAACCTTTCGATATCATAATCCGAGCGCGTGATATGATGTCCGCCCCCGAAATTGATCCACCGGACCTTACCGAGAAAAGGTTTGAATTTACGTTCTACCGCCTCAAGCGTCCGTTCGAGAGAATCCGAATTCAGCTCGCAAAGCGTATGAAAATGTAATCCCGTGATCCCGTCAAGGTCCTCTCCCCGGAACTGGACGTCTCTTATCCCCAGGCGTGACCCCGGAGCGCAGGGGTCATACAGGGCCACTTTAACTTCTGAGTGTTCGGGGTTGATGCGCAAAGCGCAGCGCATATCTTTTCCGGAGGCTTTCACCGCCGGCTTAAACCGCCGCCATTGCGAAAAGGAATTAAAACTTATATGCGTGGCGTAACGGAGGATCTCCCCGAATTCCGCGTCTTTATACGCCGGGGCGTACACATGGACTTCGCCGCCGAATTCCTCCGCGCCAAGCCGGGCCTCATGCGGGGAACTCGCCGCGACCCCCGAGAGGTATCCGCGGATCAGGGGGAACGTACTGAACATGGCAAACCCTTTGAGCGCCAGGACGATCTTACAACCCGTGCGGCCCTGTACCTCTTTCAGCACATCGAGATTCCGCGTAAGAAGCCCTTCGTCAATAACATAACATGGTGTATGCGGTACTTTTTCGGAAATATTCATCTTTTAGTTGTCAGATCTCAGATACCAGCTGTCAGTTTTTTAGCTCCTTGATCACCCATGGTAAACCGTAAGCGTTAAGATCTTTCATGAAAGGGTCCGGATCCAGCTCTTCGACATTAAAAACTCCCTTGCCTTTCCATACCCCTGTCAGCATCATCTTTGCCCCGATCATCGCAGGCACACCCGTGGTATAAGAAATAGCCTGGGCCTTTACTTCACGGTAACATTCGGCGTGGTCGCATACATTATAGATATAGATCTTTCTGTTCTTGCCGTCCTTTTCGCCTTCGATCAGGCACCCGATATTTGTCTTCCCTGTATAATTCCTGCCTAACGACGACGGTTCCGGGAGGACCGCCTTGAGGAATTTAAGAGGCACGATCCGGTACCCTTCGAACTCCACGGGGTCTATCCTGGTCATGCCGACATCTTCCAGGACCCGTAAATACGTCAGGTATTGCTCGCCAAAGGTCATCCAGAACCTGATCCTCCTGAGCCCCTTTAAGTTCTTCACAAGAGACTCCAGTTCCTCATGATACATCAGGTACATTTCTTTAGGCCCTATCTCTGGAAAATCGAATGTTTTGTGTACGGATAACGGGTCCGTTTCCAGCCACCGGCCGTTCTCCCAGTATTTTCCCCTCTGCGTTATTTCGCGTATATTTATTTCCGGGTTGAAATTCGTCGCGAACGGATGCCCGTGGTTCCCGGCGTTACAATCCATGATATCCACCGTATGTATCTCGTCGAAATAATGTTTCATCGCGTAAGCGCAGAAAATGTTCGTCACGCCCGGATCAAAACCGCAGCCGAGAAGCGCCATTATCCCCCTCTCCCTGAAACGGCTCTGATAGTCCCACTGCCATTTATAACAGAATTTGGCTTCATCGACCGGCTCATAATTGGCCGTATCCAGGTACGCGACACCCGTTTCAAGGCATGCGTTCATGATAGACAGGTCCTGATAAGGAAGGGCCACGTTAATGATCATATCCGGCTCGAATCCCCGGATAAGCCGTACGACCTCCCCCGTATTATCGGCATCAACTTTCGCCGTCCGGATGGGGCGCTCGAGCTGCGCCGCTATACGTTCGCATTTTTCGACGGTCCGGCTGGCGAGGCATATCTCATCGAATACCTCAGGCAATTGCGCGCACTTATGCGTTACGACGCCTCCTACACCACCGGCGCCTATTATCAGGACTTTGCTCATTTTTCTCCTCGGTTCGCGTTCGTACGGTTATTTCGCATCTGTCCGGGAAGAGAAGGGCAGGCTCCGGATCGCGGACGTTATGTTCGATCCAGGGCCTGCCCCTGATACCCGGAGTGTAGATCACCGATCACTTATCTTTAGATAGCTCTTCAGAATCCGCCGTTGTTACGGGAATATCCACCGTTGTTACGGGAGTATCCGCCACCACCATTACCGGAATATCCGCCGCCGCCTTCTCTGGCCTTCTGCGGACGTGCTTCATCTATTCTCAACTTGCGTCCGAGAAAATCGGAACCGTCAAGGTTTTCCTTCGCTTTCTCGGCACCCGCAACTTCCGCCATTTCAATAAAACCAAATCCCTTGTTCTGGAGTATCGTAACGTCTTTTACCGTACCGTACTTCGAGAATAATTCCTGTAATTCCCCTTCGGTCACCGAATACTTCAGGTTCCCCACATAAAGCCTGTTACTCTGCATCCCTTCCTCCTTTTCCCCACCCTGTAGTATTCCCTACCGCGTATGGGCGTTGATCTTACGGGCCGGGACAGCCCCCATATGTATCTCCCCCGTTTAGTCTAATACCATTACCTACCATACCCCTAATACCCTTGTCAAGAATTTCAATTCCCCCGCAAAAAAACTTCCGTCAGGCGTCTGGCAAGAGTGTTTCCCCTCGTTATACTCAGTCTCTTAAAAAACACGCGCCTTTACCACGAACTGAACGATCACATATCGTCATTCTATGACTATCTGGTCTATGTAAACAGGGCCTTTATACGCTGTCCCGGCTTTCCACGGGTTCACGTTATGCTCTATCCTTACCGCGATCTTCCTTACGTTCCTTATGTTGTCTATAAGGCTGGCGTCCTTGTTCTTTATCTTCCAGTATATGCCTTCACTTTGCTTGTCAACGTTAAGATCGGCCTTTATCGTCACCCATTTTCCGGGCTTTAACTGAACGGCCTCTTTCATCTCGATGAACCACCACGGCCCGGCAGTCACTATTATCCTCGCCTGATAAAGGCCCCCTTGAGCCGAACCGGGCAGAAAAACATGCGCGGTTATGCTCTTGTATCCGCTGAGGTCCATATCACGTTCAAATTCGACTAAAGCGGCTGTCCATATATCGCCCGGGAAATCGCACCCGAGTTTAAGGGCCTGTTTGCTCTTCCATGTCTTATCCCCGCTCACTTCCAGTGTACGCCCCACATAGTTCCCCTGTTCGAACGCCCAATCCGGGATGTTCCACCCTTCTTCATCCTGTTCAAAATCAAAAAGTATTTCCGTCAGACAATACGCCCGTGATCCGGTAAATATGACCGCGGCTGCTGCCAATATTAATATAAGGTGTCTCATTTTTCCTCCTCTGACCTTATCTGCCTTAACAAATCCCGAATATCCCCTCAAGCCCCCCTCATCCGGCTAAAGGTAAAAGTACCTTTACCTTCGTCCCTTTTCCGGCCTTACTTTCAACCACTATATCTCCTCCATGCGCCTCGATGATATTCCTGCATATGAAAAGGCCCATGCCGCTATTTTTATCCTTTGTGGTGAAAAAAGGTTTGAATATCTTCCCCATATCCTTTTCCTCTATACCCATGCCGGTATCCCGTATGCTGACCTCCAGCGATATGCCGTCCTTTACTCCGGACGCCATGGTCAGAACCCCTCCTTCAGGCATTGCCTGGCAGGCGTTCAGGCCGATATTCAGGAACACTATCTGCAGATGGTTGAAATCCCCCCTGATCATGGGAAGGCCCTCCGCCAGGTTGTCTTCCCATGTGACATTATGAAAAGACGGATGGCATGACAGCATGGGAGGAACGGACCTTACCACACTGTTCATGTTCAACACGTCCATATGCGGTTTTTTCTTACGCGCGTAATAAAGGAGGCGCGCGGTGATACCCTGGATGCGGCACACCTGGGTCTTAAGCGTCTCCATTACAGCCTCAACTTCGGGAGTATGTTTTTCGTCCCCCATAAGCAGCAGTTCCACTCTACCTTTGATGATGGCCAGCGGATTATTGATCTCATGCGCCAGTCCTCCGGCAAAATGTCCCAATACCGTCAGTTTTTCCGTCTGGACGAGGGCTTCTTCCGCTTTTTTCCTTTCAATAAATGCCGAAAGGATATCCGCCGCCTCGCAAAGGAACTCTTCTTCTTTCTTTTCCGGACGGTACCCCCGCCTGACATATAATACGATCACCCCGAGCAGCTCTTTCGATGAGGAAAGGATAGGTACGGAATAATGGCTCTGGGCGCATAGATCCTCGTGGCATTCTTTGCTGCTTTCCGTAAAGACGGCCTGGCGCAACTCAGCCGCCCGCCCGCAAAGGCACTTACCCACGGGGACACTCGCGCACAGTTCGGTCAGCGGCGCCGGAAGCCCTCTCTGGGCATTCATCTCAAGCATGAGCGGATCGTCCCCCGCCAGGAATATGGCTCCTTTAGGTCCGGCGGCATACCACGGGACCAGGGTCACTTTTTTCAGAAAAACGCTCAACATCTTTTCCAGCGATATGTCCTGAAGCGCGATAGCCCTCAATTCCCCCTTGACCGCCTCCGCGTGGTCTTCCCTGTGCGGACTTCCCGCGGACTTAACCCGCTCTTCATTTTCCTCTTCGTACTTTTTTATCTTATCGCGGAGGAACTTTATTTCCTCTATCAGTTCTTCCTTGTCCTTGTGTTCCATTCCTCCCACA
>JBDRFA010000004.1:0-8714 GCA_043819235.1 Candidatus Omnitrophota bacterium | reverse complement strand
GACGAATATAGGGACGCTCGGCGCGATACTTGAAAAGGCTTCATTGTTCGTAGGAGTGGATTCGGGCCCGGCGCATATATCCGCGGCCGCCGGAATACCTACTATCGTGCTTTTCAGCGGCGCGAACGATCCGGCCCAATGGGCTCCGAGAGGTAAAAATGTCCGGGTGATATTCCCGGGCCTGGGAAACGACCTGTCGCATATATCGACGGAAGAGGTATGCGGGGTCGTGGATGAAGTGGTTTAGAGAGTCATAGAGTCATCGCGCCTTTCAGGCGCTAGAGTCAGAGAGTCAAAGTTAGAGGGCATAATGGAAGAGTTGAAAAAAGACAAGGTTATTGATACCAATAAGGGGTATAGAAAACTTAAAGTCTGGGAAAAGGCGCATAACTTTGCGGTACAAGTTTATAAGATCAGCCGGGATTTTCCCAGAGAAGAATTATATGGATTGACTTCACAGATCAGGAGAGCGGCGTTTTCAGTGCCGACAAACATAGTCGAAGGCCATGCGAGTAAAAGCAGAAAAGAATTTTTAAATTTTCTGAATATTGCAACCAGATCTTTAGTCGAAGTGGAATACTTATTAGAGGTCATAACGGAATTGGATATTTTGAAAGAAGACGATTATAGTAAACTTGAATCCATGCGAAAAGAAGTAGCGGTTATCTTAAACAAATTCATCAAAGGTTTAGCCGCAAAAGATCGATCGCATACGCAACCAATGACTCATTGACTCAAGTGCCCAACGGGCACGATGACTCAATGACTCTCTAAAAGAAGGTGTTACACGCCATGAGAATAGGTTTTGACGCCAGGATGATCACGCATCCGGGGATCGGGCGGTATATAAAGAGCCTTTTGCCTGAGATGATCAGGCAGGCGGGAGGGGATGAGTTCGTTATTTTCGGAGATCAGAAGGAACTTGTGAATATTGCCGGCGCGGGGAACGCGCGTATCGTCGAATGGAACGCGCCGATATATTCGCTGCAGGAACAGGTGTTCCTGCCGTATCGCGGCAAAAAGCTGGACATCCTGCATGTGCCGCATTTTAACGTTCCCGTTTCTTACCGGGGTAAAATGGTCGTGACCATACATGACCTGATATACCTCTTGTTCCCGGGGGCCGGAAGGTTCGGCCTCGCGAAACATTACGCCGGGTTCATGGCCGGTAAGGCCCTGGAAAAAGCCGATAAGATAATAACCGTTTCGAAACATACAGAAAAAGACCTTCTCGGAATGTACGGCGGGCAGTATGCCGGGAAGGTAGAGGTCATTCACGAAGCCGCCGACAGGATGTTCCGGCAGATAACGGACAAGACGCGTTCCGCGGACGTACAGTGCCGGCACCGGTTATCTGACAGGATCATCCTGTACGTCGGGAGTATAAAAGCGCATAAGAACGTCCAGACCCTTCTTAAAGTGTTCACGCTTCTCAAAAAATGGGGGGCCCCGCATCAGCTTGTGATATGCGGCAGGTGGGACAAAAAACAGGACATGCTGAAAGCCGAAATGATCGACAGCGGCATAAGGTACCTGGGCGAGGTCAGCACGGACGACCTCATAGTGCTTTATAACATTGCCGATGTCCTTGTGCATCTGTCGTTTTACGAGGGGTTCGGGCTTACGGCGCTTGAGGCGATGCAGTGCGGTACGCCTGTCATCGTTTCGGATTCGTCGTCCCTTCCCGAGGTGGCCGGTGAAGCCGCCTGCTCGGTCTCTCCCCACAACGTTGAACAGATAGCCGATACTGTGTACAATGTGCTGGTTAACGCGCACCTGAGGGAGGGTATGATAGAGCGGGGGCTCAAACATGTCAAACAGTTCTCGTGGGAAGAGACCGCCCGACGGACGCTTGAGGTGTATCGTAAGGTGTGTTAGGCATGTTGACCGGGAGGGGACGTTTAAAATGGTGAATGGTCTTTAGTGAATAGTGAATAGTTCACAATGGGGTTCGCAGTATTTTCGGTTTCCGGTTCTTACCATTCACCATTCACCATAAACTATTCACGGATCAGTCTGCCCCTCCGCCCGGTGTGGATCCTCCCGGTACGGAGCATAGGGAACATCACCGGCGAGATGGAACGGGATTGACCCCGAAAGTATAATTTAATCATGAAAAGACCGAAAGTAGCGATAGTACATGACTGGCTCACTGGGATGCGGGGGGGGGAGAAATGTTTGGAGGTGTTTTGTGAGCTTTTCCCCGCGGCTACGTTGTTCACGCTGGTGCATAAGAAAGGGAGCGTTTCCCGTATTATCGAGGATATGGATATACGGACGTCGTTCCTGAATGGGTTTCCCGGTGTCGACAAGCATTATCGCAGTTTTTTGCCTTTTTTTTCGGCGGCGATAGAGAGTTTTGACCTTTCGGGATATGATCTTGTGCTGAGTTCCAGCCATTGTGTGGCAAAAGGGGCCAGGGCTCCCGGGGGCGCGCTCAATATATGTTATTGTTATACCCCGGTGCGGTACGCGTGGAAATTTTTCGACGAATATTTCTCGAGGGAAAACCCCGTAAAAAGATGGATGATATCAAAGATCATCAGCCGCCTTAAAAAATGGGATATCGCGTCCAATAAAGATATTGATCATTTTGTGGCCATATCCGATAATGTCAAAAATCGTATCCGGGAATTTTACGGCCGGGATGCCGATGTCATATATCCGCCTGTGGATGTGGACCGGCACGGCGAGAGGGAAGGGGACAAAGGTTTTTATCTCGTTGTTTCGGCGCTCGTGCCGTATAAAAAGGTCGACCTCGCGGTACAGGCGTTCAACGGGAACGGGAAGAGGCTTGTCATTATCGGCGACGGCGGCGATCTCAGGCAGCTTAAGAGTGTGTCAGGGCCGAATATCGAGTATCTTGGGTGGACAGGCGACAGTGAGCTGGCGCATTATTATGCCGGCTGCCGCGCTTTGATATTCCCCGGGGATGAGGATTTCGGGATAGTGCCCGTCGAGGCTCAGGCCCACGGGAAGCCCGTCATCGCTTACGCCGCGGGTGGGGTGCTGGAAACGGTCGTGCCGCTTCAAGCGGGCCTTCCTGGGGAGGCGAGCCCCACGGGCGTCTTTTTCGACGAGCAGACCCCGTCGGCGTTGAACGCCGCGATCGAAGCTTTTGAGAGCAATATGGAACTTTTCGACCCGGAAACGATAAGGAATAATGCCCTGCGCTTTAACCGCAGCCGTTTTAAAGATGAGATAGAGAAATATGTTGAAGAAAAATGGACTGTCCATAGTACGTAGTTCACTATTGGTGTCCGGTTGTTGTAGTGCAAATATTGTCATTCCCGCGAAAGCGGGAATCTAAAACCTTTATGGATCCCCGCCTTCGCGGGGATGACAGTTGGGGGTTCCCGCCTTCGCGGGGATGACAGTTGGGGGGTTCCCGTTTTTGCGGGGATGCCAGTGCCGATGGTTCTCAGCCTATAGTCTGTTACTTACAGCCTAAAGCCTAAAGCTTAAAGCTATACCATGAACATACGCAACGATGTCAGACTTGGCGCTATATTGATGATAGGGGATATCCTTGCCATCAACGCGGGGTTTCTTTTCGCGTACTGGTTGAGGTTCTCCTCGGGCCTTTTCCGGATAATGTTCGGCGTGCCGCATGTCAGCCATTATTTCAAGATATTGCCGGTTTTGACATTGATACTCCTTTTCCTGATGCGGTCGGATAAGCTTTATTCCGTGAGGGCCAGGATATCCATTGTGGACGAGTTTTTCACGATAATCAGGAGCGTGAGTATCGGGATACTTGTCTTCATGGCGGGCACGTTCCTGTACCGCGAATATTCTTTTTCAAGAGGCATGCTGCTCGTATCGTGGTTCGTGCTGATATCTTTCCTGGGGTGCTGGAGGTTTGGGGTCAACCGCGCAAGGATCTTTTTGAGGAAAAACCCGGGCAGGAAGAGGAACCTTCTGGTGGTAGGGGACGGGCCGATGGTCGAGCGGATCATCACGCATGTGTCCGATGATCCGCACTGGGATTATAACGTGAAGGGTATCGCCCGGATAAAAAAAACCGGGGCCGGAAACGTGGGGAATGTGCCTGTTCTGGGAAAAATGGAGGGATTGGACAGGATAATCGACGATAACGACATAGATGAGGTCATCCTTACTGAAACGGAACTGCCGCGGTCCGGGATAATCGACATAATATTCGAATGTGAAAAACGTATGGTGGAGTTCCGTCTCGTGGCGGATCTTCTGGGTATGGTGACGTCGCAGGTGGATATGAGGACCATCGACGGCGTGCCTCTTCTGGGGCTTAAGGAATCTCCGCTCAGTGAGGGGTATAACCGTTTTCTGAAAAGGATGATGGACCTTGTGCTGTCGGCTGCCGGGCTGGCGGTGCTGTCCCCGGTCTTTCTCGTGATAGCCGTAATGGTGAAGATAAGTTCTCCCGGGCCGGTTTTTTATTTCCAGAAAAGGATAGGTGAGGACGGAAGGCGTTTCGCGATAATAAAGTTCCGGACGATGGTCGATAACGCGGAGAAAGGCACGGGCCGCGTCTGGGCGAAGGAAGACGACCCCAGGCGGACAAAGGTCGGGGCTTATCTCCGGCGCTGTAACCTTGACGAACTGCCGCAGCTGGTGAACGTGGTCAAAGGGGAGATGAGCCTTGTGGGGCCCAGGCCCGAGCGGCCTCATTTCGTGGGCAGGTTCAAGGAGGATATACCGAGGTACATGGCGCGCCATAAGATAAAGTCCGGGGTGACCGGGTGGGCGCAGGTCAACGGCCTGCGCGGTAACACTTCGATCGAAGAACGGACCAAATACGATATCTATTACGTCGAGAACTGGTCGATGATATTCGACCTGAAGATACTGTTCATGTCCATGTTCGCGATGAAGAACGCGTATTGATAGAGCTTTAGGCTGTAGGCTGTAGGCTTTAGGAGGATGATGGGGAAAGATAAGCTGATCAGGATATGTGACGGGGTGGTCGAAGGGAGTTTTTACGCGATACTGGCGGCGGTGACGTTTTCTATTTCTCTGGTCGAGATCGCGTGCGTTATCATGATCCTGGCGTGGGCCGTGAAAAAGATACTGGCCCGGGACTTTAAAAGTCTCGATTCCGTGCCGGCGAGGTTGCTGGCGCTGTTCTTGTTGTGGACACTTTTTTCCTGCCGGAACAGCGCGTATTTCAGCGAAAGTTTCCGCGGTGTTTTCAAGCTGGTCAAATATGCCCTTATATTCATGGCCGCCGCCGACGGGCTGCGGGATGACAGAATAGTGAAAAGGGCGTTATATGTCATAGCGGCTGTCGCCGGTGTTACCTGCCTGAACGGCCTGTTCCAGTATTTCTCGGGATTTGATCTCATACGGCATAGGCACCTGATAGATCTCGACTATTTGCGCAGGATATCGTCCTCTTTCGTCCATCCGAACAGTTTCGGTATATATCTTATGATGGTGAGCCTGGTGCTTTTATCGTGGCTCATGAGCGGATATAAACGTGCCGTGTCATGGTTCTGGATCGCGGGATCTTTCGCGCTTTCTATTCTATGCCTCGTGCTTACCAAATCCCGGGGGGCGTGGCTGTCGTTCCTGGCGGCGTTCCTCGTACTCGGCGTAATAAGGTCGAAAAGGACGGCCGGGCTTTTCCTGGTTATAGTATTGTGCGTGTCCGGCGCGCTTATTTATATGTTCCCGGACCGCCTGCGCGGTTTAACGGACCTTAAGGCCGGGACGACGGAGGAAAGGATCATGCTCTGGGAAGGTACGATAAACATGATCAAGGAGCATCCTGTCCTGGGGTTCGGGGTGAACACGTACAGCAGGATTTTTCCGAAGTATAAACCGGCCGATTACCCCGATGTAAGATATTCTCACAACTGTTATCTCCAAATGGCTTCGGAAATCGGTATACCCGGGGCCCTTCTTTTCATATCTTTCCTGGCGAGTGTCCTGGTATGTTCTTTCAGGGGATTTACCGGGAGAGAACGGGGCAGGAAAGAATACCTGGCGATGGGCCTCTTTGCCGCGCTGGCGGGTTTTGCCATGGACTGCCTGGTGGATACCGGGCTGTATTCAGTCAACCTGGCGGTGTTCTTTTACCTTCTGGCGGGGTTTTGTTTCGCGATAACCCGGAGAGTCGAAAAATAATATTTATTCTTATTTGATCCCCGCTTTCGCGGGGATGACGTTGCTGAGAAATGGAAGAAAAACTGAAGAACATTGTTATATTGCGGACTGACCGTATCGGGGAGGTCCTTCTTTCTACTGTGGCGGTGGATGCGGTCAGGGAAAGGTATCCCGAGGCGCGGATAACGTTCGTCACTTCCGGGTATTCCCGGGATATCGTTGAAGGCCGGCCGGGTATAGAAGATATTATCGTTTGCGATACGGTAAGGAAAGGGAACGTGTTCATCAAAGCGTTCAAACTTTTCGCTTTACTCAGGAAAGGGCGTTTTGACGCGGCGGTGGTCCTTAATCCGCACAAAGCCCTTCATCTGGCGTGTTACATGGCCGGTATCCCCGAACGTATAGGTTATGACAGGAAATGGGGTGAGTTGCTTACCCGGAAGATAAAGGATGAAAGGGCGAAGGGGGAAAAACACGAGGTCGAGTATACCGCCGATCTTTTGCGTCTCCTGGACCCGGATATCCGCGTTTCCGCGCCGCGCCTCGCGGTGGACAGGCAGGCTGAAGAGCGCGTTGAAAAGATGCTGGCCGATAAGGGTATGGTACTTTACCGGCCGCTGGTGGTCGTGCACCCGGGAAGCAGTAACCCGGCCAAGATGTGGCCTGCCGCCAGATACGCGGAACTTATAAAGAAGTTGAAAGAGGAAATATACTGTGATGTGGGTATTATCGGGGGCGAGGAGGAACGGGACCTCGTCAGGAAAATAATTACTGAGGCCGACGAGGACGTCGCGGACATGACAGGCGCGCTTGGCCTTAAGGAACTGGCGGCGTTCATAAAAAAGGCCCGTCTTTTCATAGGCAATGACGCCGGTCCCATGCATATGGCGGCCGCTCTGGATGTGCCGGTCCTGGCGATATTCGGAAGGAATATCGCCGGAGCCGGGCCGGTGAGGTGGCGGCCATGGGGAGACGGGAACGTCGTCATCCATGAGAACCCGGGATGCTCCCCGTGCGGTGACGCGTCCTGCGCTAACGGGTACCGCTGTATGGACCTCGTCACCGTAGAGAAAGTTTTCGGCGCGGCGAAGGAAATGTTGCGCGATGGCAGAGAATAGGTTTAAAGGTTTAAAGGTTCAAAAGTTAAAAGGTTGAAAGGTGTAGTGTAGTATAGAGGGAAGGAGACGGGGTTGTGGGGAAGATTGAGAGATTTGAGGATATAGAGGCATGGAAGTTGGCCAGAGTATTGGTCAAAACGATATATGAAATATCCCGGGCAAAGGAATTTTCTAAGGATTTTGCCTTCAAAGATCAGATACGGAGAAGTTCGATATCGGTTATGGCAAATATTGCCGAAGGATTTGAACGCTTCAGTAAAAAGGAGTTTGCCCAGTTCCTGAATGTTGCCAGAGGTTCAGCGGGAGAGTTGAGGAGCCATCTGTATGTCGCATTTGATATAGGGTATATTGATAAAACTGAATTTGAGGAACTTAGACGACAATGTGAAATTATTTCTAAATATATCTGGAATTTCATGAAATATCTTAAAAATCCAACAGAGTGATTTTTTTTTGCGTCGTTACACTTTTTAACCTTTTAACCTTTTAACTTTTTAACCCTTTTGCTTTTTACGCGTATAATCAATGAAACGTATTCTTATTGCTAACATATTTGGTATCGGGGATGTGCTTTTTACTACGCCGGTCATAACGAACCTGAAAGAGGCTTTTGGGGGAGTGTCTATCGATTATCTGTGTAACGGGAGGACGAAAGATATCCTCAAGTGTAACACCGATGTAGATGAGGTATTTGTTTATGAGAAGGACGATTATCTGAGGCTGTGGAGGGAGTCAAGGACGGCGGCTGTAAAAAAGGTTATCGAACTCTGGAGGTCCCTGCGCGGGAGAAGGTATGATATGGTATTCGATTTCACCCTTTCCCGGAGATTCGGTTTTCTCTTCGCATTGGCGGGTATTCCGCGGCGGGTGGGGCTTGACTATAAAAGAAGAGGGATATTTCTTACCGATAAGATCAAGCTTACGGGTTTTGAAAAGAAGCATGTTGTGGAGTATTATCTTGATCTTCTGGAAAAGCTGGATATACCCGTTACGCAGAGAGGGATGTCGCTGGCCGCTTCTCCGGAGGCAATTGAATGGGCGCTGGGAGCTATCGGCGGGAAGGGTATTTCCGCCGGGACGCTTGTCGCGGTCATCCCCGGCGGCGGCGCCAGCTGGGGGCCCCAGGCGTTCAGGAAACACTGGCCGGCGCGAAAATTCGCCGGGGTAGCCGATATCCTTTCGGGGTACGGATATCCCGTGGCGGTGCTCGGGTCGGATGCCGAGACGGAACTGTGCGGCGTGATGGCCGATGCGATGAGAACAAAACCCGTGATAGCGGAAAACGGCCTTACGCTCGAACGGTACATAGCTTTATTGAGCGTATGCGGGCTTGTTCTGTGCAACGACGGCGGGCCTTTGCATATGGCGGCGGCGCTCGGGGTAAAGACGGTGTCGATATTCGGCCCGGTGGCGCCTGAGGTATACGGGCCGTACCCGGCGTCGGACGGGAACCGCGTAATGACCGCTCCGGACCTGCCATGCCGTCCGTGTTACCATAAATTCAGG
>JBDRFA010000003.1:0-12085 GCA_043819235.1 Candidatus Omnitrophota bacterium | reverse complement strand
AGTGCGAGGTAAGCGACCTGCCAGGGGGGTGTTCGCTACGCTCCTACCAGGGCCCCTCCGCCCGGTGTGGAGGCTCCCTGTACGGAGCATAGCGAACACCCCCCTGGCAGACAGGTAGGATTTACCTTTGCGGGCGTGGACGTAGGGGTACTCCTTGTGACTGAACTTATGCAATTTAACCGTACGAACGCGAACCAGACGGTTCAAAAAGACAAACGAGAGGAGAGAATTTTGGTACAGAAAGTTTTTGCCGCCGGGGGAGTAGTAATAAAAAAAGAAAAGGGCCAGCCGCGCGTGTTGCTCATTATGGACAGCTACGGCTGTTGGACGTGGCCGAAAGGGCATCTTGAGGAAGGGGAAACCCCCGAAGAAACGGCTTTGAGAGAAGTCGCCGAGGAGACCGGACAGGCGGGGACCGTTATTGTCGAACCGCTGGGCAGGCAGAAATACAGCTTTAAATTCAAGTCCGGCAAAATAGATAAAACGGTCCACATTTTCCTGATAAAGGCGTCAGCGAGAGAAAAAATTACCGTGCAGACCAGCGAGATACGGGAAGCGCGCTGGTTTTCCGCCGAAGAGGCTGTCGGGAAAATACAATACAGAGGATCGCGTACTTTTCTCAAAAAGGGTATAAAGATATTCAGAAGGAGATATTGCCAAAAATGAACGAAAAAAAGATAAAAGCGGTATTTTTCGATCTTGGGAACGTCATAATCAGGTTCAACCCGGAGATACTGGAAGAAGGGTACGCTTCTTTTGGTAAGGTCGAGAAAGGAAAATTCGTCGATTATATCATGGGGTCCGATAACGTGGACGGATACATGGAAGGGAAACTTTCTTCCTCAAGATTCTATACCCGCACCCGCAGGCTTTTCAGGCTGGACATGAAATATAACGAGTTTTACAGCGTATGGAACAGCATGTTCTTCCCTTATCCGGAGATGGAAGAGATCGTAAGGGCCCTGAAGGTGAAATATCCCGGCATCAAACTGGTCCTGGTATCCAATACCAACGAGGCCCATTATGAGTTTCTGAAGAAAGAATATGAAATACTCGATCTTTTCGACGGGCATGTGGTGTCTCATGAAGTAGGGAAACAGAAACCCCATCCCGCTATTTTCAGCGAAGCGTTAAAGACCGCCGGTTGTATCTCCAAGAACGCCTTCTTCACCGACGACCGCCCCGAACTGGTAGAGGGCGCAAGGACCATGGGCATCCACGCCTTCCTGTTCACCGGCCACAACGACCTGAAAAAACAACTGTCAAAATACAACATCCACGTCTAAGGGGACGTTGCACCCCACACTAAACTGAACTATATTTATAAGCAGTACACCGGGAAATCGATTTCCCGGTGCAGCAGTTACGATCCATGCAATTACGAAAAATATGAAATTTTTTATCCGGCGCAGGTTTTATCCCACTGGGCTCTTACCCGGGCTATCCTGCGAGATGCGGTAGTTTTCTTTATCACGTCTTTTTTCGCGGCACGGTCCAGTTTGGATTCCAGCAAGCGGAGCATAGTGTCCGCTTCTTCCCGTTTTTTTTCGGTTATCAGAACCTGGATCTTTTTGGCTATTGTGCGGACCTCGGACATGGTGGATTTGTTCCTTTCATGCCGGGTAATATTCTGCCTCAGGCTTTTGATGGCGGCTTTTTTATTTGCCATTACGTATCTCCTTTAACTCTATTAAGTTGTGTCAGGTCAATTAAGGCACTTAATTTAGCACAAGGCTTTTTTTTTGTCAATGGGAATTTATACGGGTGACGGAGTCGAGGGATCTAACTTGTCGATCAGCTTTAAAATGACATGTAAGTTAAATTGTGATATGATATTCCGAAAATAGAGGGAAAAGGCATTTTTCGGGGGAGTAAGGGGGTTTAGTTAGAACGATGACAAAGGGCAAGCTGTTAAGATCGACCGGGATAATAGGTATCGCCACAACAACGAGCCGCGTTCTGGGTTTTGTAAGGGATATACTTTTTGCCAGGCTGTTCGGGACAAATATATTCGCGCAGGCGTTTGTTGTGGCTTTTCGGTTGCCTAATATGCTTCGTGATATGGTAGGCGAAGGCGCGACGGATGCCGCGATCGTTCCCGTATTGACCGAATATAAACATACGCGGACGCTTGAGGAATACTGGGAAGCGGCACGCGTCATATTTTATATGATGCTGGCCGTGCTCATGATCTTGTCGTTATTTGGCGTGGTTTTCGCTCCCGTTCTTGTCAGGGTGATGGCGCCCGGGTTTATCCGGGACCCTGAAAAATTCGCGACGGCCGTTTTTCTTACCCGGACGGTGTTCCCGTATGTGTTTTTTCTGGGGATGGT
Organism: Candidatus Omnitrophota bacterium; assembly: GCA_043819235.1. Lineage (GTDB taxonomy): Bacteria > Omnitrophota > Gorgyraeia > Tantalellales > Tantalellaceae > JBDRFA01. The sequence goes on along the minus strand of JBDRFA010000003.1, from coordinate 9,752 downwards.
GGCTTACAGCAAAGGTGTTTTGAACTCTTTCCATTATTTTATCACCCCGGCTTTTGCCCCGGTCGTTTTGAACATATCACTGATACTGACGCTTTTGTTCCTGTGCCCGGCCATAGGCATAAAAGGTATGGTGCTGGGAGTGTTGATCGGAGGTTTTCTCGAGGCGTTATTACAGGTAAGGCCTCTTGTGAAAAGAGGGTTCCGGCTTGGACGTAAGGTAGTTATAGCACATCCCATAGCTAAAAGGATCGCTAATCTGCTCCTGCCGAGGGCTCTGGGATCCGCGGTATACCAGATGAGCGTTCTTGTCGATACCGTTCTCGCGTCATTCGCCGGGATAGTGGGTTCAGGCGGCGTAGCCGCGCTTTATTATTCCAACAGGCTCGTGCAATTACCTCTGGCCGTTTTCGGCATATCGCTCGCGACGGCGGCACTGCCGAGGATGAGCAGGGAGGTTTCCACGAACGATATGGGCCAGCTCAGGGATACGATATCTTTTTCCCTCCGGACCGTGTTCACGATAATGGCGCCGGCGGCAGTGGGCCTTATGATCCTGGCCAGGCCTATGATCCGGGTTCTTTTCCAGCGGGGAGAATTCACGGAATATTCCACGGGGATAACGTCCAATGCGCTCTTCTTTTACTCTTTCGGGCTTATCGCGTACGCGGGGATAAAGATACTGGTGAACGCGTATTACGCCATGGGAGATACGCGCACGCCCGTAAGGACCGCCTCGATCTCGCTGGGAATAAATCTCGTGCTTAACCTTATATTGATGTGGCCTCTCAAGCTGGGGGGATTAGCTCTGGCTACTTCCATCGCGGCTACGTGTAATTTTATCATGCTTTATCGCATACTGGTGAAGCGCGTCGGGGATATCGGGACGAAGGACATGATCGCGGTTTTCTTGAAAGTGCTGGCGGCGGCAGGTATCATGGGAATATGCGCTGCCGGGTGCGCGTGGCTGTTCCTGCGGACACCCGGCCCTTCGGGCATTATGGACCTCTTCAAGCTTGCTGCTACGATACTTTTGAGCGGGTTGGTTTATTTCTGCGCCGCGCATATGGCCGGTGTCGCCGGAGCCCGCGGATTATGGAGGATAGCGGCGGGACGGTTCATGGTGAAAAGGTAAAGCGATGGTATCGGATATATTGGCTTCTAAGATAAAAGATCTGCCGGACGCTCCGGGGGTGTATGAATTTCTGGACGCGGAAGGGCGGATACTGTATGTGGGCAAGGCCCTCAGGCTCAAACGGAGGGTGGCGTCTTATTTCCAGCGCGGCAGGGCCAGGGACAGCCGGCTTGAGCTTCTTGTGAGCGAGGCCCGGGATATCAGGGTTATCCGTACGGCGTCCGAAGCCGAGGCCCTCATATACGAAGCCGGGCTCATAAAGGACCATGCGCCCAGGTTCAACATAGAGCTTAAGGACGATAAGTCCTATCCTTTCCTGAAACTTACCGAAGGCGAGAAATTCCCGCGCCTGTATATTACACGCAGAAAGATGAAAGACGGCGCGGTGTATTACGGGCCGTATGTTAACGTCAAGCTTCTCAAGGAAGCCGTTTCATTCATGAAAAAAGTTTTTCCGCTCAGGACCTGCCGTAATATGCGCAGATCGGTGTGCCTCGAATATCATATCGGACAATGCGCGGGCCCCTGTGAGGGGAAAGTTTCACCTGAAGAATATAAGGAGACGGTCGTCCAGCTTAAAAAATTCCTGGAAGGGAAGAAAGAAGGTGTCATCCGGTCACTTGAGGAACAGATGGCAGTTTTTTCCGGGCAGAAAGAATATGAGAAAGCACTGGCGGTCAAAAAGCGTATGGAGGCCCTTACGGCGGTCCGGGAATTCCATGATACGTCCCGCTATCCCATTTACGGCGAGATAGAGGAACTGAAGAACGCTCTGGGACTTTCCGTTCTTCCTGTCACGATAGAGTGTTTTGATATTTCCAACATAGGCGGGAAGCAGGCCGTGGGTTCCATGGTGAGGTTCTCCTCCGGGGTCCCGTCAAAGCCGGAATACCGGAAATACCGGGTGAAAGGCGTGGAAGGCGTGGACGATTATGCGATGATAAGGGAAGTGGTGCGGCGGCGGTACTCCAGGATACTCGAAGAGGGCGGGATGCTGCCCGACCTTGTCCTGATCGACGGGGGAAAAGGGCATCTCTCCGCGGCGAAGGGCGAACTTAAGGCGCTCGGGCTTCTTCGCCTGCCGGTCATCAGCATAGCCAAGGAGTTCAACCATATCTATACGGGGTCAAACCGGCGTCCGGTAAGGTTTTCGCCCGGGTCACGGGTACTTTTGCTTATCCAGAGGATAAGGGATGAGGCCCACCGATTTGCCATAACTTATCACAGGCGTTTGCGAAGCAGGCAGCAGCTTGATACCGGTCTCCGGAAGATAAAAGGCATAGGCCCGGCGAGGGAGAAGGCCCTGGTCGCGAAATTCGGGAATATCGAAAATATCCGCGCGGCCTCACCGGAAGAACTGACGGAAGCGGGAATAGACCATAGAACAGCCCGGGCGGTCGCCGCGTATTTCCGCAGGGCACGGAACGATAGAACACAGGGATAACGGGTTACGGATCAGTGCGCGCAGGGGTACGGCGCGCCGTGCCCCTGCATGTACTAATATCCCACAATACCTTTACACGTACAGTATATATTGATATAATGCCTGCAAACGAAGGGGGGCCCTGAATGATAGAGGAATTAAAGGACGCTATAAAGACGCTTGATGTGAGGTTCGAGGAACTCAGGGGGTATCTTTGACCTGGCTAAAAACCGGGAAAAGATGAAAGCTCTTGAGGCGGAACTCAGTGAGCCGGAGATATGGAAGGACCAGGAAAGAGCGGACGCCCTTTCGCGTGAACTACGGTCGTTAAGGTCCGTGATAGGGCCGTACGAGGAAACGGCGCGCCGCTATGAAAGCGTCAGGGAACTCCTCGAAATAGTGGAAGATGATGACACCTCTTCCATAACCAGCCTGATGGAAGATATCAAAGCCGTTCAGAAGGAGATAGAAAAGATCGAATTTAAATGCATCCTCGGGGAAGAGACGGACAGGTGTAGCGCCATTGTCAGTATCAACGCCGGGGCCGGAGGGACGGAATCCTGCGACTGGGCATCGATGCTTTTCAGGATGTACCTGCACTGGACGGCGGACCATTCTTTTCACCCGGAGATCGTCGACCAGCTGTCCGGGGAAGAGGCGGGCATTAAGAACGCGACTTTCATAGTCAAGGGCGAATTCGCGTACGGTTACCTGAAGGCCGAAGCGGGCGTGCACAGGCTGGTACGTATATCCCCTTTTGACTCGAATAAAAGGCGGCACACTTCGTTCGCGTCGGTGGATGTTATCCCCGATATAGACAAGAACGTTAATATCGAGATAAACGAGAGTGACATCAGGATCGATACATACAGGTCGAGCGGCGCCGGCGGGCAGCATGTCAACGTCACTGATTCGGCCGTACGTATAACACACGAGCCTACGGGCATAGTGGTGCAGTGCCAGAAGGAACGGTCCCAGCATAAGAACAAAGAGACCGCGATGAAACTTCTCAAGGCGCGTTTATACCAGGCGAAAAAGAAGGAACAGGATGACCAGATAATGCGGGCCCACGGTGATAAAAAGAGGATCGAGTGGGGAAGCCAGATCCGTTCGTACGTGTTGCACCCGTATAAGATGGTGAAGGACCACCGCACGGAAAAACAGACCTCCAGCGCGGAAAAGGTCCTGGACGGCGACCTGGATGATTTCATTGAAGCATATTTAAAACAAACCGCGTCGAAAAAATAATACGCGGCAGGGAAGGGAAAGATAATGTTTGGATCCGTCATGACTTTGCTCAGGCATATTTTCGGGACACAGAACGAACGGGAAATCAGGAAGATCGAACCGCTGGCCAGGAAGATAAGCGCCCTGGAACCCGCGATATCCGAGCTTTCGGACGCGGGTATAAAAGAAATGGTCGAAGGTATAAGAAAAGAGTTCGGAAAGAACCGGGCGGAGAACGCGGATGAAGAACAGAGGGTGCGCGAACTGATAGCCACGTCCACTTCGGATACGGAACGCAACAGGCACAAAAAACGGCTCAGGGAAATAAAGAACAGCGTGGTTGACATGAAACTCGCGGAAGTTTTCGCGATCGTAAGAGAAGCGTCAAAAAGGACGATAGGGTTAAGGCACTTCGATGTCCAGCTTATCGGCGGTATTGTTCTTCACCAGGGTAAGATAGCCGAGATGACCACGGGTGAAGGGAAAACGCTTGTCGCGACATTGCCTGCAGGCCTTAACGCGCTTACCGGTGAAAGCGTCCACGTGGTTACAGTGAACGATTATCTCGCCAGAAGGGACTGTGAGTGGATGGGGCCGGTCTACAGGTTTTTAGGGCTTACGGTCGGCGTTATACAGCATGATATGAGGCCTGAGGAAAGGAAAAGGGCATATGCCTGTGACGTGGTATACGGGACCAACAACGAGTTCGGGTTTGACTATCTCCGGGATAATATGGTCGCGGACAAGGAAGACAGGGTACAGGGCCTCCCGTATTACGCGATCGTGGATGAGGTCGACAGTATCCTCATAGACGAAGCGAGGACCCCTCTTATCATATCCGGGCCAGTCGACGAGACCAACGAGGCGTATAACCAGATGCGTCCGGTCGTCCAGGAGGTCGTCCGCGCGCAGAGGAAGCTGGTGGCGGATTATGTCAGCACGTTCCGGGAGAGGCTGCGCGAGAACAGGAAGGAAGAGGCGGGACAGGTGTTATACCTTGTGCATAAAGCCGACCCCAAGAACCGCGAGTTCCAGGACACCATCCTTCACGACAGCGGCGTAAAGGCCATTTTCGACAGGGCGCAGGCTTTGATGGACAGTAAGGTCATGGAGAAGGAGCGCAATGACCTTCTCGAAAAACTTTTTTATGTTTTTGACGAAAAGACCAGGGAGGCGACTTTCAGCGCCCGCGGGCAGGAGATAATGCGCGAAAAGTTCGGCATAGAATTCATGCTTGAGGATATCGAGGCGCGCCTGGCGGAACTGGCGGATGAGGATATTCCCGCTGAAGAAAAGTTCAAGAGGGAGACGGAGCTGGTCACCGAGTATTCGGAGCAGCAGCGCAAGGTGGAAGGCGTAAAACAGCTTTTAAAGGCGTATGTTCTTTTCCAGAAAGACGTGGACTATGTGGTCAACGATAACAAGATAGTCATTGTAGACGGTTTTACCGGGAGGATGATGCCCGGGCGCAGGTTCTCGGACGGCATCCATGAGGCACTGGAAGCCAAGGAACAGGTCGAGGTCCAGAGGGAAAGCCAGACGCTCGCTACGATCACCCTGCAGAACTATTTCCGCATGTACGATAAGCTTGCCGGGATGACCGGTACGGCTAAGACCGAAGAAGCGGAATTCGAGAACATATACCTGCTGCCGGTCTTGCAGGTGCCGACCAACAGGCCCCTGGTGCGGCAGAATCTGCCGGATCGCATCTATAAGACCGAGCGTGAAAAATTCAGCGCTGTTGTGGATGATGTGGCCAGCCTGCATAAGGCCGGAAGGCCGGTGCTGGTAGGCACGATATCCATAGAAAAATCGGAATACCTCAGCAAGCTGCTGGGTCGGCGCGGTGTCAGCCATAATATCCTGAACGCCAAACAGCATGAGAAGGAAGCGCATATTATCGCGCAGGCCGGCAGGTATGGGGCCGTTACCATAGCCACTAACATGGCCGGGCGCGGTACCGATATCATCCTTGGAGGGAACCCCGAAGATCTGGCTTGCGATATGGTGTCTAAGCTTGATGCGGACGATCCGGTTGAAAGGGATAAAGCATATCAGAAGTTCCTCGCGGATTTTAAGGCAAAAGCGGCGGACGAACGTGACAAAGTGGTCAAAACGGGCGGTCTGCACGTGATAGGGACGGAACGCCATGAGGCGCGGAGGATAGACGACCAGCTGCGCGGACGTTCCGGCAGGCAGGGCGACCCGGGCGCCGGCAGGTTCTACCTTTCTCTTGAAGACGACCTTATGAGGATATTCGGGTCGGACAGGATAAAATCGGTCATGGATCGTCTCGGCATGGAAGAGGGGGAAGTTATCGAGAACCCGCTTGTTACCCGTGCCGTGAGAACGGCGCAGCACAGGGTGGAGGGCCAGAATTTTGAGATAAGGAAGCATCTTTTAAAGTACGACGATGTCATGAACCAGCAGCGCGAGGTCATATACCGGCGGCGCCGTATGGCGCTGGAAGACCCGGACCTGAAAAGTGAATTTTTGGAATGCCTTTCAGTCGGCCTGGAGGGGCTTCTCGGGAATTGGGAAGAAGAGCAGGACAGCGAAACGGTGGCGAAGAACGCGATGTATCGTTACGCGATAAACGTTAAGCCTGATACTCTCAGGGGCAGGACGGCGCAGGAGATCACTGAGATATTGATGGATGGCGCGGAAAAAGGATATAGCGCCAGGGAAAGATTTATCGGGGTCCAGAGGACGCGCGAACTCGAGAAAATGGTCATGCTCACGGTCATAGATTCCAACTGGAAGGAATATCTCAGGGAGATAGATGAGCTCAGGGAAGGGATATCATGGAGGGCGTATGCCCAGAAGGACCCTCTCGTCGAGTTCCAGCATGAGGCTTTCCGCATGTTCTCGGAATTTATGACGAAGATAGATGAACAGATAGCGGAACGCATCATGAAATTGTCCGCGATGGAAGAACATCATAAGAAGAGCGTTTTTCAGCCCGAAAAGGAGACGCTTGAGCACAGGGAGTTCTCTTCCATAGGGATGGCTTCAAGCGGGCAGGACGAGGTGTACAGCGCGCCCTCCTCATCACGCGCTACAGAGATGTTCGCGGCGGCCGCCGGGCGCCAGCAGACCACACAGCGGCGGGATGAGCCGAAAGTGGGCCGCAATGAGCCCTGCCCCTGCGGCAGCGGGAAAAAATACAAGAAGTGCTGCGGGAAATGAGCGAGAACAAAAAACAAGATAATCTCTTAATGTTCATAAAAAAATATTTTACAAATATATCCCTTGCCGTGTTGTCCGGGGTGTTGGGGTTTCTTTCGTTCCCGCCGTTCGAGTTCGGGTTTTTGGCGTGGTTTTTTCTTGTGCCTCTTCTGGTCGCGGTGAAAAGAAGCGCGGGTTACCGGGAGGCGTTCTTTTACTCGTATTTGTCGGCCCTGGCGTTCTGGGGATGCCTTTTATACTGGCTGGCCAACGTTACCGTTCCGGGGACGCTCGTGGTGGTGATGATAATGGCCTGTTACACCGGTGTCTTCGGCGTTTTTTCGAGGGGCGTTCTTAAATATTCCATGGACCTTTTTCTTCTGCCCTTCGTGTGGGTGGTCCTAGAATATATCCGGGGTTATTTCCTTACGGGGTTTCCCTGGGGGCTTCTGGCGTATTCTCAGTATAAAAACCTGAACATAATACAGGTTTCGGATATCACGGGGCCTTACGGGGTTTCTTTCCTGCTCGTAGTTTTTAACGCGGCGATATTTTCCCTCTTACTGCGCTCGAGAAAAAAATATGTCTATATGGCGGCCGCGTTGTTCTTTATCATAATCGCGTCGGCCTACGGGTCTTACTGCCTGAAGAATTGCCGTGTGTGGGGTGACGTGAAAATAAGCGTCGTGCAGGGAAATATACCCCAGTCGGAGAAATGGGACCCGGACCTTTCGGAGAACATCCTGAAAAAATACATCGCGCTGACAAAGCAGGCTGAAAAGGACCGCCCCGACCTCATTGTGTGGCCGGAAACTTCGTACCCGTATCTTGTGGAGGGCCCGGAAGACGTCGCGAAAACGATAGATGAGCTTCTCCCCGGGGAGAATATACCGGTATTGGCGGGAGTGATCTACGGTGAGGACGGCAGGTATTATAACAGCGCCATACTTGCCGGCGGGGAAGCGGGATCCGGCCTTATTTATAACAAAACGCATCTGGTCCCTTTCGGGGAATATGTGCCGGGAGATAGGCTCTTAGCTGTTTTGAGGGAATTCATAGATAAACCTATCGGTGATTTCGACCGGGGCAGCGAATATACGCTTTTCCCAGTGAGATCCGTATCCTCATCCACTGCCGGCATGGTCAGAACGCGGCAGATGAATTTTTATAAGTTCGGCGTATTGATCTGTTTTGAAGACGTTTTTCCGTATATTACGCGTGAATTTGTGCGTACTGGAGCCGATATTGTCATAAACATTACCAATGACGCGTGGTTCGGTAGAACGGCGGCTTCCCGCCAGCACCTTCAGTCGTCGGTTTTCAGGGCGGTGGAGAACCGTGTACCTGTGGTCAGGGCCGCCAACACCGGCATCTCATGTTTTATAGATTCCCGGGGACGGGTCCTGTCGTATGTGGAGAAAGACGGTAAGGAGACTTTTATAAGCGGCATCGCGACGGAAAATGTGGAAACATGCCGAGGAAAGTCATTTTACACCGCGTACGGGGACATGTTCATATATTTCTGCGGCTTCATGATCATCCTTCTTATCATTACGGAAGTAATCTTTTATAAACCGACCGTAGCATCTTTTATTCAGCGTAGTTAGCGATTCCACCATAATAAAATGTTTCTATTTTTGCGATTTTTTCCGAAGGGTGTGGTTTTTCGGAGAATGTCAGGTATAATTATTTGAAAGTATAGGAATTTTAATGCGTTAGATCCCTCGACTCGGTCACTTCGTTCCCTCGCTCGGGATGACAAAGAGTTGACATCTCTCGCTTGGGACAAAGAGTTGACATCTCTCGCTTGGGACAAAGAGTTGACATCTCTCGCTTGGGACAAAGAGTTGACATCTCTCGCTTGGGACAAAGAGTTGTCATCCCGAGCGGAGCGCCCGAAGGGCGCGAAGTCGAGGGATCTAAGTTCAAGGATGGTGCGGGTTATGATGAGGAAGATAGTTTTTGTCATAGTAGTGTTAATGTTTTTCGCGTCCGGGGCTACGGCTGAAAATGGGGACGCGTCCAGGCAAAGCGGGTTTGCAGGAAGCGCAGGCCCCGTTACGGTCAGGAAGGTGTCTTCACCCGTACCGGAAAATCAGGGTACCGGAAAAGGTTCCGGAGCCAGAGGAGCCTATCAGGGGGTCCAGGTCCTTCCGGGTAATTTGAGGGGATATAGCGGGGCAGAAGGGCCCGGGGGGCCCGGGTCGGACTCATCCGGCGGGGAGGGAACTGCTTACCGGGGCACTCATGATAATTCCACTATGATACCCGTGCGGAGACAGGAAAACGCCGGCCCTGTCGTAACTCCAAGACAAAGTGCTGTTCCGTCTTACGTCCAGAGGGAAGTCCCGGTCCGGCCGACTTATCAGGAACCTTCCCGGGGCAGGGAGCGTGTGCAGGAGGCGGGTGATGTCCAGAGGGATAAACAGCCCACTTCTTATTACAAGAGCGGGGACGTGACCTATGGCAGTAACGGCGCCATTTATTATAAGGATGGGGATGTTGTTTCAGGAAGTGACGGTACTACATATAACAGGTCCGGCAACATTACTTATGGCAGTGACGGTACCGTTTATGAAAAGAGGGGGGACGTGACCTACGGCAGTGACGGTACCGTTTATCGGCAGGCAGGTGATGTCACTTATGGAAGTAACGGTACGATATATCAGAAAGACGATAAGGATATACGCGGCAAAGACGATAATAACCTGCCATTTTATTAGCGGCCCGAAATAATATGTTGTCGTTCGCTTTACCATTTGCCGATCACCAACTGTCATCCCGCTTGTCCCGCTTGTCCCG
>JBDRFA010000002.1:0-15508 GCA_043819235.1 Candidatus Omnitrophota bacterium | reverse complement strand
GCGGCTTTAACGGCTCTCCGTTATGTTATCACCGCTGACATCTTCAGGCAAGGGTTCTTTAGTGATTCACCACGTAGTCAAGGATAACATCCGCCTGTTTTGCCGCGGCTATGTTCACCCTCGGCGATACGGGCGGCATATCCCTGCTGTCAGAGGTGAGATCCCCCACAATAACGAGGTTCTCCCTGACCCTGTGCACCGTGATACCGTCAGTATCGCCTATACCCGCGAGCCCGGAAGCCGAGACCAGCAGTTTGCCGGTCTTTAAAAGGCCCGCTACCAGCATGCTTTTACTCTCCGCCCAGTCGAGCGCCTCAACGACAATATCCGAGTCGGCGAACAGCTCCCCCACGTTATCCCCGTCGATCTTATCCACTACAGTTTCAACTTCTATATCCGGGTTGATCCTTCTCAGGTTCGCCTCAAGCGCTTCCACCTTGCTCATTCCAACCTGGTCATAGAAATAGAACTGCCTGTTAAGGTTCGAATGGTCGACAACATCGAAGTCAACTATCTTAAACCTTTTGAACCCGGACCTTACCAGGTTAAAAGCGCAGTTGGACCCGAGCCCCCCGGCCCCCGCAATGCCTATTTTAACAGCCTGCACCTTGCGGAAACCCTCCACCCCCAGCTGAGCCGCCAAGCTTTCCTCAAAAGCATTCATCTTCATCTCCATTATTCCCCCTGATCCCGCGCCGTACCTCCCGCACCTCCGTCATCCACCCTTCAAGCCTTTTACCGGTGCATTGGGAATTCTGTTCCACTCTTCCCCCGCCGCTACCAAAGTCTTCAGATGAATATCAAGGCCCGTGCATCGGCACGGCGCGGGCACTATATTCCCATCCAGTCTTTCATCACCGGCTGGTAACCCTTCGCTCTGAGCATGTTCTTTATCTCTTCCACGCTCCGGGTATCCGATATCTCAAACTGTTCGGCCCCGGCGCCCGGGCCCGATCCGGCCAGGGTATGTCCCCCGACTACCGTCGTGGAACCGGCCGACATCCTTGTGACGCCCAGGGGGATAAGGTCCTCCCTGAACTTCATGTTCTCGCGCGTCGATACCGTTATCCCCAGACGCGGCATAAAAATGCGCAGAGCGAGTATGATCTGTACTATATCCCTGTCACTCACGATGAACTCGGGTTCAAAAGCCCCGGCCTGCGGCCTGATCCTCGGCACCGAGGCGCTTATCTCGGCGTCCGGGTATTTATCCTGCAGGTATTTCGCGTGAAGCCCGAGCAGAAAAGCCTCTTTCTCCCACCGGTTAAGGCCGAACAGGGCACCCACGTTCACGCTTCTCATCTTTTTCTCAAGCGCCCTTTCAGGGGCGTCCAACCGGAACCTGTAATCTTTTTTCGGGCCCGCGACATGCACCCTGTCGTAAACTTCCCTATCGTAAACTTCATGGTAGATCGTAAGCCCGTCAACCCCCGCGTTTATCAACGTCTCATACTCATCCCCCGTAAGGGCATATACTTCGATAGAAACGGAACTGAAAGATTTCCTCAATATCCTCACGCAATCGGCTATATACTCAACCGGACTTTCCTCCCTGGACTCTCCCGTTAAGACAAGTATATGCCTGAGCCCCGTCGCGGCTATAAAAGCGGCCTCCTTCTCGACTTCGGCCGGGCCAAGTTTTTTCCGCCCGATATTATGTGCCGGGTTGAACCCGCAATAAACACACCGGTTCACGCAATAATTCGACAGGTACATCGGCGTATACAGCTGGACAGTCCTCCCGAAATCCCGCAGCGTGGCCCTGTGCGCGCGCACAGCCATCTCCTCAAGGTATTCCCCGGCCGCGGGCGACAAAAGCGAAAGGAACTGCTCCTCACTAACCACCGGAGCCCCCAGCGCCTTCTCAACCCCCGGGCCCGTCACCCCAGCGAAAAACCCCTCCGCATCAAACCCCTCATAATACTCACAAACCCCAAAAAAACTCATCTGCCCATACCCTTATTATCTTATCCGCTCCAACCCGTCCAAACCAGAAATTTCCATATAGTAAGACTCAATCACCCGACATCCGAATGGGGATGGCCGCTAGATGAGGATGGCTGCTGTACTCCGTACCGGGAGGATCCACACCGGGCGGAGGGGCCCGGGTAGGAGTACAGCAGCCATCCTCATCGTCGCTGACATCATAAACTAACGATTAAAAAAATCGCCTCACAGAGGTTTGTTCCTCGCGCGCCGTCACTGATTTTCCCTCAAAAAGCCGGTTAATGGTGACGATGCGGTGGCGCGGGTGGAGGCGGGGGACGGGCCCGAGAGGTACGCGAGCCTTCCAGCCTCGACCGCCCGGGCGAAAGCCCGGGCCATGTTCACCGGGTCGTCCGCCGTAGCTACGGCGGTATTGACAAGCACCGCCGCGCACCCTATCTCCATGCACCTGGCGGCGTCAGAAGGGCTGCCGATCCCCGCGTCCACTATTACGGGCACCTTCAGCTCCCGAACCATGATCCGCACGATCTCCGTCGTCCTAAGGCCCCGGTTGCTCCCTATAGGCGACCCAAGAGGCATGACAGCGGCCGCACCCGCCTCAACCATTTTCCTGGCAGCGATAAGATCCGGGTTCATGTACGGCAATACGGTAAACCCTTCCCCGCACAGTATCTCCACGGCCTTTAACGTCTCCATGTTATCCGGCAATAAATATTTGTTGTCCGGGATGACCTCGATCTTTATCCAGTCGCCGCATCCCCCGGCCCTGGCCAGACGCGCTATCCTCACTGCCTCATTGGCGTTCCTCGCGCCCGAAGTATTCGTCATCAAAATACAGTTATCCGGTATATGGTCCAGGACATTTTCATCGCGGGACCCGGCATCGACCCTGCGGAGCGCCACCGTAACGACTTCCGCCTCCGAGGCATCAAGCACCTTCCTGATCACGGCCTTATCCGCGAACTTCCCGGTCCCTACGAAAAACCTGCTTCTGATCTTTCTGCCGCCTATTTCCAGGATATCTTCCACTTTTATCCTCCTCCGACAAAACTCACTATCTCGACGGAATCGTCTTCTTTCAGGGCGATCCCGCCCCAACCCCTTTCAGGTATGATCTCGGAATTATATTCCACGACTATCTTCCCTTTCTCCAGGCCCTTATGCCTGAGGAGTCCGAGAAGATCTTTCACCCCGATCATACTCTCTTCTTTACCGTTTATCCTGACTATCATTTTTCTTCGCGTAAGAGTTTATTTTTTTCTTGAATTCCCTCACGGCGGAAATGATATCTTCCGCCCGCATTATGGCGCGTATCACCGCTATGTTCCGGGCGCCTTTTCCCAGGACCATATCCACGTTCCCCTGGTCTATCCCGCCTATAAATACGACCGGTTTATCCGCGATCGACAGCACCTTTTGTATATCTCCGGTCCCTACATTATAATTTTTGGTCTCTGTAGGGAATACCGGGCCGAACGCGATATAATCCACATCGCTCTTGTTGGCTTCTTCGAACTGCGGAACGGAATGGGTGGACAACCCTATCATCCTGTCTTTCCCCACGATCTCCCTTACCATATCGAGGGGGTACTTCTCTATATCCTCCTGTCCCAGATGCACACCGTCGGCGTTGACGCGCTTCGCCAGAAAAGGGTCGTCGTTCACTATAAATATCACCCCGTTAGCCCGGCACAAACCCGACAATTTATTGCCGCTATCCGCCAGTTCCTCCGGCGTCTTCCCTTTCTCCCTCATCTGTATGATATCAACCCCTCCGGAAACAGCCAAACCGGCTATTTCCAGAACATCCCTGCCCCCGCCAAAACCCCCGGTAAGCACAAGATATAAACTGCCATCCTTAATACTTTTCACCCGCATATATTAACATATTGAGCCCGGATATACAATGGGAGCAGGGTAGCTTTAAGCTTTAAGCTTTAGGCTTTAGGCTTTAGGCTGTAGGCTGTAGCAGAGATTCGAACTGTGTTGCAATTAGCACAAAACAAGAATATTTCGCTGCGATGGGACCGTTCACTCTTGCTCCGTACGGGGAGCCTCCACACCGGGCGGAGGGGCCCCGGTAGGAGCATAGTGAACGGTCCCATTCGTTTACAATGAAAATATCCCGTTATTTTGCTATGTTATTTCCGCCTATGCGCCATCACGATCGCAGCGCCGATCTTAGCACACGGCGTATATCTTCTTCGGAAAGCTGTATGAGATCATCGAATACCGCGCGTTCCCTGACCGTGTTTTCCGCGATCAGACCTATATGCTCCGCGCGTATACCGGCCTCTTTCAGATTTGAAGGGAGTCCGAGAGAATCAAAAAAACTTCTTGTTCTTTCTATCGTTTCGACCGCGGCGCCATCCATATCCCCGTCTTTCTTCAGGCCCCATACGGCTTCTCCATACCCGGCTATCCTCCCCGGGCCGTACTTTTCGCACAGCACCTTCATGAACGGCGGCAGAATGATCGCCAGACCCGCGCCATGGCTGATATCGCATATCGCGCTTATCTCATGTTCTATCCCGTGACACGTCCAGTCGGATATTTTTCCCCGGCCGACGATACCGGAAAGAGCGAGACTGGACGCCCAGAGTATGTTCGCTCTCGCGTCGTAGTTCCACGGCTCATCGCATACGACCGGGCCGAATTTAACGCATATCCCCAAAAGGGCCTCGGCAAGCGCATCCTGCACCTCCGCGTGCGATGTAGGGTTGAAATAATATTCGAAGACATGCGCCATTATATCAGCTACGCCCGCGGCCGTGTGATACCTGTTGACCGTACACGTATATGCAGGGTCAAGAACGGAAAAAACTGGCTGTATAAGCGGCGAGCTCATGGCCAGCTTACGCCGGGCATCTTCCCGCGTAATGACCGCGTTGCTATTCATTTCGCTTCCCGTAGCGGCCAGAGTAAGTACGGTTCCCACCGGCAGGGCTTTTTCCGGGGCGACGCCTTTTTCAAAAAAGTCCCATACATCCCCTTCATACGGGACACCGGCCGCTATCGCTTTAGCCGCGTCGATCACGCTCCCGCCGCCGACCGGAAGTATAAGGTCAACCGATCCTTTCCGCGCGATATCTATCCCCTCATACACGCTCTCAAGCCGCGGGTTGGGACATACCCCCTGAAGCTCTACGTATCCTGCCCCGGCCCTTTTGATCCGGGAAATAACATCGTCCAAAACGCCGTTCTTTCTGACGCTCCCGCCGCCCGTCACCAGCAGGACCTTCCCAAACCGTCCGCGCAATTCTTCCTCAAGCGCCGCCGCCTGTCCTCTGCCAAAATATACTCTGGTAGGATTATGAAATACGAAATTCCGCATTATCGCCTAGTCCTTCGCCCACTTCTTTCTCTTACGGATGGCCTCAAGCTTGGGCATAAGAAATTCCATCAGGAACTCGACGCGGAAAGGTTTGGGGATAAACCCGTCAGCGCCGAGCCTTTTAGCTTCCATGATATTCTCTTCGCTGTCCCTGCCGCTGAATATCAGGACCACGGTCTCGGGATGTTCTTTTTTTATCCTCTCGAGAAGGGGAAAACATGTTTCGCCTTTCAGCGCTATATCCAGGAGAACCACGTCATACTCAGGCTTATACTTCTCCATGCCCTCCGCCAGGTCATAGGCGATCTCCGTTTCGAAACCGTTCTTTTCTAAAAATTCGATAATGACGGAAGCTACCATCTTTTCATCTTCCACTATAAAAACTTTGTTCATATTCCCCCCTCCCTTTCGTCCATCACAATATTGGGATCCCCTTACCGGACCCTGAAATTCCGCAACGTCAGGAATTGACGTTACAGAGCGTTAACGCGGCATATGCTTCAAAAGCGCCTTTTTCGTTTCCGGACCCGCGATACCGTCGACCTTGAGCCCTTTGGCCTCCTGGAAATCCATGATCGCTTTCCGGGACAGGCTTCCCAGCTTACCGTCAACAGGGCCTTCATAATACCCGGCGTTATTCAGCGCGGCCTGTATATCCCTGTTAGACATGATCGCCGGCGTCAACTCGTATTTCTCTTTTTTGCGGACCGGTACCGCCCCTGACACTTTAATATCTTTGTTCTCTTCCCTGAGCTGCCCTTCGATCTGCTCCTGGCGCTGCTCTATCGTATCTACCCTTTTGCCCAGGCTGTTGACTTTACTGTCCAGATCCTGGTCCTGGCTCTCGAACAACGCGCATCCCGCAAGCTGCAGCAACATCAGACACGCTAACGACAATGCAAATATCTTTTTCACGCATCCTCCCTATGTATTCCCCTGTATTATCCCTTCAGGATCAAAACGTATCGTCTGTTTACAACATCTATAATATATTACGCAATATTTGAATGGAAGGCAAATTAAAGCGGAGAAAAATATATGTTCTATCCGCAGGGTCTTTTTTTATTTCCCTTTGCCAATATCATATGAAAGGATTATGGCGTCCGCTATCTCTTTCATGGAAACACGCTTATCCATACTGGCTTTCCTCATCAGCTTATACGCGGCTTCCTCGGAAAGGCCCTTTTCCTTCATCAGGATCCCTTTCGCTTTTTCGACCCTTTTCCGCGCTTCAAGCTCCTCCTGTATGACCTTCGTCCTTACCATAAGCTCCGTATTCTCGATAGCGACCGCCGCCTGATTGGCCACGGCGCTCAAAAGGTCGATATCGCTCCCGGTATATTCGTAAGGTTTCACCGTATAAACGTTTATAACCCCTATGACCCTGTCCTTATTCATCATCGGGACGCTCAGCATGGAAACAAGCCCTTCTTTCCGCGCCAGTTCCTTCTCTTTATACCTTTTATCTTTGGAAACATCGAGTATCGCCACAGGTTTTTTATCCCGGGCGGCCAGCCCAACGATGCCTTCCCCCGGTTTGAGCGCCCTTTCCTTGAGATATTCCCGGCTCATCGCCTGGGTAGCCCTTATCCTGAATTCCTGTGTTTCCTCGTCCAGGAGCCATAAAGCGCAGATCTTGGCCTTCATCACTCCCGCCGTAAGGTTAACGATAAGTTTAAGTATATCGTCCAGATACAGGTCCGATGTGATGGCCCTGCTTATCTTATTCAACGCTGAAAGATATTCCTTAACCGGCGTTTTATACATAAGGCCTCCCTTCTTTGCTGACACCTGATTACCTATACAGGTGAATAAGCCGTTTTACTTCTTCTACGATAAAAGGTATTTTGCCTTTTACCCGGTCCGAGAGGTCCAGGCTGTAATCGGTGTTTTCGGGCTGGACGCCGACTATCGTGACGTCGCATCCGAGGCCTATCTTCTCGGCGAGGGTCAGGGTTTCCAAAAGTCCCATGCTGTGCGTCGAGAACCTGTCGTTGAATTCGGACCTTTTTATGTCCCGGAAAGCGAACACCTTTACGGTCCCAGCCGGTTCACCCATATCCGCAGCGTCTATTATGATAACCCTGCCCGACTCCGGAAAATGCTTCAAAAGGTCGAGCCCCGAAATATCCCCCCCGTAGAGTTTTACCCCATCCCCCAGGGCTTCTTTCCCGAGCTCTTCCACAACCCTCATCCCGACCCCGTCATCCCCCTTAAGAACCGACCCCACCCCTACGATCAAAACATTTTCCATGGAACCTGGACCGCCTTCTACAGCTTTAAGCTATAAGCTTTAGGCTATACTCTCTTCTAGTTCGCTACCGATAAGGATGGCCCTGTGTTCCGTACCGGGAGGATCCACACCGGGCGGAGGGGCCCGGGTAGGAACACAGGGCCATCCTTATCGCCGTCCCTTCTTCGCATCACACAAATTTCACATCCAGCATATGCACCGAACACGATATGCACGGGTCGTACGCCCTGACAAGCATTTCCGCCAGGAGGGTGATCTCTCCCTTGGATCTGTCCAGCACCTCCGGGATAAGTTTCTTCATGTCCAGGTCGATATTCGCCAGGTTCTGGTTCGTCGGTATACAGCAGTTGGCCTTCCGGACCACACCTTTTTCATCGACCGTGTATTCATGCGCCAGCATGCCGCGCGGCACCTCAACAAGGCCCGCCCCGGTACCTGCGGCGACCTTAAAGTCCGGCCATTCGTCCTTCGTCGGCCACGAGGTGACAACATCCGCGTAATCCACGCCTTTGGCCAGGAAATGGTCCAGTATCCTGAGCGCGTCATACGTACAATGCGCCATTTCCACCAGTTGCGCTACGGTGTTCATGAACGCGTTGTAGCACGGCACTTTGAACCCGAGCGCTTTCGCGACGCCTTTGGCCTCGTCGTTCAGCTTATCGAAGTTTATATTCGCCCGGGACAGGGCCCCGACCATATACGCACCCCTTTTATTTTTTGAATGCTTTGCCGTCGAATGGGCGGCATGATATTCATGGACGACCTCTTTGTAGTTACGCGGGTTTATCTTCTCTTTTATGTCGCTGGTGGTAATGTCGCCTTCATAGAACGCGTATTCGTCCGGATGCGTGAGCGCCACATATTCGGTCTCTCTCTCGAACGCGGGAAGTTTGACCGTCTTGAAGATATCCACCGTCGTGTTAAGGTCTTCCACCGTGCCCGTCAATATCTCTTTAAGCCTGACCAGCTCTTTTTTCGACGGCAGTTTTGTCCATCCCCTCGGGCAGACGCTTATCGGGTGCGTGTGCCGGCCGGCCATGATGTCGCACATATCGCTGTACGCTCTCTTCATCCTGAGCGCCCTCAGGACCACTTCCGTATGCGTCTTCACAAGCGGCAGTACGCTCGGTGCCCCGAGCGCGTCCGGAGCGACAAGAAAATACGCGTGCAGAAGATGGCTGTCAAGGGTCTCAAGATGCAGGAGGAACTTCCTGAAAAGTTTCGTCTGTTCGCTTACCTTGTACCCTATCGCGTCCTCAGCCGCTTTCACCGATGCCATGCAATGCCCCGTGGAACAGATACCGCATATCCTGGAAGTAATATGCTGCACCTCAAAAAGCGACCTCCCCCTTACCATCGCCTCGAAAAACCTCGGCGCTTCGATGATATCCAGCTGGCATTTCTCGAGCTTACCCTCCTTGACGTTGATGACGATATTTCCGTGCCCTTCGACACGGGTCAGGTACTCAACGTTTATATCAAGGTCCTTTTTTGCGAGTTTTTCCTTCATTTTTTCTCAGCCTCCATTCTGCAAGTATTATACAGGTCGAACTTCTGCATAAGCTCGTCGACCGTGTAACCGTTTTTCGTTAATATATCGATCTGGCCCTGTTTAGCCGGGTTATCCAGCAGGCCCCTGCAGCCGTAACAGGTGTTCCCCCAGCTCGGGCACCATGCGTTACAACCGGCGCGGGTAACGGGCCCCATGCAGGTCTGGCCCTTTTCATAAAGGCAGACGTTCTCCCGCAGTTTGCATTCGACGCACACGGCGTAATCGGGCGGTGTGTATCCTTTGCCGAGCAGTATATCCTTAAGGGCCTTCACGGTCTCGTCGTTATTGACAGGGCATCCGTGTATGAAATAGTCCACCTTGACCACTTCATGCACGGGCCTCGGTTCCCCGGCATCTATGGGGAACTCCCTGCCCTCGTAAACGATATCTTTCGCTTCCTGCTGGCTGAACCTTTTCCTCAGGCCGTTCACCCCGCCGATAGTGGCGCAGGCCCCGTACGCGATGACTATTTTCGCGTTCTCCCTTATCTTCTTGAGACGTTCCTCGTCATGTTTCCGGGTAATGGCACCTTCGACAAACGCTATGTCATAATCGTCGCTTCTTTCGGATATAGCCTCCCTGAAATTCACGATATCGCAGTGTTCAAGGACCCCGAGAAAGGCCTCGTTCAGATAAGTGACCTGAAGCTGGCACCCTTCGCAGTCGGCAAAATCAAAAAACGCTATACGCACTTTCTTTTTCTTACTGTCACTCATAACGCCTCCTCCAATCCCTTGATCTCGTCATACGAGAACGTCGGCCCGTCCTGGCAGACGTATTTATTGTTGATCTGGCAATGCCCGCACTTACCCAAACCGCATTTCATCCGCCTTTCCAGAGAAAGGATTATCTGTTTCTCCGGGAGCCCCTTTTTCAAAAGCTCTCCGATAACGAACTTGTACATGATCGGCGGCCCGACCACCACCGCGTACGTACGGTTCACATCTATATCTACCCCCGGGATAAGCGTCGTGATAACGCCCACGTTACCTTTCCAGTCGGGATCCGCCCTGTCGACGGTGCACGCGTAATTTATATCCGTCAGCTTCTGCCATTTCTCTATCTCGTCCGCGAACAGCCGGTCCTTGGGCTGTTTACATCCGAGAAGAACGTTGACCTCGCCGAAATCCCTCCTCCTGTCAATGACAAAACTGATAAGGGACCTGAGCGGCACTATCCCCAATCCGCCGGCTACGATGATAAGGTCGTTACCCTTGAGGTCGTCTATGGGGAAAGGCTTGCCGAACGGCCCTCTTACCCCGATCCTGTCCCCCCCTTCAAGCTTGTGCAGGGCACTTGTGAACACTCCCGCCTTCCGCACACAGACCTCAAAAACGCTCTTGTCCTTCTTCGTCGGGGAAGACGATATGGATATCGGCGCCTCCCCTATTCCGAAGATCGACAGCTGCACGAACTGGCCCGGCATGTTCCCCAGCTCCTGGCTGTCCGCAAGTTGTATCTCGAAGAACTTCTCGTTCTCGGTCATCATCTTCGCCCGGAGGATCGTGCCCTCCATGGGGGAATACAGAGGGGCCGCTTCGACCATATATTTCCCTTTTGTGTTTTCGCAGCAATTACACATTTTCATTCTCCTTTGTAAGGTCGTTTAAAGTTTCGATCAGGCTTATGCCCGCCATACAGCTGCGGGTGCACCTGCCGCACCCCGTGCAGAAGAACTTATTATATTTATCGACCGGGTAATCGAACTTGCGGTAATAACGGTGCCGCTGACGCGAAGACCGTTCCTCCCTGAAATTCTCTCCTCCCGCGACGCGCGCGAACTCGTTGAGCTGGCATGAATCCCACACCCTTTCGCGCTTCCCGCCCGTAATATCAAGTTTTACTTCATCGTATATGTCAAAACAATAGCACGTCGGGCATACCGCGGTACAGTTCCCGCAGGAAACACATTTCTTCCCGACATCTTCCCATACCCCGCTTTTATATGACCTCTTAAATATGCCGGGTATTTCCCTGAAGTCAGGCTTCAGGTTGACCGGGAACTTCTTCAGCTTTTCCGCGCGGAGTTTTTTAAGCTCCGCTTTAGCCTCTCCGTCATCGGCCTGTTTGAATACCGGGTTTCCCTTAATAAGGCTCTCCCCCGCCTCGGAATTCACATGGAGGATGTAACGGCTGCCGGCGTTCGTCATCATAACGTCGTATCCCGCCTTCGGGTTATGGGTGTCCATGGTAATGCAGGTGGCGTTTTTATCGCACGGGAACATGCATTCGTACCCTATTACCATTATGGCCTTCTTGCGTTTTTTGTAATACGGGTCCGCCGGGTCACTATGGAACACCGCGTCGAGACATTCCAGCCCGTCTATATCGCACGTGTGGGCGGCAAATATGACCGTAGGCTCGACCTCAATGGAAGTATCCGCGAGCGCCGTATCCCCCATCATGAAAGACCCGATCTTCTCCCTCTGCGGAAAGAAATACTTCTTCGGCGGGATTATCGTCGGGGTATAGTCCAATATGATCTCCCCGGCGCTTTCCACTTCATCGAACACGAACAGGTTCTCCTTTTTTACGGGCGCAACGACCCGGTATTTTTTCCTCAGGAAATCAACGAATTTCCCCAGACCATCCTTATCCAGATAAACATACCTCATACCGTTCTCTCCTTCTTCATTTTAATTTTTGCGTTTATCCATTCCATGAAACCATCTATGCCTTCCCCTGTCTTACAGGACATCTTTATCACCTCTATACGCGGGTTCACGTCGAATATACTCTTTATCCCCAGGTCAAGATCATAGTCTACATGTTCCAGAAGATCCATCTTGTTCAACACCGCCAGGCCGCTTTCCCGGATAAGGAGCGGGTACTTCGACGGTTTATCATGGCCTTCAGCCGTGCTTAACAGCGCGATCTTGATATCCTCGCCCAGGTCGAATTCAGCGGGACAAACGAGGTTCCCGACGTTCTCGACGACAACAAGGTCCAGCGCCCCGAAGTCGAGCCCTTCCAGAGCCATGTAAACAAGCTGGGCGTCAATATGGCAGGCGTTACCCGTATTTATCTGCACTACCGGAAGACCCAGCGCGTCCATGCGTTCGGCGTCCCGGGAAGTAAAACAATCGCCGGTCAATATGATTAACCTCACTCCCGTTCTTTTCAGCTCAGGGCACACCTTTTCAAGCAGTGACGTCTTCCCCGCGCCCGGCGAAGAGATCACATTCACCATAAACACCCCGGCGCGTCCCAGCGCGGCGCGTATGCCCCCCGCCACATCATTGTTCGCCCGCAGTATATCCTCTTTAATAACCTTAAAAGCCATTCGTATCTCCTCCCGCCAACTATTACCACTCTATCCCTTTTACCATGAATTCCCTGCCGGTCATGATCTCGATGTCCTGGCATTCGCATGCGGTGCAGGCGTATACTCCGTCATCGACCACACGTTCCGAACCGCAGGACGCGCAGCGTATCGTTACCGGGACCTCGCTTATGTCCAGCCTGGCCCCCTTGAGTTTTCCGCTCTTCGGTATATGCTCAAAACATGAACAGATTATTTCCGGGACGATATAACGAAGCTTGCCTATCGCAAGATGCACGACCTTCACCTCGCCCACCGCGGGATCCGCCGCTTCCCTCTCAAGTATCGATATCATGTTCTCCGTAAGTTTTATCTCATGCATCGCTTATCCCTTTTTTTTCTCGAACTTAATCCGCTCCCTTGCATATCGCCAGGGGTGTCCGCTATGCTCCGTACAGGGAGGATCCACACCGGGCGGAGGGGCCCTGGTAGGAGCATAGCGGACACCCCTGGCGAGGATCGCATGGGTAAAATCGAACGTCTCCGCAGGAAATACCCACGCCAGGTACCCGCCTCAGCATATCCTCGGCAGATGTTCCGCCGTCAACATGTCTATTATCCTTCTCACCCCGTACCTTGTCCTCAGACAGACCATACCGGCATCGAACGGAGTTATCTCTCCGATAACCGCGGCGCCCTTTCCGTATTCATTCTCCTTGAGCGCCGACAGCGCGTCTTCCGCGCAGGAGGGGTCGGCTATAATGACCGCTTTCCCCTCGTTCGCCATATATAAGGGGTCCAGGCCCAAAAGTTCGCACGCGCCTCTGACCTCTTCCCTGACCGGGATATCCTTCTCCTCTATCGTTATCCCGAACTTCCCCGGTCCCGTTATTTCGTTAAGCGTAGTGGCAAGCCCGCCGCGGGTAGGATCCCTCATGAATCTGACCCCGCCGACGCTTTCAATAAGGCCGCTCAACATTTTATTCAGGGGAGCGCAGTCGCTCCGGACATCTCCCCCGAACTCGAGCCCTTTACGCCTGCTGAGAACGGCTATGCCGTGATCCCCCACGGTCCCGCTTATTATCACTTTATCCCCGGGCTTTATCCTGTCGACTGAAAGCCTCACGTCGCCGTTAAAACTGCCTATACCGGAAGTGTTTATGAATATCCCGTCGGCTTCGCCTTTTTCCACGACCTTCGTATCTCCCGCGGCCACTTTAACCCCGGCTTTGCCCGCCCATTCCCCCATAGACTTCACTATTATTTCAAGGTCCTCTAATAGGAATCCTTCTTCTATTATGAACCCGCACGTTATGAACATCGGCCGGGCGCCCGTTACCGCGAGGTCGTTCACGGTACCGCACACGGCTAGTTTACCGATATCCCCGCCCGGAAAAAACGCCGGTTTCACCACAAAAGAATCGGTAGTGAAAGCGATATCCCCGCCGCCCATATTTACCAGGGCCGCATCCTCGCACCTTTCCAGTATATCGTTACCCAGATATTTAAAAAAAACACCGCCGATAAGCCCGTGCGTAAGCCTCCCCCCGCTCCCGTGTCCGATAGTTATTGTTTTATTCATAGTTTCCTTCTTTGTGACACGTATCACTCCGTCGAGGCTGCCGGCTATACTCCGTACCGGGAGGATCCACACCGGGCGGAGGGGCCCGGGTAGGAGTATAGCCGGCAGCCTCGACGGAAACTTCAATCCCGGCTACGCCCCGTACCTGAACCACGCGGCGCAAGTGCCTTCACTTGACACCATGCACGCGCCCATGGGGTTTTCCGGGGTGCATACTTTCCGGAAAAGCTTGCAATCGGCCGGCTTCTTCGCGCCCCTGAGCATATCAGCGCATGAACACCCCTCGGTTTCCGCGGGCTCCGGGACGTTAACATCATATATCTTTTCCGCGTCGAAAGCCCGGTACTTATCCCTGATCTTCAACCCGCTCGAAGGTATCACGCCGAACCCCCGCCACTCGACAGGCGCGGGCTCGAACACTTCGCCCATTATACCCTGAGCCTTGATATTGCCCTCTTCCCTGACAGCCCTTTCATACGCGTTGATAAGCGCCGTTTCACCTTTTTCCCGGAGCTCTGCCAGTTTGTATATCGCCCCCAGTATGTCGACAGGCTCGAACCCCGTGATACAGCAGGAAACACCCAGTTCCTCGACTATGGGCCGGTACATACCTATACCCGTGATGGTGCTTACGTGGCCCGGGCATATCAGCGCTTCTATCCTTGAATTCTCGTCGCGCAGAACGGCCCCGAGCGCGTTCGGCATCGTTTTATTGAACGCGAGCGCGCTGAAATTACTTATCCCCTCTCTTTCGGCCTGCGCGATAGCCGCGGCCGTCGTCGGTGTAGTGGTCTCGAACCCAACGCTCACAAAAACAAAATCCTTATCCGGCTCTTCTTTAGCGAAATCCAGCACATCATGCGCGGAATAAACCGTTCTCACATCGGCGCCGGACGACCGCGCTCCCGCCAGGCTCGTCCGCGACCCCGGCACGTATACCATATCCCCGAACGTGCATACGGCCACGCCTTCTATGCCCGAAACGGCTATTATCTTATCGATATCCCTGACGGACGTAACGCATACCGGGCATCCCGGGCCGGATATAAGCTCTATGTTGTCCCCGACCATCTTATGTATCCCGTTCTTCCTTACGGCCATGGTATGCCCGCCGCATACTTCCATGATCCGAAAAGGCCGCGACGATATCCGCCGTATACTTTCCGCCAGCTCCATGCAGAGCCCCGTATCCCTGTATTCGTCAAGATGTTTTATCATTACACAAATTCGCCCGCCTTTAGAGGGAACGCCTGGTGTGGGTGTTCCCGAAGGGGCATTAAACGCCCGAGCAAGCATGGTATCCGCGCGAAGCGCGGATTTGCGAGGGCGTTTCTGAGTTCGATTTCCTCGCAGGGGAAATCGAACGTCCCCGCAGGGAATACCCACACCAGACGTTCCCTACTCACTCGGTCCTTTTAGGATGTTCTCGCGTCAGATCCCCCTTAAGAAAATCTATCGTGAACTTCGCCCTGTCCTCTTCCACTTTCTGTATCGCGTACCCGGCGTGAACAAGGACATATTCGCCGATGGCCGCGCCGTCGATAAGGTCAAGGGCCACACTCCTCAGTATCCCCCCT
>JBDRFA010000001.1:0-3948 GCA_043819235.1 Candidatus Omnitrophota bacterium | reverse complement strand
GGCGCAGTTGACGGGTAAAGCTGTCAGGGCCGATGACCTGTATTATATGCTTTCGTATGACGATGCCGCTAAGGTAGAAGCGGTGGTAGTGGATATGCAGGAATTGGTGGATAGCGGTGTGGCCGCGGTCGAAGCTTTCAGGACGCGTTTGGTGGAAAGACTCGGTCTTAAGCCTATCGAGCCGTTCGACGCGAGACAGGAACTTGAGAACAGGCGCAAGGTTATGTGGTCAGTCTAATACAAACTTATAGCCCAACGCAACACAACCACAACACAGAAACGCCGGGAGAAAACTCCCGGCGTTTCTGTATCTAAAAGGGGACGTTTCACCGTCATCCCGAGCGAGGGATCTAACGTAATTGCATATACACAGTGTTTTCCTTGGCAAAATCTCACGTATATACTAGAATGTACTTCACGAAATGAGGCTTCAGAATGGAACCGTTTGCCATGCTCCGTACAGGGAGGATCCACACCGGACGGAGGGGCCCTGGTAGGAGCATGGCAAATGGTTCCATTCGTTCGCTTAAGTTTTAGAATAACAATATCTGTTAAATTTAAACAACATTAAAAAAGGAACATGAAGAGCAAGAACGGCGATATCATATCTTCAGGGCTTTCAGCGGTGCTGGCTAACATCGCCGAGGCGCGGAGGCTTTCGGAGGTCAGTGACAGCGCGCGGATAGCCGCCGTCGTTTCCTCTTCCGGCGAGGACAGGGTATCCTGGCAGGAACGCCTGGACATGATATCCCCGCGTATATTCAACAGCGATTCAAGTTCCCTTGTTCTCTCGCTGGAAGAGCGTATCGGGAAGAAGACGAGGGAAGGCAATTTTCTCGGGACACTTCTCGCTTATGAGCGCATAAAAGAAGCCGCGGCCCTTAAAAGCATACCGTATCGTGACCATGTGTCGCTGGTGGGGATGATGTTCGGGCGGGGAGAAAGGATGTCGCCCGTCACCCAGGCGAAAGCCTGCCGCAAACCCGCGATAGAAGTTGCCCCGGCGAATACGGGCCCGGGAGCGTATAAAGCGGCTTTGACCTCTATCGAAGAAGCGCTTTTTTATTTCACGCCGGTCGTCAGGTATCTCGAGAAAAGGGGTTTCAGGGGTGTGCTTAATAAATGGGGAGATGAAACCGAGATCGCGGCGGTTGACCTCGCGCGAAGCCCGGACGGCAAAGGGCGGGGAGAGAAGTCCTTGAGAGAGTATGACATTATCAAATTTGTCTCCGCCCTGGAAATAACCCCGGAACTCGCCGGGCAGAAAGACTGGGTCGTTTTTGATGAGAACGGTAACATGATCGATCAGCTCCCCCGCGGTGACGCTGATGAGCTGATCGGGAAGCTTAAAGAGATCGGGACGGGCCCGTGCGTGTGCGGAAAAGGGAGGTATGCCGGGATAAGCCTGGGGCCGGTGGCTGTGTCTTATGAGGTGCTGGATATCGCGCTTGATGTTTTCGGGAAAGATGTAGAGAAGGAAGGCGTGTACTTCGATTTCGATCCGTATCTGATGATGGCGCTGGCCCGGGATGAGAACGATGCCGCGCTCTGGCGGCGGGCGGCCGGAGGCGACCCTGGCCTTAAAGCGCTGGAAACCATGGTGCCGGATTTTTTCGAGAAGGCGCAAAACGTAAAAAGGATCTTCCGGGAAAAACACGGAAGGCCGCTTAACCTTAAAGTGCTGGATCTGGGGCCCGGCGTATACTGGGCGGATATCGGCCAGCATAAGGCAATGCGGGAGAAGTTCCTTTCCCTCAACGATACCGGCGCGCGCGGAATTATCGCCCGGACGGTCGCGGGCCTCCCGGAAGACAGGGATAAGGGCGGCAACATCATCGTAAATTCCCGGATAGGGCCGCATGTCGAGGTTGTTGACTCGGTCATCGTTAACAGCGACTTAAGCGGTAAGGGAAAAGTGGAGAAAAGCGTTATACTGGATTCGGAGTTCCGCGACATAGAGATGTCGGGGGCCTTCGCCGTTAGGAGCATAAGGACGGGGAGAACGGCGCTTAAGGATAAAAGCGGCCTGTACGAATCCTTAGGCGCGGAGGACCTCGCGCTTGAGGAAGGTATGCGGCATGTGTCCGTGCTCACGGAAAAAGGTAAAGCGGATATGACGGTATCGGAAGATACCGACCTCAGGGATAAGGACAGGAATTATAACGTGCCCGTTCTCGGGAACAGCATGTCGTTCCTGGAAGCGTATAACGTGATGCTGGGCGCGAGCATGAAAGAACTTGAAAGGAGAAGAGCGGAAGTGGCGGACAGGTTGAATCGGATAAAAGGACGTTCGGAGAAGTTCATCCCGATCAAGTTCGGGACCAGCGGGCTCAGGGATAAGGTCACGGCGATGACGGACATGGAGTGTTATATCAACGCGTCGGGTTTCATAGGTTTTCTGAAGGAGAGGGGAGAGATAGGCCGCGGCGGCCACATCGCTCTCGGCGGCGACAGGCGCGATAGCACGCCGCGGATAATGGCCGCTGTGGCGAAGGCAGTCAGGGACGCGGGGTATGAAGCGGACCTGTGCGGCATGGTGCCCAGCCCTGTCCTCGCGAACTATGCCATGGAAAAAGGCATGCCGGGCATAATGGTCACGGGAAGCCATATACCCGAGGACAGGAACGGCATAAAATTCACGAAACGCTCGGGCGAGGTCCTCAAATCCGACGAAGAAGATATCCTGAGGAACGTCGCTATAGCGCGGGAGGCGGAATACGCGCAAGAGGCGGAAAGTTCGCTCTTTGACGATAATGGCTCTTTCAAAGGCCCGTCCGCGCTCCGGGGGCTTACGGATAACGCCGAGGAAAAAGCGGAGTTCGAGGCAGCGGCTGCCGGCGGTTATATCCGGCGTTACCTTGATGTTTTCCCGGCCGATGCCCTGAAAGGGTCCAGGATAGTCCTCTACCAGCATTCCGCCGCCGGGAGGGATATCGTAAAAAAGATATTCGAGGGCCTTGGCGCCGAAGTCATCTGTGTGGGGCGGAGCGAAAAGTTCGTCCCCGTCGACACCGAAAAAGTGTCGGAAGAGACGAGGGTGCTTCTTAAAGGATGGGCCGCGGAATATGGGCCGTCGGCCATAGTGTCCACCGACGGGGATTCGGACCGGCCGCTTTTTGCGGACGAGAAAGGAGAGTTCCTTCCCGGGGATAAGCTCGGGGCGCTGGTATCACTTTTCCTGTCGCCGGACTTCGCCGCCGTACCCGTAAGCGCGAACGACGCGGTCCTGAGCGTCCTGTCCGCGAAAGGCGTCAAAGTGGAAAGGACGAGGATCGGCTCGCCCTATGTCATTAAGGCGATGAACGACGAACTCGCGAAGAACGCGGCCCGGAAGACGGTCAGCTGGGAATCCAACGGCGGGTTCCTTCTGGGAAGCGATTGGGAGATAAACGGGCGAGTCCTGAAGGCGCTGCCCACAAGAGACGCCGTACTGCCTCTGATCGCGGCGCTTCTTCTTTCAAAAAGTAAGGGTAAGAAAGTCTCGGAGCTTATCGATGAAGAGCTCCCTCCGAGGTACACGCACGCGGACATCGTCGACGATAAAACCGCCGGGTGTGAAGGATATACGGCGGAACTGGGACGCCGGATAATAGAGGAGTTCTCTCCCGGTGACGGGGATATCCTTGAGGCGGATTTTTCCGCGGGCGGCGTGACGGTAACCCGCTCGGGCGGCAGACGGGAAACAGCCTCCGCCGGGGCGGTTGATGAATTGAACGCCATTAAACAGGGGTTAAGCCGGTACTTCAGCGCGGAGAGGGGTTTTCCGGGCATAACTTCGATAAACTTCATAGACGGCATACGCGTGGTTTTCGCGGGCGGTGACGCCGCGCACATAAGGCCGTCAGGCAACGCCCCGGAGTTCAGGCTATACGCCACGGCCGACACGAAAGAAAGAGCGGCCGAGATAGTTAACAAGCGCACGGAAATAGTAGCGCAGATGGTCAGAGA